>JAFGRJ010000104.1 GCA_016935235.1 Candidatus Cloacimonadota bacterium
ACTGTTGCTTTACTTTCTTCATCTTCGAATCCCAGTGATTTTACTTTGCCATGAAAGTATTCATTAACATTGATCATAACTGCTCCTTGTTCTCTGAAATTCTATATTTTATTTCCATTCCCTGGGCTTCAGCTGGTCTGGTTGTAAAACCGAATCTTTTATAAAAGCCCATTTTATTACGGGCGCTGAAAAGCTGAATATCCCTGATACGGTGTGACTGGCATTTTTCCAGCAATTTCTTCAATATAAGAGCTCCATAGCCATAGCCCTGATAATCAGGATGAATTATCATATCGTAAATCATTGCATGCAGTAATCCATCTGACACAATCCTGCCAAAGCCGATAAGCCTGTTATCGAGATAGCCGGAAAGGCAGAACCAGCTGTTTTTAAGGACCAGGAACAATTCTTCCGGATTTACCCTGTAATCCTTATTCCAGCCTGTGGTTTCAAAAAGGTGGAAAAATTCTTCACTATCGGGGAGAGTATCAGTTATTATGAGATTCATTTTCTAAAATAAATCTGTTGAAAATCTGTTACAGGTTTATAACCGACTTTCTGATAAATGCTGTTTGACGTTTTATTGGCCAGGTTGGTAAACAGACAGCAGAAATCGTAACCCAGATCTAGCAGGTATTGGCTGAGGTGTGCGACCAGATTGGTCGCATATCCCCGCTGACGCTGGTCCGGTGGAGTATAGACAAGGTTGATTACAATACCATGGTCAGTTGGCCTGCTCCTGCTGGCAAGAGAAACAGGTTCTGTATCTTCCCAGAGAAAAATATCCCGGTTGGTTATCTTTTTTTGTATCAATTCCTCAATATTAAAATTAGGTTCTTGGGGTATTGCTTCCTGGTGAAAATTTCTGACCCAGTCAACAATCTGGGGTGCGTCGCCGGAGGTTGCCAGCCTCATTTTCCCCTGAGTCGGTTCAGGATAGGCAACCTCGGACAGTTTATATAATCTTTCTTCCATACCGGGGATGCTTTTATCAGAAGAGGTACTGGTCCATATTTCAGCAAATCTCTTTGCTAATGCAGTGATTCCCATCACTCCAGGTAGAGTCCAGCCCTTGGATCTGATAAATTCAATCAAATCCAAAAGAAGATCGGTCGGGCAGAGGCTTTGACCAGTAAGCAACATAAGGTGGGGGGGAGTCATCAATACGACTACCCGTACCCTGTCAGCGGGATTGCTGGCGATGAGCATGGGTTTACAGGGCAGGGCGTCCGGATTATTCTGTAAATACAGTGCTATACTAAGCAAAAGGTGGTTTTTTATTTCATCCTGGTACAGGTAATCCCTGTTATCAAGAAGAAAATCAGCGATATTCTGATATTCGAGAAAAGGCATTCTGTTATCCGCCGCTGATGAGATGAATCACCTTGATGTCAGCCCCGGGAGGAATGAAGAACTTATCATACTGGTCTTTTTTTACTAGTTTGCCATTGACCTTGATAACCAGCATTTTAAAGGTATAATTCTTCAACTCCAGAATCCGGTTGATATTCAATTTCTCTTCCCAGGGTAAAGGTTCATCATTCACTCTGATCAGTTTATCCACCGCACATTCACCTTTTTTTCTTAATGATTAATTCCAGCGCCAGATTAGCCTGCATGTTGGCAACAATACCTACCCGGGGTGCCATGGGAGATATTTTTGGTTTAAGTTCGCTTTCTTCGTCGCCCACTACAAAAAGGTTTTCAAATTGTCGGATATGGATCTTCTCGCTTTTACCGAAACCCGCCAGACCTGATGCCACGATAATAGGTCGCTGGGGATAATGAGCAGTCCAGGTTTCGATCAGCATTTTTTTCATTTCAGCTCTGTCGAATGCTTCGATCAGTATTTGAGCCCTGTCAAATAGAGTGGGAATATTGTTTTCATTGATTTCGACATTGTGCATGATATATTCCGAAAAGGGATTGATCCTTTTCAGATTGATTTTCAGAGCTTCGACCTTGACATCACCAACCTGGTCCAGAAAATACTGCTGCCGATTGAGGTTTGTGATATCGACGCTGTCATGATCAGCTATTATCAAAGTGCCGATACCTACCCGGGCCAGGGTAAATGCCACATTGGAACCCAGCCCTCCGGCACCGGCAATGCCAATAACAGCTTTTCTGATGGCAGGCAGTAGGTCCGGGTCATGATGAGAGAAAAAAACAGATTTTATATCCCGCATTTTCAGTCTGGCTTTTTCCTGTAATATTTTTCGAGTATGGCAACAACATCCGGGAAATCAATTTTCAGTTCTCTGATTTTCGCAATGGTCGGCACTCCATTTTCATCCCAACCCCTCCTTTTATAAACTGCATCACAGAGTGATTGGTAATCTTTCTCTCTCATTTTACGCAGGTATTCACGTTTCTGGGAAGTGCTTTTACCTTTGATATCCCAGTGCCATTTTTCTAAGAGCTGTTTATCGTAACGTTCTGCCCTTGATTCGTATTCTTCATCGGTTACAGGACCTGCCGAACGATAGGGAATCCTATCATGTTCTCTGGTCCCGAATCCCAAGCGGAAGTTGAACACCCGTTGAAAGTTATAGACTCTCTCCGACATCAGGATAAGTTCCTTTTTATCAATTTCACGACCTGTCATGCCGGAGAAATAATTCACGTAACCCTCAACATGTTTGGGGACCTTAGCGGGTTCATCAGTCTCAGCGTTATCAGCAGGTTCTATATCATTCCAGGGCAATTTACACAGCCCTACAAGTCCAAACCAGGTCCTGAACATGGGGAAATAATGCAAGGCTTCTGCCTTATCAGCGAAGGAGGGAATCTGGTTATTGACCATATCCATGAAGATCAACCAGGCTTCGTCATGTTGGGCACCTTTCAGGGCAAGACCGTAACCACCTTGCATTGCCAGGGATTCTTTGGTCACATATTCAGAATATTCGAGACCTTTGCATTCCATGCCAATATCCTGCATGAACCGGATTTGTTCCGGGTTCAGATCATAAGTTCCGGCAAAGTAGGTTTTCATTCTTCTTATACCTTGTCCCACAATCACTCCGAATCCTTTTCCGCTTCCCATCTGATGCAGTAGTTCCATGGCTGCCTGCTCATTCCCGAAATACAATTCCAGACCTCCGGTCCTGTTCTTGTTAAGAATACCATTTTCATAACATTCCATGGTAAAAGCAGTTGCCGTTCCAAAGGAGATTGTGTCGATTCCGTAGGTATCACAGTAGAAATTGCATTCCAGAACAAATTCCGGGTTGAAAATGCCAATATTAGCTCCACAGCCAGCAACAGTTTCATATTCCGGGCCATCTACCAGCACTTTCTGTCCGCGGTAGGGTCCAGTTTTCAATTGGTAGTTCTCTACTGCTTTGGCGCAAGCCATGGAACACCCGAGCCAGCATCCATCGGGTACACCTTTGGTGAAGAAGTTATCATAAAATACATTGGAGGCCAGT
Source organism: Candidatus Cloacimonadota bacterium (assembly GCA_016935235.1). Taxonomy (GTDB): domain Bacteria; phylum Cloacimonadota; class Cloacimonadia; order Cloacimonadales; family TCS61; genus JAFGRJ01. The sequence goes on from JAFGRJ010000104.1 coordinate 3,435, forward strand.
TGCCCCGCGTTAGCATGCGAACCGAACTTATAATTGCAGGTGGGGAGGAGGTCGTAATCGTTCATAATCTCGGTCAGGTGGGCTGTTCCGACTTCCCGCATGCGGCACTGCTCATGATCCAGCAATGCTACCTCGTTAGATACACGAGTACCGTATCTGGCAATCCGCTGCGGATCAGCAGGATGATTGGGATCATCCACCAGCCGGATGGCTCCGGTAGGGCAGATATTAGCACAGGCACTGCACCCTATACAGGGATCATAGTGCTTTTCGAAAGGCATGACGACCCTGCGGTCCTCACCGCGACCGGCGAATCCGATAATGTCTTCCCACATGATCTCACTGCAGGCACTTACACAGAGACCGCAAAGAATGCAGGCATTGGTGGAATAGTCCACCCTGGGGTGAGTGAATCTTGGCTTGGTTACTCCATATTGAGCAGCGAACCGTTTGATGAAATTAACATTAGGCCAGCGGGAAAGCATGAGTTCCAGGAGCATTGTCCTGGTTTTAAGCACCCGGGTTGATTTGGTATTTATATCCAGGGTACTTTTTATGGGATAATTGCAGGATGTCACCATGCGTGTACCTTTACCATCATTGATGTCCACAACGCAGAGCCGGCAGGCACCATAAGCTTCAACAGTGGGACGATAGCACAGTGTCGGTATGGAAATATTGAGTTTTCTGGCAGCATCCAGAATGGTAGTCCCTTCTTCGACGGTTATTTTTTTATTATCTATGGTTATATCGATCATCAATCCCCCTATTGCACTGTGATAGCGGCAAATTTACAGACCTCAGAGCAGATGCCGCATTTTATGCAGAGCTTGGTATCAATGCTGTGCTTTTGCTTGGGAATCCCACGAATAGCATCAACCGGGCAGTTTTCTGCACAGATAGTGCATCCTGTGCAATTATCATTTACAGAGTAGGTGATCAATTCCCGGCATACTCCTGCGTTGCATTTATTATCCTTGATATGAGTGTTATATTCATCCCGGAAATATTTTATCGTACTCAGCACAGGATTGGCAGCTGTTTTCCCGAAAGCGCACAGGGAAGCATTTTTCATTACTTCAGCGATTTCAGTCATCAATTCGACATCACCTTCCCTGCCTTCACCTCTAGTGATCCGATCAAGCATTTCATTTATTGCGATCAGCCCTTCACGGCAGGGTGTACATTTTCCGCAGGATTCACCTTTGAGAAAGGAGATGGCATTTTTTACCAGATTCACCATGCATGTTGTATCATCCATCACCACGATACTGCCTGTTCCCATCATGGAACCAGCTTTGGTAAGGCTGTCGAAATCCACCGGGATGTCAAGAAGACTGGCTGGGAGAAAACCTCCGGATGGACCCCCGACCTGGACTGCCTTGAGATTTCCGTTTCCGCCTATACCACCTCCAATATCGTATATTATTTCTCTCAGGCTTGTTCCCATCTCTATCTCTATCAGGCCGTAATTTATAATTTTCCCTGTCAGGGTGATTATTTTGGTCCCGGTACTTCCTTTGCCTATACCAGCAAACCAGGAACTTCCTTTTTCTATTATTGATGGGATATTAGCCCAGGTCTCAACATTGTCTACGATGGTGGGACGGTTATGGTAACCTGATTCTGCACTGTGTATATACTTGGCAGAGGGTTCCCCGGCTTTCCCACTTATTGCAGCCAGCATGGCGCTGGATTCACCAGAAATAAAAGCGTCGGCTCCACGATGAATGTTGATATCGAAGGATAATCCGGAAGCAGTTTTTTCCCTGCCCAGAAATCCTTTCTCCTTGGCCTGGGTCACGGCTGTCGTCATGCGAGCCAGGGCGAGAGAAGATTCCCTGTTGATATAGATGAAACCTTCACTGGCACCCACTGCCAGGGCACAAATCGTCATGCCTTCAATCACCGCGTGAGGATCAGTTTCGACAATGCTGCTATCCTTAAATGACCCATAAGCATTACAGACCAGGCAGGGCTTTTCATTTTTTCTGGCAGCAGCCTTTTGTGCGCTCTGCCACTTGATGCCAGTTGGAAAACCTCCACCGCCCCGTCCGCGTAAACCGGATTTGATTA
>JAFGRJ010000105.1 GCA_016935235.1 Candidatus Cloacimonadota bacterium
CCGGTCTTGCCATAGCCCGGCAAATAAGAGCCAGAGACCTGGTCAAAAACAGTTACGATTCTTTCATTGAGCTCTATTCAAAACAAAATGATTTCAAAAAGGCTTTTGAATACTACCTTCTCTACTCAGCGGTAAAGGACAGCATCTATTCTGAGAACAGTGCCAGACGAATAGCAGAGATGCAGATCAGATTCGAGACCGAGCAGAAGATCAGGGAAAACGAGATCATCAAACTCGAACTGGAAAAACAGAAACTGGTGAAATGGCGCTTATATTTCGGTTTTGCCGCTGCTCTTGCGCTGGTTATCATAGTGTATTATTTCTACCGTCTTAAAAATCAGGCGAACAAGGATCTAATCCGCAAAGTTCAGGCAGCTTTGGACAAACAGAACGAACAGCAGCAGATCATAATGCATCAGGCTGGCTTGACCGCACTGGGAGAACTGGCTGCCGGTATCGCCCATGAGATCAACCAGCCCCTGCAGAATATTGCCTTTACAACCGAGAGTCTATATCTGGATTGTCAGAACAACGAAGTGCAGCCACCGGAAATGAAAAACAATCTTAAAGATCTACGCGAAGATATAAACCGTATCAGGATGATCATCGACCATGTCCGGGATTTTTCCCGTGAACAAAAAGATGAAATGCAAAGAGAATTTGATGTTAATGATTGCGTAAACAATGCTCTTAAGTTACTCAGCACTGTATTAACTAAGAACCAGATCGTTACCAGGCTTGATCTTACCCCTGATCTTGACAGGATCAAGGGGAATCCTTACAAGTTAGAGCAGGTGCTCCTCAATCTTATTTCCAATTCCAAAGACGCTATCATGGCAAGAATTGAAAGCGGGGATGATTTTCCCAGGATAATTGCTATCAAATCTTATAAAATCAACAGCATTATCTGTATTGAAGTTCACGATACTGGCAGTGGCATTTCCCCGGAGATAAAGAACAAAGTGTTCCATCCTTTTTTTACAACCAAGAGAGCAGGCAAGGGTACCGGTCTGGGATTGTCGATATCTTACGGTATCATCAGAGAAATGGGTGGGGAAATAACTTTTTCCAGTCAACCGGGGGAAGGCACCTATTTCAGCATTCTTATCCCGCATCAAAACAGTTAAGGAGCAATGATGGATGCTTTAAGCGTATTGGTACTGGACGACGAAAAAAAGATTATTGATCAGATAGCCGGTTTTCTACAGAAAAAGAAGTATCAGACCTTCAGCGCCAGCAGCCCACAGGAAGCATTCGCCATAATGGAAGGGCAGCATATTGACATTCTGATCTCCGACATCATGATGCCGGAGATGAATGGACTGGAAGTCCTGCAGAAGATCAAAGCGGAAAAGCCGTCCATAGAAGTGATCATGATCAGTGGACACGGTGACATGGATTCGGTGATCGAAGCCATGCGCCGGGGTGCTGTGGATTACCTGCGCAAACCCTTTGGCCCTCTTGATATTCAGCTGGCCATAGAAAGAACAGGAAAATATCTTAACCTGCAGAATACCCTGAAACGGACCCAAGATAGACTTCATATACTGGAGAACAGGAATTCACTGATATCCCGGGAACTGGAGAACCTGATCGAGAAAGAATTCATCGGCTCCAGCAAGGCTATCCGCAATGTGCTTGACCTGGCTCTGAAAGCAGCCGAGGATAAGGATATCAGCATCATGATCACGGGGGAAAACGGAACCGGCAAAGAGATCATCGCCCGTATCATCCATTATGCTTCCACCCGCAAGGAATTTCCTTTTTATCCCATCAACAGTTCAGCTGTCCCGGAGACTTTACTGGAAAGTGAATTTTTCGGACACGTGAAAGGGGCATTCACCGGTGCTGATAAGAATAAACACGGTTGTTTCGTCCTGGCGGAAGGTGGCACCCTCTTCCTCGATGAGATAGCCGATATGCCAGTTAATCTACAGGCTAAACTACTGCGTGTTCTCGAAGAAAAAAAAGTAAAGCAGATCGGGGGGAACCGGGAAATCGCTGTTGATGTGAGGATCATCTCTGCCACCAACTGCAACATTGATGACCTGGTGCGTGAGAAGAAATTCAGGTTGGACCTCTTTCACCGGATAAACACACTGAAAATAGATGTCCCCCCCCTGCGTGAACGCAGTGAGGATATTGAGCCACTGATAAGTTATTTCCTGCAGTATTTCTCCCGCAAGAAGAACCTGCCCGTGCTTCGGGTCGATAAAAATGTCATTACCGAACTAAAGAAATATCCATTCCCCGGCAATGTGAGAGAACTGCGCAATATGGTGGAAAGAGCTCTTATTCTGCGCAGTGGCGAAACTCTCGACCTTAAGGATTTCAATCTTAATCGGCTGCCTTTATCAGATATGCCAGTCGGGTTCAGTTATAACCTGGAAAAACAGGAAATTGAAACCATCAAGAAAGCATTGCTGAAAACCGATTACAATCAATCACAGGCGGCCCGTCTGCTGGGAGTATCCAAGGATGCTCTCTTTCGCAGAATCAAAAAATATCATCTGGAAATCAGGAAGGAACTAACCTGATTTCTCAAAATCGCTGGCAGTTGTGATAACAAGAAATAAAAAAACCTCCTGAGAATTTCCTGGCAGGAGTTGATAAAAAAATCCCGTAACCAACTCATTATTAAATTGACACTTATAAAAAACAAAAGGGATTGGTACAAAAAATGTGAAGAAATTATTGAAATTAGATATTAAGGAGATCATTCATGAAAAAAATACTTATATTCTTAATCATATCATTGCACTTCATTATTCTGAATGGAGCTTTCCTCGAGAATATCCCCATGACCATAATCCAGCCTGATGGGGAAACCTTTTCCTGTTTCGCCAGTGGAGATGAATTCTTCAACAGGCTACATGATGAGGAAGGTTTCACCATAATCCAGAGCAGTGAGGATGGCTATTATTATTATGCTATCTGGAACGGAGAACAGATCGTTGCATCAGTATTCCGGGTAGGATCGATTGAACCTGCTGCAGCTGGACTGATGCCTAATTTGATGATACCTGCCACTGAATATCAGGCACGCCGGAAAAGGTATCTTTCTCATGTCACATCCAGCAGGGCGCCCACTTCCGGCACAATCAACAACATAGTTGTTTACATCAGATTCAGTAATCAGACTGAATTTTCCTATACCAGGGAATTCTATGATCTGAAATTCAATGATGACACTTTAGGCGCTGAATCCATGTACTCCTATTACCAGGAAGTTTCCTACAATGTTCTTACTATTGACAGTTATCATTATCCTGTCTGCGAGCTGGACACCAATCTTTCCTACCAGGATTCCCATCCCCGGGGATATTTCAGCCCTTATAATCCAGTAACCAATCCCATCGGCTATGAAAATGACACTCAGAAAACCCAGAGGGAGCATCAGCTTCTGGCAGATGCTATAGCCTTCATAGCATGTGAGGTTCCTGTTGATCTCGATCTGGACGGGGATAGCGATGGTGAAGTAGATAATGTCTGCTTCATCATCCGGGGAGGTAACGATGGCTGGTCAGATCTACTCTGGGCTCATCGCTGGGTTCTTTATTCCATGTTTGTTTATCTCAATGGAAAGAGAGTTTATGGTTATACCTTCCAACCCGAAAGCCAGGTAGATGTTTCCACCCTTAATCACGAGATGTTCCATGCCCTGGGAGCTCCTGACCTTTATCATTACAGTGATGCCGGTGCCAATCCCAATGGCCCATTCTCCGCCTGGGATATCATGAACGGTGCCAATGTCCACATGAGCGCCTATATGAAATACCGCTATGGTAACTGGATAGATGAAATCCCCGAACTTACCGAATCAGGCATCTATAGCCTGTCACCTCTCACTTCCTCTCTGAATAACTGTTACAAGATAAGCTCTCCCAATTGTACATACGAATATTTTGTGGTCGAATACCGCAAACAGGTACCCAATACTTTTGAGATGCACATTCCGGGTTCAGGTTTGATCGTGTCCCGGGTTAATACCCTCTGTGACGGTCAGGGCAATGGCGGAGGACCCCCGGATGAACTTTATCTCTTCCGTCCCGGAGGTAGTCCCACCACCGATGGTAATGTATCTATCGCCCATTTTTCCTCGGATTATGGTCGGACGGAGTTCAACGATTACAGCGATCCCTACTGCTTTCTTTCCAACGGCAATCTCGGTGGAATATTCATTCACCAGGTGGGAACAGCAGGAGATTACATATCATTCATTTTTGACCCGCAGATCGGGTTTTTCAATGGTACTGTAACCAGCGATAATCCAGAGGTTGATATAACCGAAACCGAAATTACCATCGATGGCATAGTTCTCAATCCTAATCCCTACGGGAATTTCGAATACGCCCACTGGCAGGGTGCTTATGATATCACTGCCTATCTGCATGGTCACACCATCGATGCCCAGGTACTAGAAATACTGCCCATGCAGACCGTCAGTATCGA
>JAFGRJ010000106.1 GCA_016935235.1 Candidatus Cloacimonadota bacterium
AGCAAGGCTGCCCAGCAGTTTCAGGCTTTCCTGGAGGAATTCCGGAGCAGATTATGACTACTAAGGGTAAATTCATTGAGAAAGGCAAGAATATCCTGAGCAAAACCAGACCTGAGAATCTGAGTGATTTTCTCTCCGATGAGAAAAGAGACTATCAGGTCAGGCACATTTACTACCTGGCGATCGATAAGATCAAGCCTAATCCCCAGCAACCCCGCCAGTATTTCAACCAGGCTGCCCTGGAGGAGCTGAGTGCTTCCATCAAGCAGAAAGGGGTCCTGCAACCGGTGCTGGTACGCAGTGAGGCTGATGACAATATCATCCTGATCGCGGGGGAAAGGCGCTGGCGGGCAGCCCGTATGGCAGGTTTGAAGGAAGTGCCAGCCCTGTTCATCCAGGACAATCCTCTGGAGATCTCCCTGATCGAGAACCTGCAGCGGGAGAACCTGCAGCCTCTGGAAGAAGCTGAAGCCCTGGGCAGAATGGTGTCCGAATATAAATATACGCAGGAAAAACTGGCTCTGGTCATCGGCAAGGCACGAACCACTGTAACCGAGATACTCAGTCTCAACCGCCTGCCGGAAGCAGTGAAAAAGGAATGCCAGCAGTTAGACCTGCCCCGGCGTACCTTGGTGGAGCTTGCCCGTCAGGAAAGCGAGAAAAAGATGCAGCAGCTTCTGTCCCGGATCAGGAAGGATGCGCTGAAAAGTGATGCTGTCAGGCAATTGAGTCGCAGTAAGAAGGCAGTAGCTCCCGCAGAGCAATTATTAAAGAAGACACGGGGAGTACTGGCGGCTCTGCAGGAATTCGAATTCGGTCAGTCGGGTGGAAAAGCTTATCTGGAATTGATGCAGGAGCTCAAATCACTCCGGGATCTCCTGGACGACCTGCTGAGTTAAGGTCGGCGCGCCGACATGGATTATTTACGGTTATCGGAAGTACTGAATTTAAGGTCTTCCGGCAGCATTATATTGAACAATTTAAAACTGTAACTCCAGTAATTCCTCTGCCTGGTGTAACGGAAGACTATTTTCCAGCAATGCAGTTCCCGGGTGAGGGTGATCTCATGGGATACCAGTTCCTCGTTTTTCAGATCCACCAGATTATTGTAACTTATCGTCCAGTTCTGGGTGATCTTGGCAGTGAGGGTGGTTCTGAGATCACTGCTGTAGTCCTTTTCCTTGAAACGGGCTTTATTGGTTCTGAAATAATGGGAGAAGGAAACAGACCAGTTGTTGGTGGTACTGGCTTCCATTTCCAGTTCAGCAAAGGTATCCGGGGTATCATCTGAGGTTTCTACCGAATCAATAACTGAGAATCTGCTACTGGACAACCTGTTCTCGAGCTGGGGAAAATAATCTATGTAGAGGGCATCTCCGGAAAATCCCAGTTTCGATGTCAGATCAAAGGTCCAGTTCTTAACTGCCATATCCCAGCGCCCGGGATCCCAATCCTTGATTTTAAGACCATAAACATCCTGGGTTATTTTCAACACCGGCACCGTGGAAAAGGTCATCACCCCTCTGCGGAATGTTCCCGGGCGCAGTTGCAGGTTATGACTGATGTCGCTGTAACCCAGGTCCTGCTCGAAATCATAACTGACACTGGAATTGATCTTGAAGAAATCGTTCAATTTACGACCCTGACTTCCTCCCGCGGCCCCGACCTTGAGCTGCCAGACGTTTTCCAGAACCAGGTACAGCCTCCGCTGCCGCTCAGTCTGGCTCAGGCTGATCCCCCCAAAACTGTAGAATTTTTCATTTCCGGAAAAATCGGGACGATAGGTAAAGGTAAGGGACGGGCTGATGATATGACGCAGGGTATTAACATAAAATCTACTGAATTCCCGCAAACCGTAAAGTGAGAACGATACCTTGGAGCTGGTATAGTAATCGGCGCCCCGGACCAGTTTGTGATTATTCCTGTCCCTGTCGAACCAGGCTTCGTTATAGGAAACCGCCTGGGAAAGATTCAACCAGCCCCTGTATTTATAGGAATAGCTCAAGCCAAGGGAATGTTTGGCGCCTGCATTATGCTGACTGATAACATTGCCCAGACTGTCGCGCACTGTCTCGTAAAGTACTTCCTGCCAGTCGGGATGAGGATTGTTGATGTCTCCCCGGTGCAGAGCCAGAAATTTATAGGAATAGGAAAAATTACTCCACCAGGCATCTTCATCGATACGGGTGTTTTCACTGACAAAAAGCTCATATACCGGTCGGGAGGGCAGGGAATAGCTTAGAGAAGGCAGTATTATATCTTTGGTCTCGTTTTTCAGGTCATCGATATATTCACTGCTGATGCGCAGATTACTACCCCAGAGGGGTCTTTTATAGGCAAGACGGGAAGTTATCTTTTCACTGAGCCTCTCATCGAGGTTCTCGTTACCTTCCCAGATATTCTTGCTGCTGATGAATTCCAGATTGGAATCAAAAGTGGTGTCATTGAGAAAATCGGAGTGGTGTGTCGATTTCAGATGCCATTCATAACGTGATTTCTCGGGAGAGATGACCATTTTTCTTATACTGGCCAGCATTTTCCCCCGGTAGTTGTACCTTTTTATGTAATCAATGTTGAAGCTGCCCTGCCAGCCTGTTTTCTCGTAATAATCAAAGGCAAGGATAAAATCCGCATAATCTTTGTAGGCATAATAGTAGGCGATGTTCTCGATAAATTTGCCATCGGTGCTGTTGTATCCGGGAGAAGGGACCAGGATCCCTGTCTTACGTCCCCTCTTGATGGTGAAGGTGCCAAAGGGGAAAGCCAGCACCGGAAAATGATTGACCAGGAACACTACCGGCCTGGCCACTATCTTGTCATCCTGATAAAGTCTCAACCGGGAAGCCTTGATGTAGAAATGGGGATAAAGAGAATTACAGGTGGTGAAAATACCCCGGTCAACATCGTAGACCTGTTTATCTACCTTCCGGATCTCCCTGCCGTAGTAAAACCCTTTATCGAACTGGCTGGCACCTTCCCGGATCAATCCCCACTGGGAGTCCAGATCGTAATAGATGCTGTTGCCGATAAGGAAATGATCCCTGTCCTTAAGGAAGGATTGTCCCAGAGAATAGGCCTGTTCATGCTTCAGGTCCAGAGAAATTGTATCTGCTTCGATACGGGAGGTATGATAGTCTATCCGGGCTCCCCCGGATAAACGGATCGTCTCTATTTCGGCATTGTAACTTATACTGTCCGCACGGTAATAAAGAGAGTCCACTGCAAAGGAAACCTCTACTGCAGCAGCACTGGCGAGGGAATCTACCTGTTCCGGGCTGACTTCATCAACCGGGACCTCCTCGCTCACAATGATCTTCCAGGGAATAATCAGCAGCACCAGGAAGTTCAACCAGAACAGTTTTCCCACTATACCTGTTATCCTTTGCATGGACGGCATTTTTCCCGATATTTAATTAATGTCAAGAAAACCGGGAATACTTAGAAAATATTTTGACATTATCGGGCAAATCCCCTGACTGGGCACAGGAAAATCAATGACCGAAATAGAAATACTGGCGTATGGCTCAATTATATTGCTGTTCTCATCACTGCTGCAGGGTCTGACCGGATTCGGTTTTTCCCTCTTCGCCGTACCACTGCTGACTCTGCTGCTGCCTCCCCGGACAGTTATTCCGGTGTTGATCGTATATTCTCTGATGGTGAATGTGGCAGTGCTGATTTCCGCAAAAGGGCATCTGGACCTGAAAAGACAGGGACTGCTCCTGGTTGGAGGTCTGGCAGGTCTCCCTCTGGGCAGTTATCTGTTGAGAAATCTTCCGGTCTTTCATCTTAAAATGATCATCGGTGCCGTGGTCTTACTGCTGGCGGTAATCCTTCTGGTGAGACCCGACACTAAGATTGTGAAAACCGACAGCAAGGCGGTCAATCTGCCTGTTGGTTTCCTCAGCGGCTTACTCTGCTCCAGCGTATCACTCTCCGGTCCTCCCGTCATAATCTTCTATGCCTTTCGTAAAGTGAATAAACAATATTTCCGGGGCAATCTGGCTCTTTTTTTCCTGGTGCTGAATTTTTTCACCCTGATTCTGTACAGCAGCAGCGGCATGCTCACCGGGGTAGTCCTGAGATATGCCTGGCAATTCTTGCCGGCTCTTCTTCTGGGAATGAGCACTGGCATATATCTGACCCGGTTCCTGCCGGAAAGGTCTTTTCAGCGGGTGGTACTGGCTCTGCTCCTGATCATAGGCATTATGACAGTTGCCACGAATTTCTGATCAATCAAGAAAACAAATGGCATAATTGCAGCTCAAATAATAGGAAAAAATTTAATGCCAATATTCAATAAGCTCTGATCTCTGGTTCGACAGGACTACTTCCATAATGCGCACTTTATATCCCTGCTTCCCCCTGGGATAATGAAAATAAATTATGCCAACCTTTTATTTGACAGATATGGGAGTCTTGAGAATTTGTACGGAAATATTCTGAATAAGGAGACAGAAAATGCCGTTCATATCCAACACAGATAAGGAACGACAGGAGATGTTGCAGGCGATTGGAGTGAAGAATTTTCACGACCTGCTGGTGAATATTCCCGAAGAATTTCTGTACAAGGAGCTTTGCTGTCTGGAGCCTGGTTATTCCGAGCTGGAAATTACCCGTAAGATTAAATCCCTGGCTGCCAGAAATTTATCTCTGGAACAGGTCAATTCCTTTCTGGGTGGTGGTATTTACGATCATTTCATTCCCGCTGCTGTTGATCATATAATCCAGCGCCCGGAGTTTCACAGCGCTTATACTCCCTATCAGGCGGAAGTCAGTCAGGGCACCCTGCAGTACATATATGAATACCAGACCATGATCTGTGATCTCACCGGGATGGAGATCTCCAATGCCGGCATGTATGATGGAGCCTCCGCTACCGCAGAAGCGATCCTGATGGCTGCCCGTAAAACAGGAAAGTACCGGGCAGTGCTTTCGGGGCTGATAAATCCCTGTTACCGGGATGTAATAAGGTCCTATACCGAGGGTATCGGGATCGAACTGGTTTACAGCTCTGCCCGGGATGGCGTTACAGATTATATAAACCTCCGGGACCTCTGCAATTCCAGTACTGCCTGTGTGGTCGTACAGTCTCCCAATTTCCTCGGTTATATCGAAGACATGGAAAAGGTGAGAGACACTGTGCGCGAAAAGGGCTCTCCTCTGTTCATAGCCGTGGTTGACCCCATATCGCTGGCTATTCTCAAACCGCCTGGTACCTATGCCGCTGATATCGCTGTAGGAGAAGGACAGGCCCTGGGTAATTTTCCCAATTATGGAGGTCCTCTCTTCGGATTTCTGGCAACCAGAATGGAGCTGGCCAGAACAATGCCGGGGCGTATTGTAGGAGCCACCGTCGATGTAGAAGGAAAGAGGGCTTATGCCTTGACTCTGCAGGCAAGAGAACAACATATCCGCAGGGAGAAAGCCACCTCCAATATCTGCTCCAATCAGGCGTTATGCAACCTGGCGGCAACGGTTTACCTCTCTCTGCTGGGAAAAAGGGGATTACAGGAAGTTGCCCGGCAATGTCTGAGTAAGGCTCATTACCTGGCCGGGAGAATAACGCAACTGAAAGGTTTCCAGATGGTTGCAACTGCACCATTTTTCAAGGAATTCGCCATTTCAACCACTATTTCCCCGGGGATAATCATCAAAAAATTGAAGGAAAGGAAAATTTTCCCGGGCATCGATCTGGAAAGGTTCGGTTTTAACAGAACTCTTCTGATAGCAGTTACCGAGAAAAAGAGAAAAACTGACCTAGATGAGCTGGTATCAGCCCTGCAGGAGGTGCAGAATGGCTAGGACGATTTTTGAGAAACATTCCCCCGGACGCAGAGGTTTTACCCTTCCCGAGAATGATGTTGATTACAGGCTGGATGATTGTCTGCCACAAAAATATCTCAGAGAGGAAGATGTTCACCTACCGGAAGTGAGTGAACTGGACGTCATGAGACATTTTATTGAGCTCAGTCACAGAAATCATTTCATTGAGAAAGGGTTCTATCCCCTGGGTTCCTGCACCATGAAATATAATCCCAAGATAAATGAGACCCTGGTGCGCAATCCCGGATTCAACTTCCTGCATCCGCATCAGGACGAGGATACAGTTCAGGGCGCACTGGAATTGCTCTATGAACTGCAGCGGGATCTGGCGGAGATCTCCGGGTTCGCCCAGGTGACCCTGCAGCCCGTAGCCGGGGCACAGGGTGAATTTACCGGTCTCAAGATAATCAGAGCCTATCATGAATCCAAGGGCAATCACCATAAAACCAGGATAATCCTGCCCGATTCAGCCCATGGTACCAATCCTGCCAGCGTGGTTCTCACCGGTTATGATGTAGTGGAAATCAAATCCAATGCCAGGGGCATGGTGGATATTGAAGCCCTGAAGAAAGCTGTGGATGAGAATACTGCTGGATTCATGCTTACAAATCCCAATACTCTGGGAATTTTTGAAACCCAGATCAGGGAAATTGCCGAGATAATACATCGGGTTGACGGTCTTATTTATATGGATGGAGCCAATTTCAATGCCCTGCTGGGTATTGTCAGACCGGGAGAGATAGGTTTTGATATAATGCATTATAACCTGCACAAGACATTTTCCACTCCTCATGGCGGGGGCGGTCCGGGCTCAGGTCCTATTGGTGTGCGGAATGATCTGGTGCCGTTTCTGCCCACTCCTCTCATCGGGAAAAAAGGCAATCAGTACTTTCTGGATTACGGGCACCAGAAAACCTCCTTCGGCAACGTACATTCTTTTTATGGAAACTTCCTGGTCAATGTGAGGGCCTATATCTACATAAAGATGCTGGGGGCACCGGGTATGAGGAGAATTTCCGAAAATGCTGTCATCAATGCCAACTACCTGATGAAGAAACTGGCTGATCTTTTCTACATCCCCCATCAGGATATTTTCTGCATGCATGAATTTGTTGCCAGCGGGAAATGGCAGAAAGAAAAATTCGGCATCAGGACGCTGGATATTGCCAAGAGGATTCTGGATAAAGGTCATCACGCTCCCACGATATATTTTCCCCTCATTGTCCCGGAAGCATTGATGATTGAGCCCACGGAGACAGAAAGCAAGGAAACCCTGGATGATTTCATCAATTCCATGCGGGAAATCGCCGCAGAATGTGAATCCAATCCCGACATAGTAAAACAGGCACCTCTGCATACACCGGTGCGACGGGTGGATGACACAAGGGCAGTAAGAGAACTGGATGTAAAATTCACCTGGTAGGCAGGCATATTCCGGGGAACAGGTTTTTCATTTGACAGAATAAAAAGCGAATATTAAATAAGACGGCATTAATCGAATTGGGTTTAATTCTTAACATTATTTCAATCTGGTTGATAAAGGGATCGAATAATGAAGATTTATGTCATCTGTAAAATGGAAGGTATAGGCGGGATCATCGATTTCAACCGGCAATGTCTTCCAGCAGGCAGCTATTATGAACAGGCACGCAAACTTGCCACCCTGGAATTGAACGCTCTGGTCAACGGAGTGCTGGAAGCCGGAGCTACCGAAGTACATGTCTGGGACGGCCAGGGCAGTTTTCCCGGCTGCCTTGATTACGACCTGGTACATACAGAAGCTGAAGTGATCACCGGAACAGGTGAAAGTGGACCTGTCGGACTGGACAGTAGTTACAATGCTCTGTTCCAGCTTGGCCTGCATGCCCGGGCTGGAACTCCTGGAGCAGTTCTGGCTCACAGTTTCACCAGTAGAATAAAAGAGTGCACGGTCAATGGCATCCCGGTTGGTGATATCTGGATGAACTGCTATCTGGCTGGTTCGCTGGGTATTCCCTGCGTATTCCTCAGTGGTGACAGAGCAGCGGTGCTGGAAGCAGAGGCTCTTATCCCTGAAATAGAAACTGTCGAGGTCAAGAAAAGCCTCAGTAAAAATGCGGTCGACCTTTCCCTGTGCCCCGTGCGTTCCCTGTCTGCCGTCAAGAGCAGGCAATTGATATATAAAAAAGCACGACAGGCAATGAAAAAAATCGGGGTGGTCAAACCATTCCAAGCTGAGCCCCCCTTCAAACTGCGAACTGTTTTCCAAGATCATGATACTGCCCAGAGAGCTGCCTCCCGAAATGGTATCCTGCTCAGCGACGAATTCACCGTGGAAACAATCAGTGACAACTTCCCCCGCCTGATCACAGGTTGAGGTAAACATGATTGCATATCTGGCGATCTGGATCATTTTCAACAACCTGTATGAATCTACCCCTCTTCAGCCAGGATGGGGATTCAGTGCCTGGGTAGAAGCTGATTCCACTGTAATTCTTTTCGATACTGGAAGTGACGGCAGGATACTGCTGGCAAACATGCAGCTTCTTGATCTCGATCCCCGCAGGATTGACCTGGTGTTCCTGTCACATCCCCACTGGGATCATAGTGGCGGTCTGCAGGAAGTTATGAGAGTAACTGGCAAAGAAATGCCGGTTTATATACCTGCCAGCGCTGAAGAAAGCTTCCGCAAAGAATTCCCCGGCATCAGTTTCACCGGGCTGGAGCAGTCACTGGAGATCAGAAGGGGAATTTATTCCACGGGGGAATTATTGACCACTTATGGCAATGAACAACTGCCTGAACAGGCGTTAGTCCTTAGCACGCCCCACGGTAACATCATCATAACCGGTTGTGCTCATCCCGGGATCGATGCTATCGTTGAAAAAACCAAGCAGATTTTTCCGATCCAGGAGATTTATCTGGTAACGGGCGGTTTCCACCTGGGCAGTGCCACCCGCTATCAGATTGACCAGAAAGTTGAGAGTCTCAAGACAGCGAAGGTGCAATACGTTGCTCCATCCCATTGTACCGGCAACCTGGCGATAGAGATTTTTCAGGAACAGTGGGGAAATAAATATCTTGATCTTTCCCTGGGTAAAAAATTCATCCTCCGGGGTAAATAAAAAAACAGCCTGCATTAAAGCAGGCTGTTTTAATAACAATTTATATTAATCAACTATAAATCAGCAAAGGGACTATCCTCAAGTTCGATTTCCTTCTTGTCTTTGCGGTATTTCCGCCAGTCATCCTGATCATGGACCGGGGATTCGGGAATATTGGTTGGTTCGAGGGATATTCTTTTGCCTTCTTTATCCACACTCACCACCCGGACAGTGAATTCTTCTCCAATATTGGATTTATCTATTTTCAATCCGGCCAGCTTGATCTTTGAACTGGGCATGAGACCAACAACACCTTCTTTCAGGGTAATAAAGGCACCGAAATTCACGACATTTTCTATTATTCCCGTGATAATCTCATCTTCCTGCAGGATTTCATCGATATTATTCCAGGGGTCAGGTTGCAGAGCTTTCAGGGATAAGGATAGCTTTTTTTCTTCGGAATTGATCTTCATGACCTGGGCTTCAACCATATCACCTTCGGAAATGATCTCGGAAGGATGATTAATCCTGCGGCCGATAGCCATTTCGGAAACAGGTATCAGACCTTCAACTCCCGGTTTTAATTCAGCAAAGGATCCAAAGGGTAAGTTGCGTACAATCCGGCACGTTACCGTATCCCCTTCCTTCAGACCCTCGATTGCCTTTTCAAAGGGATTACTCTGCAGTGCTTTCATGCTAAGGGATATTTTCTCACCTTCCATTTTAATGACTTTCACCCTGATCTCATCACCGATATTGAGGACATCGGAGGGTGACTCTATCCTGGTCCAGGAAAATTCCGAAATATGCACCAGGCCTTCAACTCCACCCAGGTCGATAAAAGCTCCGAAATTGGTCAGCCTGGTAACCCTGCCCTTGATGACGCTGCCCTGTTCCAGTTTGCCCAGGGTGTCATGTTTCATTCTTTCCATTTCCTCTTCCAGCAGGGCGCGACGCGAAAGCACTATATTTCTGCCACTTTCGCGAAAATCAATTATCCGGAAATCGTAATTCTGACCAATATACTGCTGGATATCCTTCACGATGCGGGTATCGATCTGGGATTGGGGACAGAAAGCTCTCACTCCCGAAATATTGACCAGGAAACCGCCTCTGATGGTGGAAAGCACCTTGCCATTAACAGGAATCTTTTCCTCGAAGGCTTCCCTGAGAACACTTTTATTAACGGAAACCAGGCTTTTGGCAATGAAAGTTTCAGTTTCAGTATATTTCACCACATAACCGGTAAGATTATCCCCCACCTTATAAGGCAGATTCCCGTCTTTATCCAGGTAATCAGCTTTTTCGGCATAGACGTCACGTTTCCCGCCCAGTGATACAAATATATAGGAATCGGTGATATTACTGATTTGACCTTCAACCTTGTCTCCGACATTGATCTCCTGAATGTTAACCAGAGATTCTTCCAGAAGTTGCTCAAACTCGCTATCGATGCTTTCATCAACCGGAGTTGTGACTTCTTCTGATATTTCCTGATCTGGAACTGGTTCTTGCGGGATATCCGGAATATCTGTTTCACCAGAGGCTGCTTCCGGTGTTTTAGTAATATCCTGCTCATCGGGTTCGCCGGGTTCCCGAGCAGTTGGATCATCCTGAACAGGAGGCATCTGTTCGCCTTCAGCAGCAGCGCTGGCATCCTTCACGTCCTTATCCTGAGCAGCAGGTGTCTCTTCCTGTTCCTTATATTCCTGATCGTTTTTCTTTTCTGCAGGAGTATCCGTAATTATCTCCTGTTCTGTTGCTTTTTCCTCATTCTTTTCCATCACAATTCTCCCGGGAGAATATTTGAATGCCAAAAAGAAAACGCTGGGATGTTTGTCCAGATATATTTTGAATTAAGTTATCATTAATCAGTGCAGACAGATAAAATTTTCTTGACGCAACAATAAAAAATCCGGATATGCTAAATTTCATGAATTTATAATGATGTAATTCCAGGTTAAAAGAAGGCTATTATGGTGTTTTTCCTCAAGAAAGCAAAGCAGCTTAAGGCTCAAATCGATGAGTTTCTAGATATTATCAGTGAAAGTGCCCTGATATTTGAAAAGGCGATCAGGTATTATCTCAACAATGAGCGGGAGGAATTTGTCCAGCGGTTGCAGAAGGTCACTGAAAATGAAAGGAAAGCAGATGAATTAAGGATAGCTATAGAAAGGAACCTTTATATTAATACCTTGATTCCGGAATCGAGAGGGGATGTACTGGGAATTCTGGAGAATACCGATAATGTAATCGACAAGATGAAGGAAACCCTTGTTCATTTCTCGATCGAATGCCCGGAGATAAAGAAGGAATTCAATGCTCTGTTCAATGAAGTTGCCAATTCTTCCGCTCAGGCGGTGGATATGCTGATAAATGGCGTTCGGGCTTTTTTCAATGAACTGGAAGCTGTTAACAACCATATTCACAAGGTTCATTTTTATGAGAAGGAGGCGGACAAACTGGCTGAGAAACTGAAGCGTGAAATCTATTCCACTGATATGGATCTCAGCCGGAAGCTGCATATCAGCTATTTCGTGACCAATGTCGAGAAGGTATCTGATTACGCCAAGGATGTCAGTGAAAGGTTAGCCATCTACACCATAAAGAGACAGATCTGATCATGTTACTGTTTTTCTTGACCAGCGGTCTTTTTCTCGGTTGGTCGTTGGGTGCCAACGACGCAGCCAATATTTTCGGAGCGGCGGTAAGCACAAAGATGGTGCGTTTTCGTACTGCTGCTTTGATTGCATCTGTCTTTGTGGTAATCGGAGCGGTCTGGGAAGGTAGCGGGGCTTCCCGAACCCTGGGACAGTTAGGCGCGGTAAATGCCCTGGGGGGCTCTTTTACCGTAGC
>JAFGRJ010000017.1 GCA_016935235.1 Candidatus Cloacimonadota bacterium
CTTCTTCTGCCAGCTGATAGAGTCGGTGCACACCGGTGGTGGTCTCTTCGGATACACCCCGGATCTCATTCACCATAGCAGTCCAGTCCTTGGAGTTTTCATTTTTCAGGAGATCGGCAATAATATTCAGGTCCTTGTTTTTCTCTTCAGGCATTTTCCGTCCCTGATCCTTCTGGTGTTCAACGGCTTTATGCAGGAACAGAGTGGCATCCCCGCCGTCATCCACAATCAGTTGCGGGCCCTGCCCTTCGGGAAAACTCAAAGCCTGTAATGTACACCACCAGTAATCCGGCAGTGTTTCACCCTTCCAGGCAAAAACCGGGATGCCTCTGGCAGCGATGGCAGCAGCAGCATGATCCTGGGTGGAAAAGATATTACAGCTGGCCCAGCGTACCTGTGCACCGAGAGTGATCAGAGTCTCGATAAGTACGGCAGTTTGTACGGTCATATGGAGACTGCCGGTTATTCTGGCTCCCTGTAAGGGTTTCAGGCTGGCATATCTCTCTCTGATTGACATCAGCCCTGGCATTTCAATCTCGGCAATCTCAATTTCCCTACGACCATAATCAGCCAGTTTAATATCCTTAATCTTGTAATCCATTATTTATCCTCTTTGGGATAGCGCTCGCGATTCCCCTGCTCCTTGTCCCGGTATTTATCCCGGTTGTAACTTCGTCTTTTATCATAGGGGCGACTGCCTCTGTCGGAGCGGGAACGGTTGTCATAACGGGGTCGTGTTTCACGGTCACCCTCCTCGCGCTGGTAAGGAGTTCTTATCGGTTCAGGATTACCGGGAATATTCTTCATGCTGAAATTCAGCTTGCCATTTTCCTTCCCAGTGAAACGGACTTTCACGGTATCCCCCACCTTGACCAGGTCTGAGGGAGCTCTAACCCGGCTGTAATGCATTTCGGAAACATGAACCAGCCCTTCCTTTATTCCCCCGAAAATCTTCACGAAGGCACCGTAATTCTCCACCCGGCTGACGACTGCATCGTATATTTTATCAGTACTGGGATCTTCAACGATCTGCTTGATCAATTCCATGGTGCGATCGATGGATTCCTTGTCGGGGGAGGCGATAGCCACTCGTCCGCTATCCTCAATATCAATATCAGCTCCGGTGGTCTCAATAATTGCTTTGATATTTTTTCCCCCTGGTCCTATCAGTTCACCGATTTTATCAGTTGCAATCTGGATAAATTCTATCCTGGGAGCGGTCGGGGAAATATCTGCTCGAGGTTGCGGGATGACGCTTGTGATCTCATCCAGAATCCGCAAACGGGCAATTTTCGCCTTTTCCAGGGCGACCTGCATGATTTCGCGGGTGATTCCTTCGATCTTTATATCCATCTGTATAGCGGTAATACCGTCACGCGTACCGGTCACCTTGAAATCCATATCGCCAAGATGATCCTCCAGACCCATTATATCAGTCAGGACGACAAATTTCTCGCCATCCATAATCAATCCATTGGCAATACCGGCAACTGGTTTACTGATGGGAACACCGGCAGCCATCAATGCCAGGGTGCCGCTGCACACAGTGGCCATGGATGAAGAGCCATTGGATTCCAGTATTTCCGAAACAACACGAATGGTATAAGGAAATTTTTCCCAGCTGGGTATCACAGGCAGCAACGCTTTTTCTGCCAGTGCTCCATGTCCCAGTTCTCTGCGACCGGGTCCCCGCATGAATCCCACCTCACCCACACTGAAGGGAGGAAAATTATAATGCAGGAAAAACTGCTTCTTAAATTCTTCAGCCAGACCGTCAATTACCTGTTCATCCTTACCTGTACCCAAGGTAACAGCTCCCAGGGATTGAGTTTCTCCGCGCGTAAAGAGAGCAGAGCCATGTACTCTGGGCAGAACATCTATCTCGCAGGTGATTGGCCTGATATCATCCATACTTCTTCCATCCGCCCGGTGGTTATCCTTGAGAATCGCTTCCCTTACACTCTTCTTGATCAAATCATCAAAGGTGGCTTTATAATAATGTTCCTTTTCGGCATAGTTATCTTCACTCTCTGTACTGGATAATTCTTCCAGCATGGCTTCCCGGTGGGAATCGAAAGCCTCATTTCTCTCCTGTTTACCATGAATAACAGCTGCTTTCCGGATTACTTTCCCGAATTTCGTCTCCACATGACGGCTTATTTCCTCTGGGACAAGGTCATATTTAATTTCACGTTTCTCTTTACCGGTTTTCTTGATGAAATGGTCCTGAAATTTTACCAGATCCTTGATGAAATCATGCCCGAAGTATATTGCCTCCATTGTCTTTTCTTCCGTTATTTCAGAAGCTCCTGCCTCGATCATGACAATGGTCTTGGCAGTCCCTGCGACACTAAGATCAAGAAGAGAAATGTCCTTTCTATCAACATCTGGATTGATAATCAGTTCATTGTCGATCATACCCACTTTGATACCGGCAATAGGCCCATTAAAAGGTATATCAGAAATACCCAGAGCCAGGGAAGCGCCCAGGATTGCCAGAGTACCTGGGTCACTCTTATCATCGTAGGAAGTAATGGTGATCACCACGTGCACGGCATTACGAAAACCTTCAGGAAAAAGAGGGCGAATGGCGCGGTCCACCAGCCTGGCCATCAGAGTGGCATCAGTGGAAGGTTTTGCTTCCCGTTTGAAAAATCCGCCCGGGATCTTACCAGAAGCATACATTTTCTCTATGAAATCAACAGTGAGTGGGAAAAAGTCTGTTCCTTCCTGCGGTTCCTTTTCGGCAGTGGCGGTAACCAGCATACTGGTGTCACCATAAGTAAGAAAAATAGCCCCATCAGCTTGTTTGGCCATTCTTCCGGTTTCAACTGTAAGGGTTTTCCCACCAATGTCATGTGTGTCACGATGAATGTTAAAATTGTGCATTTGTTCTCCTTTCAGGCCGGGAACAAAAGCAATAGGCTAAATCCCTGCTGACAGAACTTAGCTTATTGCTCCTTGCTCCCTTCCTGTTCTTGTTTATAAAATCAGGGGGAAATCTCCCCCTGAAGTCTTATTTTCTCAATCCCAGGACTTTAATTAATTTTCGATAGCGTTTTATGTCCTTACGCTGTAAATAATCCAGCAAACGCCTCCGGTTACCGATCAATTTGAGCAGTCCGCGTCGACTGTGAAAATCTTTTTCATGAACTTTCAGATGTTCGGTGATTTCTTTAATCCTCTGTGTTAAAAGGGCTATCTGTACTTCAGGTGAACCCGTATCCGAATCATGGAGTTTAAACTCTGCCACGATTGCCGTCTTGGCCTCAGGTTTCAATGCCATGCGCATCCTCCTTCATAATATTTAAACAACAGAATTTGCTGTGCCCATCTTTGTAAAGCTTTTTATTCAATATACCATAATATAGATATTTATGCGCAGGAGACAAATTGAAAATCTTGTTGACACATTAACTTCCGGTTAAATTTTATCTGACTCATTAAATCCGGGAATGATTATGAAAAATATTCTGCGCATATACAGGATAATGCTGCGTTACAGCGGTTATCTGATATTGGGTCTTTTCTTCATGCTGGGTTTTGCTTTCTTCAGCGGAGTCAGTATAACCATGGCGATCCCTCTCTTTGATTATGTCTTCATGAAAGCCAAGCCCCAGATTGTATACTCTCATTTCCCACCTTTCCTGGAAGCGATCAGTAAGGTACTGCATGATTTCCTTCATCAGGGAAATTTATCCGAAATTTTTTCTAAAGCCAGTCTGAAGGA
>JAFGRJ010000107.1 GCA_016935235.1 Candidatus Cloacimonadota bacterium
AACAGTTATCTGAACGGTGAAATCACAGAAACCGAGCGCTACAACAGAGTAATAGACAAATGGAAACTGGCCACGGAGAATGTTACCGATGTCCTGATGAAACAGCTGGAAGAAGATCATCATGGTTTCAACTCCATTAACATGATGTATATTTCCGGTGCCAGGGGCGGTAAAGACCAGATAAAGCAGCTGGGTGCCATGAGAGGTTTGATGGATAAACCTTCCCGGGGCACTTCCGAAAGTATCGCGGAAGTAATTGAGACGCCTATCAAGTCTAATTTCAAGGAAGGGCTTACAGTTCTGGAATACTTCATTTCAACTCACGGCGCCCGAAAAGGTCTTGCTGACACAGCATTGAAAACCGCAGATGCTGGTTATCTCACCCGCCGCTTAGTAGACGTAAGTCAAAATGCTGTAATCAAGGAAGAAGATTGCGGAACGATCGAAGGCATTTCCGTATTAGCTTTGAAAGAAGGTCTGGAAATAGTTGAACCTCTTTCAGAACGTATCAAGGGGAGAATAGCAGCTGAAGACATCATCGATCCTGTTACAGAAAAGGTGATTGTAAAAGCAAATACTGAAATCACCAGCAAGATGGCTATGGTGATACAAAATCACGGTATAAATTCCGTCAAGATCAGGTCCGTGTTAACCTGCGAATCCAAGAAGGGTATCTGTTCCAAATGCTACGGTCGTAATCTGGCAACCAATAAAACCGTAACCATAGGCGAACCCGTGGGGGTCCTGGCAGCCCAGAGTATTGGAGAACCAGGGACTCAGCTTACTCTGCGTACATTCCACATAGGTGGAACTGCTTCAACCGATGTGGACCTGGCTGAAGTAATTGCCAGCTCCGACGGTATTGTCGAATTCAGAAGAATGAATACTGTGATCAATCGTTCCAATGAATTTGTTTCCATTACTTCCCTGGGTAGGATCAGAATAAAAAATGAAAAAGACGGCACGATCCAGGAGAATTACAAAGTGGAATATGCTTCCACCATCTACGTGAAAGACGGTCAGAAAGTGGTAAAGAATACCAAGCTGTTCAGCTGGGATCACTATAACAACCCCCTTATCGCTACAATCAAGGGCAAACTTAAATTTGAGCATTTTGAGAAGGATGTGACCTATAAGGAAGAATTTAACGAATTAACCGGTTCCCGGGAGATCACCATCATCGATTCCAAGGACCGTAAAAAACAGGCTCAGTTCAAGATAATACAGGAAGATGGTACCGAAGAGGTCATTCCCATTCCCAGTGGTTTGAACGTTGAAGCAGAAGATGGAATATATGTTTTCCCGGGGGACATTCTGGGTAAATCATCCCGTATCACGGTAAAACAAAGCGATATCACCGGTGGTCTTCCCCGGGTACAGGACCTTTTTGAGGCTAGAATCCCCAAAGATAAAGCCATTCTGTCAGAAATCAATGGTATTGTATCCATTGGAGATCTTACCAAGTCCGGGCGGGTGATATATGTCACAGCTGAAGACAGCACCCAGAAAAAATACATTATACCACCCGGAAAGAGGATAATAGTGCATCAGGGTGACTACGTGGAGAGCGGGGATGCTCTTTCGGGCGGACCGCTTGATCCACATGACATCCTCAAGGCAAAAGGTATCAAAGCAGCTCAGATGCTTATTCTGAACGAGATTCAGGAAGTTTACCGCAAGCAGGGTGTTAAAATTGACGATAAGCATATCGGTGTTATTATCAGACAGATGTTTAAAAAAGTAAAAATACTGGATCCAGGACATACCATGTTCCTGGAGGGTGAAATAGTTGATAGAAATCAGGTAATGAGTGAGAACAAACGCATCGAAGAAGAGGGTGGCGAAGGAGCCACCTTTGAGCAGTTGATTCTGGGCATAACTAAAGCATCCCTGTTAACAGATAGCTGGCTTTCCGCAGCTTCTTTCCAGGAAACCACCAAGGTATTGACCCAAGCTGCCATTGAAGGCAGGGGGGATGATCTGGAAGGTCTCAAGGAAAGCATCATCATCGGTCACCGCATTCCGATTGGCACTGGCACCAAATACTATAACAATATGGTCAAGAAGACTATCGAGGAAGGTAAAAGTGTCAGTGAAATCATCAAAGAATTTGCCCATAAATCGAAAAGCGAGGAACTTGAGGACATTCTTGATTTCTAAAAAAAATAAAAATACTGGAGGAAAATAGTGCCAACTATTAATCAGTTAATCAGAAAAGGGCGCAGAGAGATCATCAAGAAGAAAAAAAATCGAGCCCTTTCCTCATGCCCGCAAAGGCGGGGAGTTTGTACCAGAGTGTATACCACTACCCCTAAAAAACCGAATTCTGCCTTGCGTAAAGTTGCCAGGGTAAGATTGACCAACGGTTTTGAAGTAACCGTTTATATTCCCGGTGAGGGTCATAATCTGCAGGAACACTCAATTGTCCTAGTCCGGGGAGGCAGAGTGAAAGATCTTCCTGGTGTTCGTTATCATATTGTCCGCGGTGCATTAGATACCAGTGGGGTGGAGAACAGATTGAATTCACGCTCCAAATACGGCACCAAAAGACCGAAGAAGTAGGAGGAACTGAATGTCCAGAAGACGTAAAATTATCGAGAGAGATATCTTCCCGGACCCCAAATACAGCAGTCTGGTAGTAAGCAAATTCATCAACACCATGATGCAGCGCGGCAAGAAGAGTCTGGCAGAACATATTGTCTACGGTGCTCTTGATATTCTGGAGCAAAAGGTCAAGGAAGATCCTCTTTCAATATTCCTGCAGGCAATAGATAATGTGAAACCTCTTATCAAGGTCGTTTCCCGTCGTGTTGGAGGAGCAAATTACCAGGTTCCGACCGAAGTTACTCCCAGAAATGCGCAGGCACTGGCTTTCCGCTGGATCATCGGATATTCCCGTAAACGACCGGAGAAAACAATGACAGAACGCCTGGCTGCTGAATTGATATCTGCTTATCGAAAAGAAGGGGCAAGCATCAAGAAACGAGAGGATACCCATAAAATGGCAGAAGCAAATAAGGCTTTTGCTCATTTTCGCATCTAAATTGTCTCCAAAATGCCTGATGACTTATCCCATTTACGCAATATCGGGATCATTGCCCATATTGATGCCGGTAAGACAACAACCACCGAAAGAATATTATTCTATACTGGCATTATTCACCGGATGGGTGAAGTCCATGATGGAAATGCCGTTATGGACTGGATGGAGCAGGAGAGAGAACGGGGTATAACCATAACCTCTGCTGTTACAACCTGTTACTGGAACAAGAAACAGATCAATATAATAGATACACCGGGTCATGTCGATTTTACCGCGGAAGTGGAAAGGTCCTTACGTATCCTGGATGGTGCCATTGGGATCTTCTGCGCTGTCGGCGGTGTTGAACCGCAATCCGAAACAGTCTGGCATCAGGCGGACAGATATAAAGTCCCCCGCATAGTCTATATCAACAAACTGGATAGAATCGGGGCAGATTTTTTCCATGTGGTGGATCTCATCCAGGAAAGACTGAGTAGCAGCGCTCTCCCCATTCAGATACCCCTGGGCAAGGAAGATTCCTTCGCCGGAATAATCGACCTCCTCAGCATGCAGGCTTTCTATTTCGATCAATCTACTCTGGGAGTAAATTTCCGGGCAGATCTGATACCCCCGAATATGCTGGATAACGCTCGTCTGGAAAGGAATAGGCTGATAGAATTCCTGACCGATTTTGATGACACCCTTCTGGAAAATTATCTGAACGAAAAAAAAATCAGCAGGGATGAGCTCATCCCTGTAATTCGCAAAGCAACCATAGCTAACAAGTTCGTGCCGATCTTATGTGGTTCTTCGCTCAAGAACACGGGAGTGCAGCTACTGCTCAGTGCGATAACCGATTTTCTCCCCTCGCCTCTCGACCTGCCACCTATAATCGGGACCAGACTCGATGATAATACTTCTCTCGAAATCTATCCTTTGATTGATAAGCCCTTTTCCGCTTTAGCATTCAAGGTCCAGATGAATAAATTTGTGGGCAAACTTATCTATATCAGGGTATATTCCGGTTCAATAAAGCGCAGCAGCATGATATTGAATCAGACCAATAAAAAAAAAGAGAGAATTTCCCGCATTCTACAGATGCATTCCAATAAAAAGAAAGACATTCACGAACTGAAAGCTGGTGATATTGCTGCCATTGTTGGGCCGAAATTCCTTAAGACCGGCGATACTCTGACAGAAGAGAATAACAATATTCTTCTTGCTGATATAACCTTTCCGGATTCGGTAATAGCAATCGCCATCGAACCCAAGACCAAGGCTGACCATGAGACCTTGCAGGATGCCTTACATAAAATAGAAGAAGAGGATCCGACCTTCAAGGTCAGCCAGAACAAGGATACCGGCCAGACACTTATCTCCGGTATGGGCGAGCTTCATCTGGAAGTTATCGTTGACCGTCTAAAACGTGAGTTCAATGTTCATGCCAACATCGGCAATCCCATGGTAGCCTACAAGGAGACCATTGAGAACTCGGTGGAAGGTACTGGAGAATTTATCCGCGAATTAGCCGGCAAAGGACATTATGCTGTTGTCAGGATCCGTCTCAGTCCCCTTGAAATTCACGATTTACCGCCTGGCAAAAAAAACCTCTTTGTTATTCATATCACTCCAGACATCATACCCTCCCAGTACTGGCATGCCATTGAGGACAGTGCGTACAGTGCCTGTCTGGATGGACCTCTCATCAGTTCCCGGGTGGAAAGAATAAAAATAGATTTGATCGGTGGAGATTACAATGAAGTAGATTCCAGTGAGACTGCCTTCAGCATAGCCACCTCGCTGGCCATTAATAAGGCGTTAAGAAATGCCAGGTCTGTTATCATGGAACCCCTCATGACAGTTAACGTAATCACACCGGAAGAATTTACTGGTGAGATAATTGGAGATCTTAATGCCAAAAGAGGCAAAATTCATACTATCCGCACCAATCTAAACAAGCAGGAGATCGTTGCGGATGTTCCTATGAGCGAGCTCTTCGGTTATGCCACCAATCTTCGTTCCATCACTCAGGGCCGTGCCATATATACTATGGAATATCTGAAACATGAGAAAGTCCCGGCTAATATTCAGGATAAGATACTGAAAAAGATCAGGGGATACTAGTTACGGTGAGTTCCCAGAAACCATGAATATATCAGAAATCAAACAAATGTGCCAGCAGAAACTTATTAAAGCTGACTTTGAAAATCCCGAACTGCAGACAGATCTCATCCT
The DNA here is from genome assembly GCA_016935235.1 of Candidatus Cloacimonadota bacterium. Lineage (GTDB taxonomy): Bacteria > Cloacimonadota > Cloacimonadia > Cloacimonadales > TCS61 > JAFGRJ01. The sequence continues at coordinate 5,258 of JAFGRJ010000107.1, forward strand.
GGTACATGTAACCGGTTTAAAGAGAACAGAGCTTTATCTGCACAGAGAACAGATTCTCCCTGATAAGGACGTTAAAAATGTGTGGCAGTGCCTGGAAAGAAGAGTCCGCCATGAACCGCTCCAATATATTTTCGGAGAAACAGATTTTCTGGACTGCCGCCTGTTGCTCAATCCAGATGTACTAATACCCAGATCCGAGACCGAATTCATGGTTGATATGATTATAAGAAGCAGACAGAAATTCACCAAAGTTCTGGATCTCGGCACCGGTTCCGGGGCTATTGCCATAGCACTGGCAAAACATTTCCCGGATGCTGAGATGGATGCCAGCGACATTTCTGCAGCAGCCCTGACCCTGGCCAGAAAGAATGCCATATTGAATAATGTTCATATCAATTTCATTCTCTCTGACCTTTTCCAGAATATAAATTCACGGTATGATCTGATTATCTCAAATCCTCCTTATGTTGCAGATTATCTTTATAATGATCTTCCAGACGAAATACGTCATTACGAACCAGTTAAAGCCTTGAAAGCCGGTGTAACTGGGTATGAATTCTTCCGCAATATCCTGGCAGAAGCAAAAGATCATTTGACTTCGAGGGCAGTGATATATTTTGAGATCGGTTATGGTCAAGCAGATCAAGTAAGAAAGATAGCCACCGACTCAGGTTTCAGTAGCATTGAAGTGATCAAGGATCTTAACGGACGGGATAGAATAATGATAATAGGTTGATAAATGGAAAAATTTGTAATAAATGGCGGTAAAACCTTGCATGGTTCGGTAAGGATAAGTGGTGCCAAAAACGCTATTTTGCCCATCATGACGGCTACTCTCCTCACCAGCGGGAAATCCATCCTGAGGAATATTCCTAATCTCAATGACATCAAAATGATGGCTCACCTGCTCCGTATTATCGGAGCGAGGGTAGATTTTCATGATGGTCTGCTTGAAATTAATACCGAATACTGCAGTTATTATGAAGCACCCTACGAACTGGTAAGTAAGATGAGAGCTTCTATTTATGTTCTAGGACCACTGCTCAGCCGTTTCGGTCAAGCCAGAGTTTCCTTCCCGGGAGGATGTGCCATCGGGACTCGTCCCGTTGATCTGCATCTGCAGGCAATGGAAGCTTTGGGCTCTTATATTGATATTGAACATGGATATATCAATGCCCGTTGTAAGAAATTACAGGGAAATCGGATAAAATTCCCAAAATCCAGCGTTGGTGCTACTGCCAATGCATTAATGGCAGCTGTAACTGCGTCGGGTAGAACTGAGATCAGCGGAGCAGCCCTGGAACCGGAAATAGCAAGTCTGATAGATTTTCTGACCCTCATGGGAGCACGCATAAGAGGAAAGGATACAGACCAACTGATAATTGACGGTGTTGCTGAACTACATCCTGTCGAGATGGAAATGATACCGGACCGTATTGAAACAGGAACTTTCCTGATAGCAGGAGCTATTACGCATGGCGATATTACTGTGGAAAACTGCTTCCCGGATCACCTCTCACATCCACTGGAATTACTGAAAAAGGCAGGATGCAATATCAAGGTAACAGATACTGCTATTTCACTGCATGCTCCTTCCTCATTAAAAGCAATTGACATCATCACCAAACCATATCCCGGATTTCCCACCGATCTTCAGGCTCAGTTCATGGCTCTGCTTTGTCTTGCCACAGGTACATCTACCATAAAGGAAACCATCTTTCCGGAAAGATTCATGCATGTAGCGGAACTTAACCGGCTGGATGCGGACATCAGCCTCAAGGATAACATCGCCACCGTGAAAGGCGTCCCTGCTCTCAGCGGAGCGCCGGTAATGGCGAATGATCTGAGGGCAAGTGCCGCCCTCGTCCTGGCTGGTCTGGCAGCTCAGGGTCAAACTGAAATATCCCGTATCTACCATATTGACCGGGGCTACGAACATATCGAATTCAAATTGAATAAACTCGGAGCCGACATTAAAAGAATTCAGGGATGACAGACAGGATTGCCGTTGCCATGAGTGGCGGCGTTGATAGTGCAATCGCCGCTTATCTGTTGATGAAAAGTTATGATGAAGTCACTGGTGTGACCATGCAGCATTTCGATGCAACCAGCTCCAATTATCCCCATCCCGAATCGATTGCAGAGGATATCAGAGATGCTGCCCGGGTTTGTGCCGCTCTTTCTCTGGAGCACCGGATTGTAGATGTAAGGATAGAATTCAGGAAAAAAATCATAGATTACTTTATCAGTGAATATGCCAGGGGATCAACGCCCAATCCCTGCACCCTGTGTAATCCCGTCATCAAATGGGGTATTCTCTGGGATGAGTTACAAGACCAGGGCTTTTCCAGATTTGCTACCGGCCACTACGTTAAAAAGCAGGAAAGGGGCAGATCATGCTATCTGAAACGGGCAAAGGATCGGGAGAAAGACCAGTCCTATATGCTCTGGGGACTTACCCGGGAACAGGTGGCCAGTACTATTTTCCCTAATGGTAATTATAAAAAGGCTTATATCCGTTCTCTTGCCAGAAAACTGGATCTTCCGGTACATGATAAGGGGGACAGTCAGGAAATCTGCTTTATCAAAGGTCATTATGAAGAGTTTCTACGCGAACACATAACCATGCAACCAGGAGATATTGTTGATCTTTCCGGAAAAATTATCGGTAAACACAGAGGCTTGCCTTTATATACTGTGGGTCAGAGAAAAGGTTTGCATACTCCCTGGAAATCTGCCCTTTATGTTATGAAACTGGATATGGCAGACAATTGCCTGGTGGTCACCGACAATGAGAACGATCTTTATGATAATAAATTCACAGCAGGCGATCTCAACTGGACATCAGGCGATCCGCCACGACCCCAAACAGGGATCACGGTACAGGTTCGATATAACAGTAATCCGGTTGCTGTAAGCAAGCTGATCTTTCATGACAGTCAGCTTGAAGTGATATTGGATAAAGCTGTACGGGCGATTACACCCGGTCAATCGGCAGTATTTTATGACCAGGACAGGCTTCTGGGCGGGGGTATCATCAAATAACAAGGAAAGCATAATGTCAGAAACCAGGAAAAAAGTACATCTGGTAGTGGGGGCAAGACCCAATTTCATGAAAATATCGCCCCTTTATCGCGAATTCAGAAAATTTCCCGAAAAATTCAGGATCAAGCTGATTCATACCGGACAGCATTATGACAGCCGCATGAGTAACTTTTTCTTCCATGATCTGCGCTTACCACAACCTGATGAATATCTGGAAGTTGGTTCGGGAACCCATGGTGAGCAGACAGCCAGAATAATGGAACGGTATGAAAGAGTACTGCAAGAGGACAGACCGGATCTGGTAATAGTAGCAGGAGATGTCAACAGTACGGTGGCCTGTGCTCTGGATGCAGTGAAAATGCATATCCAGGTTGCTCACCTGGAAGCCGGACTGAGAAGTTTCGATCGCAGCATGCCGGAAGAAATCAATCGTATTCTGACTGATGCTGTTTCTGATTATCTGCTTACACCATCGCCTGATGCGGACCAGAACCTGATTAGAGAAGGCATCTCTCCGGAAAAGATACATTTTGTCGGTAATATCATGATAGATGCCCTGATCGAGCACAAAGTAAAAGCCACTCAATCGGAAATCCTTTCCACTTATGGATTGCAGCAGAAAAAATATGCGCTTATCACTCTGCATCGTCCTGCCAATGTAGATATTGAAACAAGTCTGAGTAAAATTCTGAACGCCTTCAGGGCCATATCCAGGAAGATCAAGCTAGTCTTTCCCATCCATCCCCGCACCCGGAAGCAACTCTCTCTTTTTCATCTGGATCATGCTGCTGCTGAAATTCCGGATTTACTCCTGCTTGAACCAGTGGGATACTTCGATTTTATCAAGCTGCAGATGGAAGCGAAATTCATACTGACAGATTCCGGGGGAATCCAGGAAGAATCAACCTGGTTCGGCATACCCTGCCTCACCCTGAGACCCAATACAGAACGACCGATTACTATTAGTGAAGGGACCAATCAATTGATCAGACTGGATACTGACGCAATAATCGAAGCGGTGGAAACAATATTACAGGGTAATGTTAAAAAAGGTACAATACCAAGATTCTGGGATGGTAATACAGCTGCCCGGGTAGTAAAAATATTCAGATAACCTGTTCTGAAAATTCTATCTTGAATTCTGTTTTGCCCTGGGCTAAAGTATCCAGAGAAAATTTGCAGCCATGCTTTAACAATATCTCCCGGGTCAGAGTGAGACCGATTCCCTGACCGTTCCTTTTCGTGCTGAAAAAGGGAACGAACAACCGATCCCTGATCTCTTCCGGGACACCTTTGCCATTATCTCTGACAATGAGAATTTTTACCGGTTCGCGCCTGGTAATGATCTCTATCCTGCCACCATTCTCGATCGATTCACAGGCATTTTTTATGACATTGACCAGTACCTGCTCAATCTGCTGGATATCAATATTTACCAGGAATGATCCTGAAACCAGATCTTCTTCCCAGATAATATCTCTCTTCTGGAATTCTCCTGACATCAGAACGGCAATGTTTTTTATCAGATCATGCAGATTTTCCAGTCTGTTGCGGGGATCGGGAATACGTACCACTTCGGCGAAATTATTCATGAAACGGTTTAATTGGGAATTTCTTGCTATGGCAGTGTTGATACCGTTGAGAAAACTATCGCGTTCGGCAGCGGGTAAATGTCGAACATAAGAGAGGCTGGATTCCAGGATAGAATTCACTGCCCCAATAGAATTATTCATCTCATGGGACATCATCCTGATCACACTGCCATATGCCTTCTTCTCTGTTTTAATCATCTCGTCGGTCAATTTCTCCATAATGATAAAATGGTGATTAAACCCACGATCGAGAAAACTTGCCCGTTGACATTTATAGGTTTCTACACCACTGATCCTGATTATCCTTGCTTCACCGCTTCTGAGCCTGCCAAGCTCCAGAAAGATACGACCAGGAATATCGTACAGTCTTTCCTGTTCAACCTGTGGCAAAGATACATCGAGGAATTTCTCAGCTGTTTTGTTCAGAGTAATGATCCTTTCTTCAAGATCCAGCAGAATAATTGCAGTAGGGGAAGCCGATATCAATTTCTGCATGAAATAATGCTTTTCCTGCTGTTTCAACCTTTCCAGGCGCAACTGCTCAATCATCAGGTTGTAAACCTCGATCAACCGGTCCATCTCGTAATGACCAATCTTGACCAGTTTTGTGCTGAAATCCCTTTCCCTGATTGATTCGACCGCAGCCGAGATGACGTTCACCGGATCAATGACATGCTTATATATCAATATCGAGAAAAATATCGAGATGAGGATGAGTATTTCCGCTGCCAGAAAAAATAAAGGTCTATTCAAGAGCTGCAAAGATAAGGCAATAAAAATCAGATGAATTATAATTATGAAGATCAGATATTCAGTCCTGATTTTCATAGGGTGATACCGAATTTCTCCAGACGACGGTATAACGCACCCCGGCTTAATCCCAGTACCCTGGCGGATTGGGATATATTGTAGTTGTGTTTCTGGAGAGTCTGCAGGATACGTTCTTTTTCCATATCTTCCAGGGTAAGATCATCCCTGTTTTCAAGCTGGCGCAGATCCTGGATTCTTGGTGCTTGCTTCATTTCCGAACTCAACTCTTCTTTGCTGATCCGATCATGATTTGAGACAACGACAGTCCTTTCTAAAAGGTTTTTAAGTTCGCGGATATTCCCGGGCCAGGATTGGTCACTAAGCCAATCCAGGGCAGACTCAGCAAAATGAACTGCCGGCCGCCGGTATCTCTGCCGCAGGATATCCAGGAAATATTCTGCCAGCAAGGGAATATCACCTTTTCTTTCCCGGAGTGCCGGTAATCTTATCGTCACAAGATTTATCCTGTAAAAAAGGTCTTCCCTGAAATCACCGCTGGCAATCATTTTCTCCAGATCGCGGTTGGTAGCACAGACCACCCGCACATTAACGGTCCGTGTCTGGCTTGACCCCAGCACCTCAAAACTTCTATCCTGCAGGACTCTGAGCATTTTAACCTGGCTTACCGGATCAAGATCACCGATTTCATCCAGAAAGACGGTTCCCCCGTCAGCCATTTCAAACCTGCCCTTCCTGTCAAAAAGTGCATCGGTGAAAGCTCCCTTCTTGTGACCAAACATCTCGCTTTCAAACAAACTGGACGATATACCACCCAGATTGACCTTTACAAACTGCTGATTCTTTCTCAGGCTGTTCCTGTGAATAACTTCCGCAATCTGCTCCTTTCCTGTGCCACTCTCTCCCAGAAGCAGGACGGTGGCATCGGTCCTGCTGACCCGGCAGGCTGTGTAAAGCTGTTTCAGAAAATCAGCATCATCACCGACCACCTTTTCAATATCGAATTCTTTCTCCAGTTGCCGGCGTGATATTACCGCATCTTTTTTTTTCTCATCTGATAATTTAAGGGAGGTCCTTACGGCATTGAGCAGGTGTTCATTCTTCCAGGGCTTGGTGATGAAATCCGCTGCTCCTTTTTTCATGCCTTCCACAGCTAATGATATCGTTCCCCAGCCTGTAATCAGGATCACGGGCAGGATGGGCAGGATCTGCTTGATCTCCTGCAGCAAGGCAAGACCCTCCTGACCGCTGGTGTGCAGACCGAAGTTCATATCAAGCAGGATGAGATCTAGACGCATTTTCTTCATCACCTGCAAGGCTTTCACCGGGTCTTCAGCTGCCAAACATTCATACCCTTCCCCGGTAAAAAGAATCTGCAGTGATGTCTGCACGGCAAGGTCATCATCGATAATCAGAATTCTTTTCAATTTGAACTCCCGTTTTGAAAAGACATAATTCCGATTTATTGTCAAGCCCTTCAATAAATAGGAGAATTATCCTGATAACGCTTATTCCTCGTGCAGGGCTAAAGCTGGTTCGATCCGGATAGCTCTCCGGCTGGGATAATAGGCGCATAATACTGTCATGGCAATTATCAGGAGCACACTCACCACGTAAGCAGCAATATATATTTCAGCAGTAAAGTAAGGGATGATATTCAAAACGGGAAACTGAACAACAAAAAAACTGCCTGCTATAAGAGATAGAAACGACAGGAAAAGTGCTTCTCCAATTATCAGCTGGTAGATTCTGCGCTGGCTTGCCCCTATGGACCGGCGCAGCCCTATTTCGGACTTGCGACGATCAGTATTGTACCAGATCACCCCAAAAAGGCCCAGAGCAATATTAACCATAAGAAAGGTGCAGATCACTGCCAGAATGATGGGCAGGATGAGGGTCTGTATATTGGCACTTTTTTTGATCTCCTCCAGGGGACGGACATCTATCCTCCAATCGGGTGCTATCCGGGAAAGATCTTTGATCAACCTTTGCTCGAACTGAGCATCTGTGCCGGGTTTTACCTTCAATAATATCCGGGAACCGAAATATTCCCCGAGAAACCTTGCCAGTTCATTGTCGTTAGTCAGGGAAGTCCGCTGGAATATTATCTGCCTGGAACCGCTGAATTGACCACCGCTCCGGAACTCACCGATAACTCCCACAACTTCGAATTCACTGTCACTGATAATCACCTTCTGACCAACAGCCTGTCCATCGCCAAAGAGTGCCTTCCGGGTATGTATATTGATAACCAGCGGCTCCCTGGTCATAGCGTTGTCTTCCGCACTGAACCATCTGCCTTCCAGAACTTCAATATTCAAAACCTTATCAAAATCATCTCCGGCAATATTCTGAGAACACGTGAACCTGTTCCCGGCAAATTTCACCCCTGTTGTCGAAATAGCTGATGGCATAAATATAAAGCTTTTCGAATAGGAAAAATGAATTATTTCCTCATAATTGCGTAGATTGCTGTCGAGTTTTTCCAGGGTGGTTTTCAACTCCTGAAAAGGGTGATTCTCCCAGTGAGAAGTCACATACCAGACATCCTTGTAGTCAAACCCCAGTGGTTTAAAAAAATTCTTGAAATTATAGATTACAATGGCTGCAACTATATAAAGAACCACGAAAGAAATCATAATTCCCAGGAAGGTCATAAAATTTTTTCCGCGGCGATTCCATATCATCCGGAACATCTGTGCTATCATCTTCTTACCCCCTGTAAGGCTTCCGCCGGCTGCAGGCGGGACATCTTGTAGGCAGGATAAACACCGGAGTATATCCCAAAAAATACCGCTATTAAAATACAGGTCAGAAAAACGCGGTAATTAATGACCAGGTGAGAATGAGCTATATATCCGCTGTTATTGATCAAACCCAGTATAATTGCTGCCAGGATCAAGCTCAGAATGCTTCCCAGTATTGTAATGATGATATTCTCGATCAGAAACTGACCCACCAGAACCAGGGAGGATGCACCAAAAGATTTCCTTATCCCTATCTCCGAGGATCGCTCAATTATTCTGCTTATGTTTATATTCACCAGATTTATCGCTGGCAGAATCATAAAAAGGACCATCAGAAAAAGCAGAATAGCGAGGAAGGGACCTATATTACCATCCTCCCGGCGGAATATCTGACGGGCTAATGCTTCTTCATAGCTCGAAGTATTGGTCAGAATTCTTTTAAATCTTCCTTCGGGAAATTCTATATGCTGCAGTTTGCTCTGGAATTCTGCTTTTATCTGGGGAAAATCCCTCTTATCCCTGGCCATCACCAGGGCAAACCAGCCAGGAAAACCTCCAATCAGAGTTACCTGATCCAGATCGGACTTGGAAAACAGATAAGGCACCCAGACATCAGCATAAGGCATGATACGCAAGAGGGAAACATTTTTTACGACCCCGATCACCCGGAATCTTGTTCCTTCTATTTCCATGAACCTGCCCACTGCTTCCTGTCCCAGAAAATATTCGTCCCTTACACGTTCATTGATAACAGCCACAGGCTCGATATTATCAACCTGCTCTTTGTCATAAGACCTGCCTTCCAGAAAAGCGAAATCAAGGATATCCCAGAATTCACTATCGGTATATTTGAGATTTATTTTCAGTTTCTTGTTCTCCAGGTAAACCACAACCGGGTGATGATAGGAAGAGAGCGATATTTTCTGAGGAGTTTCCAGCGTTTTGACATATTTCTTAAAGAAATAAGGACTGAAAAGTGGTCCCAAGGTTGTTCCCCCTGATTCCGATTCCAGTAAACCCATGGTTACAGAAAGTGTTCTTCTGAGCTGTGTTTCCGGTTCAACAGGTCCCAGGGTGTGATCAATGAAGGCGGTGACCACCACAATAAAAAGGAGAGTGAAACTGATACCGAAGAGACTTATAAAAGTGAATAGTTTATTGCGCATCATCACCTTGAAAGCAATCTTGAAATAATTCTTCAGCATACAATCCCCCTCAGCTTACTTGACTGCCATCGAACAACCTGATTATACGTTGCGTCTGTCCTGCCAGATTTTCGTCATGAGTCACCATCACGACTGTAGTATTCTCATCCTGATTCAATTGCATCAATATATTCATGATATCAGCACCCATCTGGCTATCCAGATTCCCGGTCGGTTCATCAGCAAGAATCAGTTCCGGTTCTCCCACAATAGCTCTGGCAATGGCTACCCTCTGTCTCTGCCCCCCAGACAGCTGGCTGGGGAAATGTCTGGTCCGCGCTGTCAATCCCACCTTTTCCAGAGCTTTCAGGGCTCTTCTTCTCCGTTCCTTACCGCTCATAAAACGATAGATCAGAGGTAATTCCACATTATCAAGAACGCTGAGATCATTAATCAGATGGAAGCTCTGAAAGACGAATCCGATTTTATGATTACGTAATTTTGCCCTCTGCATGTCATTCATTCCGGCAACATCCCTGCCATCCAGGAAAACCATCCCGTCTGTTGGCTTGTCCAGAAGACCGATGATATTAAGCAGAGTGCTTTTACCGCAACCCGATGGGCCCATCACCGCAAGGAACTGACCCTTACTCACTTCGAGGTTGATATCCTTGAGGGCTACCGTTTCAATGCGTTCCGTTCGGTAAACCTTCTCGATGCTGTTCAGCTTGATCATCTGTTACTCCTTTATTTTTTTATCATCGCTTCAATCTCAGAAGCGGTCGGTGAATATAATCATCCGTACTGGAAATAATTACTTCCTCACCTGCTGCCAGACCTTCGAGAACTTCCACATAGGCAAAACTGGTCATACCGATTTGAACTTCCCGGCGTCTGGCTTTATCACCTTCCACAACAAATACTCTTTGTCTGCCGCTACCACTGATGAAAGGTCCATTTTTGATACGAACTATATCCTGCTTGGATGAAGTAATGATATATATATCAACTCTGAGATTGGAACGCAGGTTCTGGTTGGAATTATCCTTGAGTTCAACTATAAATTCCATTATCCCGTTCTCCACTGTCGGTCTGATATTGCTTATTCTGCCTTCGAGCAAGGTGTCCCCAATTTCCACCCGGACCGGATTACCGATAACAAGTTTCCCGGCATGAATATCGGCTATTTTCCCTTCGATCTTGAATCTGCTGAGATCAGCGATTCTTGCTATGATGGCTCCCGCTGCCACTGATGTTCCGATTTCATCATTGATCCAGGTAAGAACGCCTGCTCGTTGCGATTTTGCCGCTGCCTGTTCCAGCTGTCTGTCCAGTTCATGCAGATTGCCTTTCTGAATGCTGAGAGTAAGATCCAGTTCTCTCTGCTCTGCCTGGTTTGATCGCTTCTGGTTATCAATTCTCTGTTGCAGCTGTTGCTGTTCCAGCAGGGCTATGTTATAATCCAGCTGAGCCTGTTCATAATAGGAACGGGGACCTCCACCAGCCAGGTAGGCGGTTTTCTGGGCTTCCAATTTCTGCTCAAAAGATTTAACCTTGAGATTCATTATTTCCAGCTGGGCATGCAGATCTATCAATTGCCTTTCCATTTCCAGCTGCAGTTTATCCTTGCGGTTCAGGGTAAGTTCATACTCATCCTGCAGCCTGCTATATTCCATTTCAATCTGATCGGTATTGAGCTTCAGTACCTGCTCATTTACCTGAATGCTGTCTCCTGCCCGGAAATACAGGGTATCTATCTGAGTCCGCAAGGGACTGGTAAGTGCATGCTCATACTCAGGCACAACCATACCGGAAGCTGTAATGGTCGCATCAAGAGAACCGATTTCAGCAACAGCGGTTCTGATCCGGTCATATTTTATACTGGAGACGAGGAGTGCTCGGAACAACAGTAACAGCACTGTTAATACGACCACAACCGCTGCCATACGCAGGATAATGATTATTTTCCTTTTCTGTTGATACTTAACTGGCAATTCTCTGTCCATTCTTATCCCTTTTGATAATCATTTAAGCAGAGATTGTGCCAGAATCACAATTGTAATTGTATTAAATAGTTAGATATGTTCTCGCGTCTTAATGCATTGTCCAGAATTGGACATTTTGTCCGAAATTAAAAAAAACTCCCGATTTTTTTAAAACCGGGAGTCATAACTGATGTGAAAAGATCAAATCAGGGCTGCAAATTTACTGATAATTTTATCCTTGGGTACCAATCCTGTTATCTGCTGTTTGACTTCACCCTGATGGAAGATGAGCAGAGTGGGTATGGACATCACCTTATAATTGGCAGCGAGAGAAGGGCTCTCATCGATATTGACCTTCACCACCTTGAGCCTGCCCTGATACTCAGCTGCAATCTCTTCCACAACTGGCGATATGGCCTTACATGGTCCACACCAGGGTGCCCAGAGATCCACCAGAACAGGAATATCGGACTGCAGTACTTCTGAGGTAAAATTTTCTGTATTTATGTGGAGTGCAGCCATAATATCCTACTCGATAACTGCCAGAATATCGGACCGGGAAATGACTTTTACTTTCTTTCCTTCAATATCAAACTCGTCTCCGCCGTATTTGGAATAAAGCACATTATCTCCGACCTTTACCAATTTCTTCAGTTCTTCTTCCGTACCAACGGCAATTATCTTGCCTATCTGGGGTTTCTCCTTGGCAGTATCGGGGATTATGATACCTCCGATATTCTTCTCATTCTCTTCTTCTTTGATCTCAACCACAACACGGTCATCAAGGGGTTTCAATTTCATATCCCATCCTCCCTTTTTTTCATAAAAAATTAATTATGATTTTATTTTTAGCAAACGTTTTTTTAGAGTGCTATGTTTTTGAGTCAAGAAAAAATTTGCCGGAACAGGAAGCAAACAATCAAAGCAGTTCCAGAATGCTTTCAGGAAGGGATTGCCACTCCAGTTGACGCTGCACTCCGGTGTTCATTTCCCGCAGGGTGATCTGACCCGATTGCAATTCATCCTCACCTATAATCAAGGAGTAAGGAGCACCGCTTTTATCAGCAGCTTTCATCTGAGAGCGG
>JAFGRJ010000108.1 GCA_016935235.1 Candidatus Cloacimonadota bacterium
ATATCATAATAAAGATCACGATATATTTCGTCCACCAGCAGATAAAGGCTGTTTTCAGTTGATATTTTCACCAGGAAATCAATTTCACTGGAGGTAAAGCAGATACTGAGTGGATTGGAAGGATTGCACAATAAGATCAATTTTGTTCGGGGAGACAGTGCCTTCTGCAGTGAATCACGGTCGATGGAAAAATTCATATTGGATTGCAGGTCAAAGAAAACAGGAATACCTCCGGCGAGTCTGACGACTGTTTCATAGGCAACAAAGCAGGGATCAGCCAGGAGCACCTCATCACCTGGATCGACCAGCGCCTGTACAGCGGCGAATAATGCTTCTTCTGTACCATTGGTCACACATATATTGTTTCTGGGAATTCTGTTGTCATAATATCTGGCGATGGTTTGGCAGAGTTCAGGCAGGCCGGCATTGGGAGTGTAATTTATATATTTTCCTTCCAGTACCTTATGACCAGCATCTAGGATAAGATCGGGGGTAGGAAAATGGATTTCGCCCAATCCCAGATTGATGGCATCTGCGGGGGCAGTCTCGAAGATGGATCGGATTTCCGAGCGTTTCACATGCTGCAGGCGACGGGCAATTTTCATCGCAGAGCCAGTTCCAGAGTTATGGCGACATCACTTTTTTCATCCCGGTACTTAGTGATAATAGGGCAATAGATGGAATAATTCGGATTTGCTTTCAGAGGTCGGGAACCAGGAATGACAACCGCATTTTCGGGAACGATAAGCGGACTACTGTCAGATCCACGGATGGTATGCTCATTGATGGCATCATAGACAGGGGTACTGGCTGTGATAATGACACCGGCAGCGACAATGGCATTTGCCGAGATGATAACGCCCTCGTAGATTCCGCAATTACCACCGATAAATACGTTATCTTCAATAATCACGGGATTGGCATGGACAGGCTCCATCACACCACCTATCTGAGAGGCGGCACTGATATGTACATTCTTGCCTACCTGAGCACAACTGCCGACCAGAGCATGGGAATCTATCATGGTACCTTCATCTACATAGGCTCCCACATTAATGTACATCGGCGGCATCAACACTACCCCCGGTGCCACGTATGCACCCTGTCTGATAGCAGAACCCCCACATACCATACGGATACCATCAGCCAGTTCTAATTTTCTTTCGGGAAACGTGTCCTTATCAAAAAAACTCTTATACTCACTGAGAGGCATTTCTGTCATGACTCCCATTTTGAAGCCAATCAAAATTCCCTTCTTGACCCAGACATTGACCTGCCAGCGTTCTCCAATTTTTTCAGCAGCCCTGATTTCTCCTCTGGTAAGGGCATTCAAGAACCGTTGGAAGATCTCCCTGTCGTTTGCATTAAATGTTTCTTTTTCCCAGATTCTTTTGATTTCCTGTTCCAGTTCTAACATTTTTAACTCCGTTTCAGCACTTTTTGCAGGAATTTCCCGGTGTAGGAATGGGGATGGATGGCTATCTCCTCTGGCGTTCCGGTAGCTATTATCCTGCCTCCTTCATCACCACCTTCCGGTCCCAGATCTATGATATGGTCACTGCATTTGATCACGTCGAGATTATGCTCGATGACCACTACCGTGTTACCCATGGTTACCAGACGCTGCAGGACGTTCAGCAATTTTTTGATATCATCAAAATGAAGTCCTGTAGTCGGTTCGTCCAGAATGTACAGAGTTCTGCCAGTACTGGTTTTGCTGAGTTCACGGGATAATTTTACTCTTTGTGCTTCTCCGCCCGAGAGAGTGGTGGATGACTGTCCCAGCTTGATGTATTCTAATCCGACGTCGATCAGAGTCTGCAATTTCTTGGTTATGGACGGTATATTCTGAAATAATTCCATGGCTTCCTGGACATCGAGATCAAGGATTTCGGATATATTTTTATCCTTGAATTTTACAGCCAGGGTTTCTCGGTTGTAGCGATGACCCTTGCAGACTTCGCAGGTGACGAATATATCAGGCAGAAAATGCATTTCTATTTGTTTCACCCCGGCTCCCTGGCAGGCTTCGCATCTTCCTCCTCTCACATTGAAGGAGAACCTTCCCGGTTTGTAACCGCGCAATTTGGAAGCAGGAAGCTGGGCAAACAATATTCTTATAGGGTCGAACAACTTGATGTAGGTGGCAGGATTGGAACGAGGTGTTCTACCGATGGGCTGTTGATCTATATTAATTACCTTGTCGAAATTATCCAAGCCTTCGATATCTTCATATTTACCTTCCCTGAGGGTGGAACGGTGAAGCTTGTTTGCCATTACAGGGTAAAGTATCTGATTTATAAGTGAGCTCTTGCCGGAGCCCGATACCCCGGTAATACAGGTAAATACACCGATGGGAATAGCAACATCGATATTCTTGAGATTGTTTTGGCCGGCACCTTTAATATGAAGAAAATTCTTCTGTGCGAATCTCCTTTTAACAGGATATTCTATCTTCAGTTTGCCCGAGAGATATTGGCCTGTAAGAGACTCCGGATCTTTTACAATTTCATCGACAGTGCCCTGAAATACTATTTCCCCGCCATAGATCCCTGCTCTCGGTCCAAAATCGAGAATCTGGTCTGAACTGCGGATCATCTCTTCGTCATGTTCGACAACGATCACGGTATTGCCGAGATCACGCAGATGAAGCAGCATATCGATGAGGCGCCGGTTGTCTCTCTGATGAAGCCCGATACTGGGTTCATCCAGTATATACATTACTCCAACCAGGCTGCTGCCGATCTGACTGGCCAGCCTTATCCGCTGGGATTCTCCACCGGATAGAGTAGGCGCTTTCCGGGAAAGATTAAGATAATGAAGACCCACGTTTATCAGGAAGTTAAGACGATTCCTGATCTCCTTGAGAATCTCCTGAGCTATCAGCAGCTTATTTCCCTTGAGCTTGAGATTATCGAAGAAGGTAACAGCTTCTGAGATGGAGAGCGTGGTCAGTTCATAGATATTTTTGGCGCCAACTTTTACGGCCAGACTTTCGGGGCGCAATTTCTTCCCTGCGCAGACAGGGCAGGATTTATCGCTGATATATTTCATGTAATAACGACGCATATATTCTGAACTGGTTTCATTCATGCGACGTCCGAGACTGGGGATAAGCCCTTCGTAGCGGGTGGAGAACTGACCGGAACTGTTATCCGATTTCCAGCTTAGATGAATTTTGCGGTGCCCGGAGCCATACAACAAGATCTGTCTCACGTCCGGGGAGAGATCCTGCCAGGGTGTATTCAAGGAGAAATTATATTCGAGGGCTAAAGCCTGCAGTATACGCATTCTCCAGCTGTTCTGCTTCAGACTCATCACTCCCCAGTGATCTACTGCTCCCTGCATGATGGACAGGGATTTATCAGGAATTATCAGATCAGGATCAAATTCCATGGTGGTTCCCAGGCCATTACAGTGGGAGCACATACCCAGAGGGCTGTTGAAGGAAAAATGCTGGGGAGTAAGCTCGGGATAACCAATACCGCAATCCGGACAGGAGTTGCTTTCCGAAAGGATTTCAACCCTTTTTTCATCAACGAGCTCTATTTTGATGAGACCATCCGTTAGTTTAAGGGCAGTTTCCACTGAATCCATAAGACGGCTGCGGATATCTGGCTTCTGTACCAGTCTGTCGACCACGATATCGATAGTATGTTTACTTTTTTTATCGAGAATTATATTTTCCGAGAGGTCGCGCATCTTACCGTTAATCATCACGCGTACGAAACCTTCCTTACGAGCTTCTTCGAGTTCTTCTTTATGCTCGCCCTTACGGTTCTGCACCAGGGGGGCCAGGAGTTGAATTCTTGTCTGCAGGGGATAGGATAGGATGTGGTCTACAAGCTGGTCCAC
>JAFGRJ010000109.1 GCA_016935235.1 Candidatus Cloacimonadota bacterium
AATGAGAAAAAGGATTAAAAGAAGAGAAAAATATGACAGGCAAAACAACTTTCAATGATCTCGGACTTTCAGCCCAATTGCTGGAAGCGATAAATGAAAAGGGATTTGAAGAACCAACTGCAATTCAAGTTTTAACTATCCCTTTAATGTTGAAAAACAATACCAATATCATTTGCCAGGCACAAACTGGAACAGGGAAAACAGCCGCCTTCGGATTGCCTTTAATAGAAACAGTGAACCTCGATTCCACGACAGTTCGAACATTGATCCTGGTCCCGACCCGTGAGCTAGCAATTCAGGTAGCAGAAGAAATCAATTCTCTCAAAGGCAGCAAGGATGTACGCATAGCTCCCATATACGGAGGACAATCTATCGATCAGCAGCTACGCAGGCTTAAAAAGGGAGTGCATATTGTTGTCGGGACTCCTGGCAGAATTATCGATCACCTGGGTAGAAAAACACTGAAGCTGGAAGAAATCGAGCACCTGATACTTGATGAAGCTGATGAAATGCTTAATATGGGATTCATAGAAGATATAGAAGAAATAATGAAGCATACGAACCCTGCCAAAAGAACGCTGTTATTCTCCGCAACTATTCCCCAGAGAATAAAGGACCTTGCCCATAAATACATGAGCGGTTACGAGCTTCTTACCGTTAAAAACGAACCGTTGACTACAAACCTTACCGAACAGATTTACTTCGAAGTAAAGGCTTCTGATAAATTTGAAGCACTATGCCGGATAATCGACAGCGAAGATGGTTTTTATGGACTGGTTTTCTGCAGAACCAAGAGTGATGTAGACGCTGTTGTTACTCATTTACTGGATAGAGGATACGATGCGGGATCCCTTCATGGAGATATTTCCCAGGCACAAAGGGAAAGAACTCTGGAAAAATTCAAGAAAAAAAGGGTGAATATTCTCGTGGCAACTGATGTGGCCGCACGCGGTATTGATGTTATCAATCTCACCCATGTTATCAACTACTCACTGCCACAGGATCCGGAATCGTACGTACATCGCATCGGGCGTACAGGAAGAGCCGGTAATGAGGGTACAGCCATCACATTTATTACACCCAGTGAATATAAGAAATTGATGTTCATTCAGAGGTTTGCCAGAACCGACATCAAGAGGTCAAAAATTCCCCTGGTAAAAGATATCATCGCTGCAAAAAAGAAAAAGATAACCGCCGATCTGAGTAACATTCTTGAAGATAAAATCGATAACCTGTATTACAACTGGGCTGAGAAATTACTTGCTGATAATGATCCAGCCAGTATTTTAGCTGCTGTACTCAACTACTGTTTCGAAGAAGAGCTCAATCCTGCAGCCTATTCCGAAATAAAAGAAATCGGAGCCAAGGAAGAACAAATCGATAAGCAGGGCAAGGCAAGGCTTTTTGTCGCTCTCGGCAGGAAAGACAGAATGAGTGCTATAAAACTTGTCGAACTGATCAGAGGCAGAGTATCAATAAAATCAAGAGATATCAGGGACATTCAGGTCATGGAGAATTTTTCCTTCGTAACTGTCCCTTTCAACAAAGCAGAGGAAATCGTGGTCAACTTTAAGGAAAAGGGACAGAAGCCACTGATTACCCATGCCAGGAAAAGGTGAGAATGACCTGATCCCATTGCAAAGAAATCAGCCTCAGGTAATCATATCGTGTCCTTGCAGTTATCATTGCATATCTGATAGCAGTCTTTATAAAGCACTAGCATATTTTTTTCTGTATAAAATATCAAGACCAGCAGATTTTTCTTGACGATATTTCCTCTCTTTAAATGTTAGGAATCATTCCGATTATTAATTAGAAGAATATGGAAAAGAAGAAATATAAAAGAAGCAGACAGCGGGACAGGATACTGGAATTATTAAGCCAGACCGATATTCATCCTACCGTGGACTGGATCTACGACCGGCTGAAGAAAGAATTCCCCAAGCTGAGCCTGGGCACTGTTTACCGGAATTTAGCCATCCTGATAGAACAGGGACTTATTCTGCGAATTCATTCCGGCAGCACATTCGACCGCTTTGAGGTCAACCGGGGCAGCCACTATCACCTGATCTGTGAAAAATGCGGCAAGATCAGAGATTTCACCATGCCAGTGAACATGGAACTCGAGAGGGAAGCAAGCCGGATGACTGATTTCTCGATTCAGGGTCACCGCGTTGATTTCTATGGGATCTGCCCGGAATGTCAGGGAAGGAAGTGATGTTCTGAAGCATTTTATATTTTTTTGGAAATAATTAATAATCGTTCCGAATATTATATTGGATTGTGAAATCAAACGACAAAAAAGGAGAAAAAATGGCTAAAGTAACAAGAGAAATGGTGGAAAAAGCAGGGATCAATGTGGAAGATCTGCTGAAACTGCTGGTCAGGAACGCTGCCGCCGAACTGACAACTTACTATTATTACACGATCCTACGGGCTAATCTCATCGGGCTGGAAGGAGAAGGCATCAAGGAAATCGCCGAGGCTGCACGTATCGAGGACAGGAACCACTTCGAGGCTCTGGTCCCGCGTATTTACGAATTGGGCGGCAAGCTGCCCGAAGACATGAGAATTTTCCATGACACATCCGCCTGCCCCCCTGCAGCCCTGCCGCAGAATCCCTATGATGTCAAGGCTATCCTGAAGGTACTGGTGGAAGCTGAACGCTGTGCAGTACGCGGTTATACCCACATCTGTAACATGACAGCCGGCAAGGATCACCGCACCTACGATCTGGCTCTGGCTATCCTCAACGAGGAGATCGAACACGAATCCTGGTTCTCCGAATTTCTCGGAGAAGGTCCTTCCGGGCATTTCATGAGACGTGGCGACACTTCCCCCTTCGTCCGCAAATTCCTGCAGTAATTGTTCTTCACAGGCACCGATGGGATACATACCCATCGGTGCTTTCTTGATTCTGCCGAAGCATTGAGATAATAAGACCTGTTGATAACGATAAAATCCCTTACCAGGACAGGAGCCACCCGGGATAAGAGAATTCAGTGATTAAAAAAGGGACATTCCTGACATGGCAGGTTTAAACCTGTCACAACAATCCAGTTTAACTTTCAGGTTAAGATAATATTTATAAAATCAATTTGAATTCTTTTTTACACAGAAAAAAATTGACACATACCCTTTACCCTGTCTGCTCATAACCTGCAGGAACTGGAACGAGATCATAATAATTTATAAAAGGGATGGAATAATATCTTCATGAATAATATCGGGAACACCGGAATTCAGATGGGACAGCTTGCAACCATTCTCATCTTCTCCTGGCTGGCAGGATTGACGGCTTTTGTGGGGGGAGTGCTGGCGAAATTAGAGGGCAGTGCGGAAACGGAGACCAAGCAGGAGATCATTCACGCTGTCATCGCTTTGGGTGGGGGGATTCTCGTGGCGGCAATTGCCTTTGCTCTTGTACCGGAAGGGATCGCCGTGTTAAGTCCTTTTGCCCTTGCCGGTGTTTTCTGCGCAGGTGGCTTACTCTTCTGCCTGCTTGATGCCCATCTAAGCAGACTGGGCAGTAACAGAGCACAGTTCATGGCCATGCTGATGGATTTCGTGCCGGAGGCGATCTCTCTCGGTGCTGTATTTGCCAGCAACCATCACCTGGGCATCCTGCTGGCTCTCTTCATCGGTGCGCAAAACCTGCCGGAAGGATTCAATTCCTTTCGGGAACTGGTGAGTACGGGCAGGAAACCGGGCTCAACCCTGGCCAATCTCCTGGGAATAAGCCTGCTGGGACCCCTCGCCGCTGCCACCGGTTATTTCCTCCTGCAGAACCGGACAATACTGACCGCTGGTATAATGAGTTTCGCTGCTGGAGGTATTCTATATCTGATCTTTCAGGATATCGCCCCACAATCCCGGATGCGCAGACACTGGCTGCCGCCACTGGGAGCAGTCCTGGGATTTGTCTGCGGTATGATTGGCAAGCAGTTGCTCGGGTAGGCAATATCCAGCTGGCGAATATTATCATGAATTTTGTTCCGTGTCCTGTGTTTCGTCGCCATTGCAATCAATTTTTTAAAACTGAGGTATGATATTTTTTTTCCAATATGATACACAGAAAAATATTTCTTTCCCCAGTTAAGAAGTTTGACATGAATTTTTCAAGTTATTGGCTGGCAAAAGATTAATTTACCCGACAACTTTTATCTAATTGTAAATATAAAGAAATATGAGTTCCTGATGTCAGGATATTGAAAAGAATTATTTCCATGAAACACGATGTTGGACAGATAATCTAGAATTGGTTGCTTGGGTCAAGTGATCTACGGAGGAGCAGATGCCTTTCAGAGTACATACCTTTCAGAAAAACATTGAGCTTCGAATTGAAGGTAAAGTCAGAAACGAGTTGCTTCAAGCTTGCCAGAAATACACAATATTGACCCAGCCACAACAAAAAACCCATTGTATTCATGAGATGATGAATGTGCTAGATCGAGAAGTAGATGTGAATACACGTCAGTTAATCATGGAAGCGTGTGGGCATAGCTGCATTGGCAACAGCGTTATTGAAAAAGCCCGCCGGCTACTTGTAGATGCGCAGAACCTGGATGATTTTTTATATCGGCTGAACCAGGCGCATATCGGTGGGAGCCACCTGCAGCGGAGAGGAGAAACCGTTCATGCCGTTTACTACCGCTGTTGCTGCGGGTCGGTAAGCAAAACTAGGGAGCCCTTCTCAGCTACTTATTGCCACTGTTCCTGTGGTTGGTATCAGAGGCTCTTCGAAGCGTTGCTAAACAAGCCTGTCGAGGTCGAACTTCTAGGTTCAATCATTCAGGGAAATGAGAGTTGCCAATTCCTGATTCATATCCGGGATTATTTGGTGCAGAGAAGGAAAGATGTCAATCACTAGCAGCAATGCACCATCCTGCGTTAACCAGACTCTCCCCCAGGCTTTGGTACGCAGAGGAAAAATACAAATCCTGACTATAATCAAAGTATCTTGAATTATAAACCCGGATTGCTGGTTACACCAACAATGTGCAGGATGCAAATCAAGGGTAATCAAGACAACAAATAAAGGTACCACACAGTGAGGTGCTTACTTATGAATGAACATAAGAGCCATTTAATATGGTATCCGGATCACGACTTGCTGTTAGGGGACATTGTCCGCGCTGAGAACTGCTATCTTTACGACTCCAGGGGAAAGAGGTATGTCGATCTGGAATCCGGTGTCTGGTGCACATCCATAGGACACAGTAATAAAAGAATACTCCGAACTATTGCAGAGCAGTCCAGCCGGATCATGCACAACGGTTTCAATTACTCGAATGAGCTGGTGGAAGAGGCAGCGCGCGGTATCCTGTCCCTGCTTGGCCTTGATGGCGGCAGGTGCGTGTTCCTCTGCTCGGGCAGTGAAGCGGTCGAGTTCGGTGTCCGGGTAGCACAGTCGGTCATCAAGCAGCCATTACTGATGACAATGACGGATTCCTACTGCGGGGCTTATGGATCAGCAAGCAGGAAACAGAAAGACGAATGGTTCTGTTTTGATTGGATGACATGCGCAACCTGCCCGTATGAGGAAGAGTGCAGGGAGCATTGCCAGCACTGGGCTGACATCCCTTATGAGAATATCGGTGGATTTCTCTTCGAGCCGGGCAGTTCTTCAGGCCTGGTCCGGTTCCCGCCGGAAAAGCTGATCCGCAACATTGCCGCCTTGATCAGGAAGAACGGCGGTCTTGTTCTTGTGAACGAAGTAACAACCGGGATCGGCAGGACAGGATTATGGTTTGGCCATCAGCACTATGGCATTTCACCTGACATCGTCGCCCTGGGCAAGAGTATTGGCAATGGCTATCCTGTGAGTGTTACAGCCTTTGCGCCCGGTGTGATCGAACAACTGGGTGAAAAGCCATTAAAGTATGCCCAGTCCCATCAAAATGATCCACTCGGGGCAGCCATCGCCCTGGAAGTGATGGCGGTTATAAAAGATGAAGGCCTGATCGAGAGAAGCAAGGGCATTGCCTCCCTACTCCTGTCCGGACTGACGGGCATCAGCGAACGCACCGGCTTGATCAAGGAGATTCGCTCACGGGGATTAATGGTGGCAATTGAATTTAAAGATGATTCGGAAACCTCGTTCACGATCCGCGTGCACAGGGAACTGGTACACCGCGGTTATATCCTGGGACGGCGTCCCGGCGTCAATGTACTGCGGCTGGATCCCAGTCTGACAATCGACCGGGAAGATGTTGGAGATTTCCTGGAGGCCTTCATGGCTGTGCTAATACAGACCGATGGATAACCGGAATATCGATAATCTGAAACACTTCATTATTAACTTTCATGCAAGAAGACGTCATAGTAGATATTGCCTTTCTTTGTTCCGCAATTTGATTGACCATGCCTGTCTGTGTCGTCCAGGCGGATTTCTATTCTGGCTGTCTGAATTAATCTTATTGGACTGATGCAAAACCCAGGGATCTGTCTTCAGTATAATTGAAACCACTCTTAAATGAGTTATAATGTGTTATTCCCCGATGCAGCATAAAGGGAAATACCCGATCTCCGGTTAAAAAGTTTGACATCAGATTTGCAGATTATTGGCTGGTAAAGATTAATTCACCCGACAAGTATCATTCAAAAGTAGAGGGTAAGAAATATGAATTCCAGATTTAAGAGTATTATTGAGAATTTTTTCTGTATAACGCGATGTTCGCTTACTAAAGGAGAGACAATAAGATGAAACTGCGCACAAACATATTCGATCTGTGGGTATTTCATAATGAAACAATCGAACCAGAATACCTCCTCTTTTACACCTCTCAGGAAAAAGCAGATAAGTGGTTTAAGGGCGGTAGATTCTGGCAGATCCCAGGAGAATTCATCGGTGATGGAGAAGAAGTAGTCGACGCCATAAAGAGATGTCTTAAGGCTCTTCATCTAACCTACAGACACATTTGGGTAGCTGAACACACATACCTTATTTACAACTCACGAAGAAAGGACATTGAGATCATTCCTGTATTTGCTGCGGAAGTAGAAAAGACAGATGAAATACCTCTTTCCTGGGAACATTCGGAATGGGGGTGGTACACAGCTGAGGAGGTTCTCAAGCGAATAAAGTTCAGAGGTCTCAAAGATGGGTTGCATTGGACGCGAGAATACATTTCGGAAAAAAGCGCACCGTTGAGAGAACTGATGCTTGAATAATAAGTAGAATGGGGAAGCTAACAGCAAGGTGTTAAGTGACATATCTCTCTCGAGTCAAGATCATAATAACTATAAAGGGATCATGAAAATGAAGAAAATTGGCATCATTATTTGCAAACGTTATCACACATGTGCAGGCGGGAAGTGTCTAAGAGCCATGCACAATCGTGAAGGGGCTTTTTCCCTTTACAAGGGAGAGGAAGTTGAACTTGTAGGATTTACAACCTGCGGCGGGTGTCCTGGTGGGAACGTAGAATACGCTCCCGCAGAGATGAAGAAAAATGGAGCAGAAGTCATCCATTTTGCAACTGGCTTGGTGGTCGGTTATCCACCTTGTCCACGTTTGGAGGCCTTTTGTAATTACATCCCAGCAAAGTATGGATTGGGCGTAGTAATTGGCACTCATCCCATCCCGCAAAATTATTTCTTGACTCATGAAAAACTCGGTACTTGGCAGTCTGATAAATGGCAAGATCGAATTAAGCATGTCTTACCAGAAGTAGAAATGCGCTTGGCATATGATTAATTACTTGCTGTGATAACTCCACTAAAGTCACCTAAACAAGCAAATGCACCTTACCGCAAACAGCCCCGGGGTATGCAACTGGCCTTGCACCATTGCATGACCAGTGTTTTATTCTGGTTTGGTGCACCGCCCTGTTCGCGGCAGGTGATCTGCAAGTTGGACGCACAGTGGTTCTGCTCAATACAGGACGGTTGAAGTGAGAGTTGTATGCATTTTTGTTCCATTGCTGGTCTATGCTGGCATAAGCCAGCTATCGGATGCGATGGCACAGTATGCAAGACGCATTGCCATACATGAATCAGATGCTGACCACACCTGCTGATCGAGCGATGGAAAAACATTCATTTTCATGGCATCCGGTTCAGCTGAGCCTATCATCTGGCTCGTATCGCAGGAATCAGGAAAATCAATTCCTCTTGTCCGGGTTACTGGTTTCTCGTGGCCTTCATGGTCACCAAATGGTATGATAATAGCATACACCTCTGGAGAGTCAGGTAATTCGGATATCTGGGTACTCACAGTTCCGAATAATATGTTTAACTCCTAGCAAAAGGTATAAACTATGAAAAGTTCAGAGTATCTACTACTGACGATTCTTTTTATGTTTTTTCTATCCTCTTCTTTCGCGCAAACCTATGATCCGGAAAGAAAATTCCCGGTAAACCAGTTGCAGGAAGATTTTCTTAAACTCAGGAAACTGCTGGAAGATAATCATCCGGCACTGTATCGATATTACGATGAGGCATTCTTCAGCAGCTTTTTTGACAGTGTCCTGGTTTCAATTAATAAAGAAATGACAGAACTTGAATTCATCAAGATACTCGAACCTGTGATAGCCAAAGTTCACTGCGGTCATACTGAGCTCTGGTATTCTGATGATTTTCAGAAATACATCTATACGAATGGCCTGTTCATACCCTTCTCAGTTTATTATATCGATGATAAAGCATATACCGTGAAAGATTACACAGAGAATAATATATTACCAGAAGGATCTGAGGTTATTTCGATCAATGCTGTGCCCGTTTCTCATATTCTGTCAATGCTCTACGCCAGTATGAATGGAGATAGTTTCAATAAACAGAATATCCTGTTTACGATCAATAAGATCCCTGTGAGTATATTATCCAGGTATTTTAACTATACAGACAGCTATACTGTGCAATACAAAGAACCGGATGATAATAATTTTTCCACTGTTACTCTGGGAGGGATAAAATACCGGGAATTGTTATCTTTATTGCATAAACGATATAACTTGAATTCAGATGACAGGGATTTTAGTTTCCAGGTATTGGACAGTCTCAACGCAGCTGTGATCACCATCCGTTCATTTGTGAAGCATGAGAATGATCATTACTACGATTTTCTGAAATCTTCATTCTACCAGATCGATTCTCTTAACATCCAGAATCTCATTATCGATGTAAGGGGCAATGATGGTGGACATCCCGATTACGCAGTAGATTTACTTAGATATATTATGAATAAGGATTTTGTCTATTTCAAACCTGAGAGCGGTGTAGCAAGCTGGATCGATCCAATAAGACCCCATGAAAATAACTTCCAGGGGAAGATATATATTCTAATTAATGGCGGGGAATTATCAACAACAGGTCATTTTATTTCGTTGATAAAATACCATAACCTTGGAATTTTTATCGGTCAGGAAAGCGGTTCCACATTTTCCTGTCATAACAATTCGCTTTATTTTCTTCTGCCTAATACACAAATTGGCGGGAAAGTTGCCAGAACAACCTTTGAAACTGCTGTTACCGGGATGAGTTGGGAAAAAGGGATCATGCCGGATTATTATGTAAAACCAGATATTGAAGACCTGTTGAATAATGTTGATACAATTATGGAATATACTCTACATATAATAAATAATGATAATAAATAGAAACATTCTTTCATATAGCTATTTTTTGCATCATACTGAATGGCAATACTGTCATTTTAATACGAGCAGTCCAAGCCTCAATGTTTTCATTATTTTACAAGTTCTGTCCCCATGAGCCCTGCAGCAGGCGAAAATAGCTTTAGGCTGCTGGAAATGAGAGAAAAAAATGAGTACGGTATTTGACGCATATAATCTGCAGGTCGATCGACTGGTCGAATTCTATCAAAGGATCAATGCACCGATTACATATCCTGATGGGATGACCACCTCATTAGGGATCATTTACTGGGGAAAAGAGAAGCATCAGAATGAAATCGCAAAAGCGATTCCCCGTTTACAAAAACACGGTACGCTAACCTGCAACGACGTGTTTTCTGCCATCAGGACACCCATCCGTGCAAGCAGGTTCTCAGAACAAACCGGAATATCGAAGGAGATACTCCGCATTCTCAAACATGATCTTGAATTATGGCTACCCCGGGCCGTATCCCTGAAGGAGTTCGCAATCTTTAAAGCTAATCCGGGATATCTGAACTGTCTTGCCCGCATAGGATTGGCCGATCAACTGGAGGTAATTGCGGCAGGACAGACTCCTTCCCGGCGACAGGAAATACCTCTTCAGACCGGTATGGATATTTCTACAATTCAGGAAATAGTCAGGTTATGCGACTATTACCGAACGGGAAAGAACCTGGCACATATCCGTGCTAAACTGTATTATGAAATGGGTATTGATACCTGGCAGAAATGGGCTCAGCAGACATCGGAAGGTATCATTGCCAGATTTTCTGAGTACATCAGAACTGTTCATCTTGATGATGAACGCCTGATCCCCTGGCCGAAAGAAGTGCGGAATGGCATAGAATGGGCAAAGATGCACCTGGAGGTCTATACGGTCCAGTGGTAAATCTGCACGGGAATCGCCAGACAGAGAAGTGCTGTCACCGGCAAAAACGCTGTCTTGGCATAGATAAAACCCGAAAAGAATTGAGACTTTATTTACACACAAAAAAGGAGCAATTAAATGATGAAAGGTAATACTTCTAAAGGACTCAGGATAACCATATTGATCTTAGCCATCTCCCAGGTGCTTTCTGGTCTGTTCCATATGTTTAGCCCACAGACAATGCTTTCACAGGACCAGGCCATCGAGAGGGTACTTGGAGGAGCTATGCTGGCTTTTGCTCTCGGTGCCGGATTAACGTACCTGGAAAGAGCATGGGATAGAGCCAGGATTGCAGTGCTTATTCAGGTTACCTGGATGATTCTATATACAATCACTTTAGCCTGGGGCGTCCTTACTGGAGGTCTGCTTGTTAACGCCGCGCCTTCCGTAATTATCGGGGCTTTTCTCTCCATCCTGTTAACATCCCTTTATATCCGCGAAGAGAGGCTCAAGAGATAGCGACTGCACTGTAA
>JAFGRJ010000018.1 GCA_016935235.1 Candidatus Cloacimonadota bacterium
ACGGAACGATATATGCCGTCCATCTCTCTCTGGATGGAATTATCCTTCTTAAGAAGAGGATTTACAGGCACCTCATCATTTTCCTGGAGATAGATATCAATACTACTGTATACTCGCAGAATATTACGGGCAGCATTATACTGAAAGGGATAAGTGTAGATGCTAACACCCCGGATATCCCTGATGATGAAGGGTTCCGTTATTGTAGCCAGATTTCCCGGATACCATTCATCCTGCAGTGAGGCTGGATCAATTTCATAGGGTATCAGATCTGGATCCTGATTACGGTAGATTACCCCGCGGGATGGTAGAAGGGGCTCATTTAACTGAAACTCTTCATAACCTACCGGGATGATGGACAATTCAACATTTCTGTCGTCCGGAATGGCAATAGTCGCGTTCAAATAGGGCAGCTGGGCATAACCTTTATCCCTTGTAAAAATGGAGTGGTCAAAGACCAGTTGAGTGTAGAGTGTCCCATTCACCCTTACCGCTCTCAAATCAAAATCGCCAAGATCGAAGGAAAGTTTATGCTGATCGTACCCGGGCTGGGAATAATCAACAGTAAAACTGGTAAAGGCAGATAAGGAAATTATTGCCGCAGTAAAAATTAATACTAAAAATACTCGTATGGAATACATTTTTCCCCCCTTGATAACGCTTGTTCATTTATTCAGGTCATACAGAAAGCAAAATAGGTACCAAAAAAAATATTTTTTCCGATGTACTTATAATCGGGTTTTACGGGATTCAAAAATATTCTGAACCGAAAAAATACCTGCTTTGGATTGCCAGTAAAGACAGAGGACAATGTTAATAAAGTTTACAGAAGCAGCAACTCGTACTGAAGATTCATAACAGCAGGAATGTTATGAAAAGTCCGTTTGAAGTCAAATTTTCCCGGCAGGGAGAATGCAGAAATGTGACCATAGTAAAACACGGTCCAGAAAAATGAAAATCAGATTCCTTACTCAATTAATATGAAGTATTGACTGAACCGTTTTCAGGTTATTCGGTGGCAGTTCAAACAGGAAGGTATTTCCTGCTCGTTGGAGGGATCAAATGACTTAAGTTATTTCATACCTTATGTTACATCCCGGCAGTGGTAGGGAAAAAGGATAGAGTTAATGCCAGCGCTACGGGAAGCGATAGAGGTTCTATTCATATTTAAGTGTAGTGGCTGGATTAAGATAGGCTGCCTTGAAGGTCCGGAAACCTACCGTGAGGATAGCAATAACAAGGGCTGTAATACCTGCCAGAAAGAAATACCCTATTCCTATCCTGGTTCGATAGGCAAAATTCTGCAACCAGTATTTCATGACATACCAGGCTATGGGCCAGGCCAGGATATTAGCGAATATAACAAGTTTGCAGAAATCCATCACCAGAAGTCTCACAATACCTTTAACTGATGAGCCGAGTACTTTGCGCAGAGCAATTTCCCTTCTTCTGTTTTCGGTGGAGAAAGATGCCAGACCAAACAATCCCAGGCAAGCGATAATAATAGCCAGGATAGCAAAAGTGCCGATCTTGAGCGCAAAATCATTCTCATTCTGGAACTGGCGCGAGAAAATATCATCGAAGTAGAAATGACGAAACTGATTATCTGGGAACGTCTGATTGTAGATTTCTTCAATTTTAGCCAGCAGTGATTCCTGGTCAGCAGTATTCTTTTTTATCATCACCAGCCCGGAACCGACAGGATTATATTTGATCACCATCGGTTCGATCACTCTTTGCGCCATGCCGAAGTTGATATCATTGCATACACCGATTACCTGCCAGGGTATATCTTGTTCATCTTCGCCACGTATTATCAGCTGATGACCCTCAATATCGTCCCACCCTGACTGCCGGAAAGCATTTTCATTGATCAGTACAGCAGCAGAATCACTAGGAAAGGCAGGGGAAAAGTTCCTGCCCTTGATGATCTTTATATCCAGGGCAGCAATCAAACCTTCATCGATATGAATTTCATCGAACATACTCCCTACTTCACTTTCCCGAAAGTCAAAGCATACTTCGGTTGTAGGTAAAGTCTGACCCGGCATGCGGTTGATTCTGCCACTGTGAATCACCTCGGGTAACTGATCGATCTGTTGCCGGAAAGTATCGTTACCCGGAGTTATTCTGTTATCAAAGGCAGGTATCACCAGAACCTGGTCTCTTTCGTAACCGAAATCGACTCGCTGCATGTATTTGATCTGCTGCATTACGATCATAACACTGATGATCAATCCAATGGAAACTGCGAACTGGCTGATTACCAGGATCTTCCTCATCAGGATGCCACTTCTGCCGTTGCTTAATTCGCCTTTCAGAACCTGCACCGAATTGAACCTGGTCAGGATCAGAGACGGATAGATACCAGAAATTATACCGACCAGCACTGCTCCGCCCAGAAACAAAAGCAGATATACAGGATCGTGAATGATCACTATATTCAGGGATCTGTTCAGGAAGGCAACGAGCAGGGAAGTACTGATTTCCAGCATGCCGATGGCAATGAGCATGGCAAGAATGGTCATGAGTACAGATTCCACGAAGAACTGAATACTCAAATTAAGCTTCCTCGCTCCCACCACTTTCCTGATGCCCACTTCCCTGGCTCTCCGGGTGGCTCTGGCACTGGAAAGATTGATAAAATTGATAGTTGCCACCAGGAGGACAAGGATCCCGATCAAAATCAGCCCGTACACCACCGATTTACTGCTTTTCCCAAAATTCACAGCATCGTATCTGATATCCTGTGAGCCCAGATGCATCTCTTTTATCGGTTGCATCTGCGGTGTGAATACTTCCGAGAAGCCACCGTCCCGTGCTGAGGAGACAATTTTTCTTCCAACCTCTGCCGGATCCGCATCTTCCCTTATCCTGATATATCCCGTGAGTGCCAGATTCTCCCAGGAATCCCACCAGACGGGATTCAACTGGGTATCCAGTGGGATAATAGCATCAAACTGAATATGTGAGTTACGTGGAGGTTTTTCTACGATTCCGGCCACATAGGCATCAGGAATAAAGCGAATATTCAGTGGCTGATTGAGGGGATCATC
>JAFGRJ010000110.1 GCA_016935235.1 Candidatus Cloacimonadota bacterium
TGCTTCAGCAACCTGTTGACCTGCTGCAGGGAAGTTCCACTGCCCCGGGCGATTCTCTGCCTCCTGCTGCCATTGATCATGCCGGGATTGACTCTCTCGGCTGCCGTCATGGCATAGATTATGGCTTCAATATGTTTGATATCTCTATCCTCTACCTTTATACCCTGGAGCGTCTTGGTGTCGATTCCCGGCATCAGGTTCAACAGGTTTTCCAGGGGACCCATATTCTGAATCTGATGAAGCTGTTTCAGAAAATCCGTCAGATCAAACTGGTTTTTGACCAATCTACATGCTAATTTTTCCGCCTCTTCCTTATCGACTGCAGCCTGTGCCTTTTCAATGAA
Organism: Candidatus Cloacimonadota bacterium; assembly: GCA_016935235.1. Classification (GTDB taxonomy): domain Bacteria; phylum Cloacimonadota; class Cloacimonadia; order Cloacimonadales; family TCS61; genus JAFGRJ01. The sequence continues at coordinate 345 of JAFGRJ010000110.1, forward strand.
AGAGAGGACATCTCCCATTCCCAGTATACGCCCAGCCATCCTTTCCGGATGGAACAGCTCCAGATCAGGTATCTTCTCACCGGTCCCGATAAAAACCAGTGGCTTCCCGGTAACAGCCTTGATGGAGAGAGCTGCCCCCCCTCTGGCATCACTGTCCATCTTGGTCAGTATAGCACCGGTGATGTTGATTCTCTCGTTAAATGCAGCGGCAACTTTAACCGCATCCTGACCGGTCATGGCATCACCCACCAGGAAGATCTGGTCCGGTGCAATTTCTTTTTTCAAATCCAGAACTTCCTGCATCATTTTTTCATCAATGTGAAGACGTCCGGCAGTATCGAAGATTACAAGGTTGTTCCTATTTTTTTCTGCAATTTTTAGAGCCTCGCGTGCAATTTTAACTGGATTCTTCCCGACTGGATCATGAAAACAGGGCAAATCAAGCTGCCGGGCAAGGATTTCCAGCTGGCGCGTAGCGGCCGGTCGATAAATATCACAAGAAACAAGAAGGGGGTTGATGTTACTGTTACGAAAACGGGTAGCCAGTTTGGCACAGGTAGTGGTTTTTCCTGAACCCTGCAAACCCACCAGAAGAAATTTGTTAATACGGTTTGCAGGAAGGTCGATATTGTATGGATTGTCACCGAGCAGTATCTTCAGCTTTTCATGCACTATTTTAACGATCTGATGTCCCGGTGTGAGGCTTTTCATTACCCTGGTGCCCAATGCTTCAGTTTCCACCTGCTGGATGAAATCCCTGGCCACCTTGAAATTGACATCAGCTTCCAGGAGAGCACGACGCACTTCCCGCAGAGACTCCTGAATATTCTGTTCTGTCAGCCTGCCATGACCTTTCAATTGCTTGAATATTTCCTGGAAGCGCTGCTTTAGATTGGTGAACATAGATATCTACCCGGAAGTCCCCTGTTTTTTATCTCAGACTTTCAATCTGCTTCTGATAATCATCATTACCAAAAATGAATGATCCTGCCACCAGAATATCAACTCCATTATTTTTCAGGTCAGGGGCATTCAGATTATTGACTCCACCATCTACTTCTATTTCCAGATGGTGTTCCTTCTCAGACAGTAACCGGCTTATTTTCTTCAACTTCTGATAGGTCAAAGGAAGAAATTTCTGCCCGCCGAATCCCGGATTTACACTCATCAGCAGCAGGAAATCAAGATCAGGCAGAACAGCTTCCACAAGCTCCACCGGTGAAGCAGGATTCAATGCTGCGCCTGTTTTGATACCAAGGTCCTTCAAATAATAGATACTGCGGTGCAGGTGATAAACGGTTTCGGGATGAAATGAAACGTATTCCACTCCCATCTGTCCCAGGGGAGCAAAGTACTCCTGAGGATTGGTGACCATCAGGTGCACATCGAGTGGAATACTGGAACACTGTTTGATCTTTTCGGTTATCTCCATGCCGAAGGTAAGGTTGGGAACAAAATGACCATCCATGATATCCAGATGTAACATGTCAGCCCCAGCCTGCTGTACTTTTCTGATCTCTTCTTTGAGATTGAGAAAATCAGCAGCCAGGATCGAGGGAGCGATCTTTATCACAATATACCTACCTGATGTAAAAAACAATATCAGTGAGCTTTATCCTGAACCTTTGACTAATAGCCTCAATGATCCTGAATTTCCCGAGAATCAATTCCTGCATCCAGACATTATTTTCGACTGCAACTTTCAGAACCTTCCGCTCCAGACCGGTTACGGACGATCTCTCTGCAAGAATCCTGCCCACAATTTCTTTCCAGCCCAGGGCAAGGTCTACAAGCGGTCTCTTCTCTTTTCCAGCCAGTTTATATATCAGGGAAAGGAATTTGCCACCAGCCGGATACAGCGTCATTCTCTTTCTTTCTTGAAATAAAGTGAAAAACTCCACCAGGAGAAAATTGCTACCGATAATACAGCCCAGTAGGCAGTACCAAGGGCATTGTAGGCGCTGGGAAAGTAGATGGAAAGGAACTGACCAGCAGCTAAGGCGGGTATTGCCGATATAATGATCAGAAGAAGGTAACCCAGCAGCGAGGATATCCTGGTCTCACCTTTGCGATTATTGATCAGGGATACTGCCAGTACACCCAGACCTATCATGATGGCAGTAAAGATCAAGATGATAATATTATAAGCAAAGGGAAGATTGATCTTCCTGAGAGCAATGATCGGACTGAATAAGGCCAGAACAGCCAACAGGACCGCTATTATCTTGTGGATTATGCTGACAGTACGGATATTGGTGGCACGAAGTTTCTGATGTTTGCGTGCATAAAGGTAGACCAGGCCAAATACGATCACAAAGAAAACCGTGAACAGGGGCACTCCCACGGCAGGATTATCACTGGTAAAACCCAATGCACCGAAAGCTGCCAGTAACACGACCCATCCGATAATGTTGACAATGGTTTTTAATTTCATGATCAGCAATCCTCCTTGGTTTATTCTTCTTTGGTAATATTAACTTTCAAGGTAGCTGTTATTTCTGATGTAAATACTATGGGTACCTCAAAAGATCCCAATTGTTTAAGATGCTTATCCATTTCGATATGGGACTTGTGGACCTCAATCTCCTTCTCCTGTAAAGCCTTGGCGATATCAGCTTCCGAAACCGAGCCAAAGAGATGATCATTTTCATCAGCTTTACGGGTGAAGTTCAACTCCACTTCGTTTATCTTCAGAGCAAGAGCTTTGAATCTGTTTTCAATTTCAAGTTTTTCCAGTTCCGCTTTTTTCCTGATCTCTTCTATCTGACTCAGATTGTTCGCATTGGCCAGGATAGCCATTTGCTGGGGGATCAGGAAATTCCGGGCATAACCATCGGATACCTTCACCACATTACCGGCGTCCCCGAGTTTCTTAACATCTTTAATCAGAATCACTTTCATTTATATTTTCCTCCACAGTTCTAATCTTTCTGAAATTAAACCAGATATCAAATAATCCCATCAACCCGATCAGGATGATCAGGTAATGATTAAAGATAATCGCGACAATCAATAAATAAAGAAGAAACCTGGATTTTGTAAAGTATTTTCCCCAGAAAAAATCCAGGATCGCGATCCCCTGTATCAGTAACAGAGGGAATATAACAAGCATCACATTAACTGCCAAAGTTCTTGCCGGTGCGATCAGGAGCATAATCAGGGTGAGGATCAGGATATAGATCAGGCCCTGGGGCAATCTGATTAATCTATGTTGCCAGCCGGGCATTTTCTTCCGGGAGTAGATTACAGCTCCCAGGTAAATGCCCAGTGTCATGCTAAAGGACCATAGTCCTGTAAAATATTTGATCAGCAACTGTTTCACGCTGTGCAGCAGTTCGGTTGCCAGAATAATATTTTCTGAATTCTGCTGCATTCTTTCCTGCAGGATACTCTGGTATTCTTCGATAGTGGCAGATACCATCAGGGCAAAGGTGTTACCGAAGATCAGATGCCGCAGCAGACCGTAGATCACATTTATGATCACCACGGCAAAAATAGCCAGAACATAATCCTCTTGTTTCTTCAGCACCAGGAAGAAAGCCACAGAACTGAGGATTACTCCGCTGCTGATATCGGTGAAAGTGACAATATCAATGATGCTGGTGAGGAAAAAAATTACCAGCGGGATAACCATCGCCAGATAGAAAACGTGATTAATGCGGGATAACTGGTATCTGCCACCGACTCCCACCGTGAAGACCAATCCCAGCAATGGTGAGAACATAGCCAGAATAACGGCTATTGCTGCAACCAGGAACATCTATTTTTCCACGAAGGGAATCAGTGCCATCTGCCGGGCTTTTTTTATCTCATTGGCCAGTTTTCTCTGGTGTTTGGCACAGGTGCCGGTAAATCTGCGGGGAGATATCTTACAGCTCTCGGCAATGAACCGTTTCATCAGACCGACATCCTTGTAATCGATAGCCTGTTCTTTGTTCTTGCAGAAATAACAGACCTTTTTCTTGAATATAAATTTCGCTTTCCCGCGGGTAGAAGCCTGTCTGCCTCCGGAACGACCCTGCTGGCCATCCCGTGACCTTTTCCCGAACCCGCCAGATCTTGGTTTTCTTGTTTCCTGATCCTTCTGCTGTTCGTTCATCTCTGTCTTTTCTTCAAACATGGATATTTTCTCCTTTAAAATGGCACATCATCATCAGTTATCTCATCAGTGGTAGTCTTGGTGCTTACCTTTAAATCTTCGGTATCGCTTTCATCAGCACCCGTCCCACTCTTCTCCAGGAAACTGATCTTGTTGGCATTGATCTCGGTTATTTTTCTGTTCTGTCCACTGCTATCGCTGTAGGATCTTGTCCTGATGTAACCTTCAACGATAACCGGGCTGCCTTTATGCAGGTTTTCTGCACACTGTTCTCCACGCTTGCTCCAGACCACCACATCAATGTAACTTGTTTCCTGCTGCCATTCCCCGTCTTTCTGATAATTCCGGTCAAAAGCCAGCGATAGTTTGGCCACAGGGGTGCCACCGGGTGTATAGCGTAGTTCGACATCACGGGTAAGCCTGCCGCTGAGCACGACGTTATTGATCCGGGGTAGTCTCAATTCACCAGCCATATTACCTCCTCCGGTTATTCCTTAACCAGAATGTTGTATCTGATCACCTTCTCGTTGATCTTGATAATCCTTTCCAGCTCAGATATCTTGGATGGTTCATACTGGTATTTGTTCACAAAATAGTAACCTTCCTTGAAGCTCTTGATTTCGTAGGCAAGCTGGCGTTTACCCCAGACATCCGGTTCTGAAGGTTCACCGCCTGTTTTTTTAATATAGTCGAGAATTTCCTGGTTCGCCTGATTTGATTCTTCTTCACTGAGGGCAGGAATAAGAATAATCATGCTTTCGTAATTTCTCAGCATCTTTCCTCCTTTGGTCTTGGTTATTGTGCGCAGATAACTATTTCGCGATCCTGAGACTGCTGATCATCTCAGAATAGGATTTTTTATTTCTGCTGTAGTAATTCAGTAATTTTTCATAATCATATTCAAGATACTCATTTAGCAGCTTCCGGGTGAATTCCAGGATTTCCCTCAGAACATTTTCTTCCGCAGCAGTAAAATCCGAGAGAACATAATCCCTGAGATCCTGTTCCCGGGGATTGCCCACTCCAATCCGTAAGCGCTTGAACTGATCACTGCCCAGTTCTCTGACTATCGAGCCCAGCCCGTTATGACCACCGATGCCACCTTCCTGACGCAATCTTATCTCACCTATCTCCAGGTTGATATCATCGCTAACAACCATAACATCATCAAATTTATTCTTTCTGATCAGGGGAGCGAGAACTTTACCGCTATTATTCATATAGGTCCGCGGTTTTACCAGCAGGTTATCCCGCTGCCAGGCATAGAAATAATGTAATTTCTTTTTCTGTTTCAACCCATAGTAATTGCACAGGTCATCAACAGCCATAAAACCAATGTTATGTCGGTTTTTTTCATATTCTTTACCGGGATTGCCCAATCCTGCCAGAAGTTTCATCAGATTTATTCGGCTGACTCTTCAGCTTCAGCTTCCTCTGCTTTTTCTTCAGCTTCTTCTTCTTTTTCCTTCTCCAGTTCTTCTTCTCTTCTGGGTGCTCTCACTGCTACAATAGGTGTATCCTTGGGCATTTTTGTATCCAGTCCCGCCAGTTTGACATCCTGGAGATGAATTGCATCCCCAATCTCCAATTTTGAAACATCTACCACTATATCTTCAGGAATATCCTTGGGCAGACAGGAAATTTCAAGTTCTCTGACCAGTATTTCCAGTGAACCTCCTGACTTCACTCCGCTTGGCTCACCTGTATATTTCAGCGGCACATTCAGGGTGATCGCTTTCCCTTTGTGCAGTTGCTGAAAATCTATATGGGTAAGTCTATGAGTAAGAGGATTGAACTGCCTGTCTTTGATGATGGTGGTATATTTCTTACCATCGACACTGATATCAAAGAAAACCATCTCACCGATAGTTTTCTTATATTCTTTAAGAAAGGTTATTTCTTCCAGGGAAATATTAATGCCAGTTTTCCCTTCGCCATAAATAACAGCCGGAATATAACCTCTATTTCTGATGTTTTTCAGATCAGATTTTCTGCCCAGTTCACGTTTTTCCGCATTAAATTTTATATTCATCTTACCTCCGTATTAATGATGTGATCCCTTATCTGAAGAGTATACTGAGAGATTCCTCATTATGGATTTTCTTAATGGCGATCGCCAGTAATTCTGCAATGGAGATCTGCTGAATCTTATCGCACTTTTTCTTCTCTTCCGAAAGTGGTATCGAGTCCGTTATGTAAAGCATTTCTATCGGTGACTTTTCCAGGTTCTCGACAGCCCGACCCGACAGGATGCCATGAGAACAGGCAGCATATACTTTTTCCGCACCTTTTTCTATCAGGACTTTTGCCATTTTGGTTATACTACCACCTGTATCGATGATATCATCAAAAAGAATTGCTGTTTTCCCTTCCACCTTACCGATCAGGTTGAGAACCTCGGCATTGCTGTCATTACTGACCCTGCGTTTATCACCGATGGCGAGATCGCAGTTGAGTTTTTCCGACATCAAACGGGCACGGGCTGTACCACCGGTATCCGGTGAGACAACCACCGCATTACCGAGATCTAGATGTGCTTTGAAAAACCTTGTAAACAGGGGCATGGATGAAAGGTGATCAACCGGAATATTGAAAAATCCCTGAATCTGTTCTGAATGAAGATCCATGCATATTACCCTGCTTGCTCCCGCAGTGGTCAACAGATCAGCCACCAGTTTAGCGGTTATGGGCACCCGGGGTTGATCCTTCTTATCCGAACGGGCATAGGCGAAATAAGGAATAACACAGTTGATACCCTTTGTGGACGCTCTTTTCAGCGCATCTATCATGATGAGCAACTCCATGAGATTATCGTTGACCGGATAACAGGTAGGCTGGATGATAAAGGTGTTTGCTCCCCGGACATTCTCGTTGATCTTTACAAAGCTGTTATCGTTGGAAAACTTGAAAATCTCAGCATCACCCAGAGGTATACCGGCATATTTGCTTACTTCTCTGGCTAAGTCGACATTGGCGTTGCCAGTAAAAATCTTCAATTTGGAATACATGCCAGTTATTCTAACTCTTCTTCATCCTTGGACTGATCTGAAGATTCCGCTGCTGTGAGAGCTTCCTGCAATACTTCCTTATATTTATCGATGATGATCTTCTCAACCTGATTCCTGGTCTCTGTATTGATGGGATGAGCTATGTCGCGGTATTCACCATTGGCAACTCTGCGGCTGGGCATGGCAACAAAAAGACCATTCTTACCCTCGATAACTTTTATATTCCTGATAATAAATGCGTCATCCAAAACAATATTCACGAATGCCTTCAGTTGATTGCTTTCCCTGATAAAAACTTTCACATCAGTAATGTTCATCTTGTTCTCCTTTTATTTGTTTTTGTAATGTAATTCCAAAAGTTTTTCCGGGTAAAATGTTCTGATGCCCTGATAGTAGAAACAGAATCGGAGAAAAAACCTATAACGGTTGGACCGCTACCGGAAAGGATAGCATTCACTGCGCCCAGTTCCTTCATCTCCAATATCAATTTACCGATAAGGGGAAACCTGCGGGTAATTCCTTTTTCCAGGGCATTATAACATAGCCTGGTATCTCTGGTGTGCAGTAATGCTGACCAGTCACCTCCCGGCTTGGTATTGACTGATCCCGCATTGTATGCTTCTTCACTCGATATTCCGAAACCGGGATTAACCAGCAGGATATTATCGATTTCACAATCAGGCAAGGGGGTGATAATCTGACCCCTGTCTTCCCCCAGCGCACAACCACCTTCCAGAAAGAAATTGATGTCACTGCCAAAACGAGTGGCTATCTCATGCATCCGAAAATGATCCAGCCCCAGCTCCCATAACCGGGAAAGAGCCCTGATGGTCGCAGCAGCGTTACTACTCCCGCCTCCCAGACCAGCAGCCACAGGTATATTTTTCTGCAGTTCGATCCTCACTCCGGAACTCACTTCATAGTATTCCCTGATAAAGAACGCAACCTTGTAAATTATATTATTCTGTGTATTTACAAAGTCTGTGGACGCCAAAATCTGTATGTCTCTATTTTTTGTCAAAGTAAAATTTATAGAATCATGCAGTCCAATTTCCGCAAAAATTGTGCGAATTTGATGGTATCCGTCCGCCTTCCTGGCTAAAATGTCAAGATACAGATTTATTTTTGCGTAGGAGTTTAGATAGAAATCCCCTTTTATCTTCTTTCTTTCCATAATAATAATAGTAATAATAATTATATTCATAACTGCTGTAGTATTTCTGCGGATGTATACCGTTGATGATGGCGCCTGCAATGTTGATCTTGATATTATCCAGCAGTTCCTTGGCTCTCTTGATAACCATTTTATCTGCTTTTCTGATTCTCACCACCAGGGTAAGAACATCAGTCTTGCTGGCCAGTACCATGGTATCGGTGACGGCAATGACGGGAGGGGAGTCCAGAAGAATGTAATCATAGTTTTCCTTCAGCCTCATCAGGGCATTATCCATTCTTGGAGAAGCCAGTAATTCGGAGGGATTGGGAGGGATGTAGCCGCTGGTTATGATATCCAGGTTAGGTATGCGCGATCTTTTTATGACCTGTTCCAGGTCAATATCAGGATCAATCAGGTAATCGCTGATACCGGTTTCCTTGTTGAAATCGAAGAGGGTATGAACCATGGGGCGCCTCAGATCCAGATCCACCAGGATAGTTTTAGCCCCCATCTGAGCCAGAGCAATGGCAAGGTTGGAATGGATGGTGGTCTTGCCTTCTTTGGGACCGGCACTGGTTATAAGGATGGAAAGTGATTCACCCGGCTTCTTCTGCGCCAGGATATTTGTCCTGAGGATACGGAATGCTTCGGAAGCAGAGGATTTGGGAGCGTAGTTGGTAATCAACCTGGCTTCGATCTGCTGTCGGAAGAAATTGAGCTTCTCCTTGTTGGCGTTTTTATCATGATGCAATATCTTGTCGATCTCTTCCAGCTCAGAGTCGCTGATGGTAATATATGGTATGGAGCCCAGGATCGGTAAAGCTACATAGCGTCTTACATCGTCGAATGTCGTAATCTTGGGATCAAGGGAATGCATTAATAGGGCTGCCCCCACACCAAGACCGATGCCGAGAACCAGGGCAATTACCATGTTTCTCTTTTTGTTGGGTTTAATGGGATTGCTGGGCAGCTGCGCCTCTTCTACTATCCTGATATTCCCTATCTTGGATTTCTCCACAATCTGGGCATCCGCATATTTTTCTTTCAGCATGGTGAAGATCTTTTCATTGATAGCATAATTTCTTTCCAGCCTGGCCAGCTCAACCTCGGTATCCGGCAGAATAGCCATTTTACGGTTATATTGCTCCACGGCAGCTTGCAGACTGGCAACCTTGGATTCGTAGATATTTTGATCCATTTTCGAGGTGGAAATTTTCTCAATAAGATTAGCCCGGTATTGCAGGGGATCGGAAGAACCTGCCTTGACGGATATAATCCTCTGTATCTCGGAATTCAAATTCCGTTTGGCACTCTCGATGGTTTTGCTCAGGGAGACGAGTTCCGGGTGATTAGGAGAATATTCCGATTTGGTCAGCAAGCTGGCATAACGGGTTTGATTCTCCACGATCTCGTTCTTCAGTTTTTCCAGCAGGGGTGAAGTGAGAACTGAATTGACATCCGCCAGGATTTCGTCCTGAGCCGATAATTCATTCTGCAGGAAGTCCAGATGATTGTTGGCAACCTGTAACTCAATCTGGGCATCATTAAGAAGTGCTTCTATCTGGGATGCTTGTTCGATCAGCTCCTGGGTTTCTTCCGAAAGGGATGATATGCCCATTTCTATCTTGTAGGTGCGCAGATCCTCCTCTGAAGCACGCAGACGACGGTCTTCCTCTTCCAGTTGATTAGCCAGAAATTCCCGGGTGGTTCTGAATTCGATCCTCGCATAGTCCGTATCCTGTTGAATCAGTGCCTGAGCAATGGTATTGGCGGCAGCCTGGGTTTCCAATGGGCTTACCGACTCAAAGCTAATGATGATGATATCTGTGTCTCGCTCTGTTCCCACCGCCATTCTTGATTTCAGGTAGGACACAGGATTGGAGTTGCGGCTGATAGGAAACTGGTCATATTCAGGATATCTCTGCAGGAGCTGATTGGCTATCTTCAGAACGGGATTGCTGCGGATAATATGCATATTATTATTTATTGATGATTTTTTATTGCTGAACGTTGTGAAGAGCAGGTTGCTTGTCATCCGATCTTCGACGAGTACCTTGGAAGTTGCTTTATATATTCGGGGAGCTCGGGCAGTGGTAATGAAACTGGAACCAAAAATGAACAAGAATATGAGGATAACCAGCCATTTGAACCTGTTGATAGTATGCAGGTAATCACCTAATCTTATTTCCTGCTCTTCCAGATGACGATAATCTTGATTTTGCATAAGACCTCTTTACTTGATATTTCGTATTACACTGTAAACACTAATAACAATGACCGCCTTGGACAGCCAGTCCGTTATCTTGGAAAAGGCATAAAAGGTAGTACCGGCAACAACCACCGTATCTTCAGGCTGCATTATGGGAATCAGACTTTCATCACCGGTTTCGATATATTTTTTCAGATTCACCCAGATCACTTTTTCACCTTCCGAAGTGGGTCTGATGATCCTGACCTTAGTCAATTTGGCGTTCTCGGTAGGACCTCCCGCCGAAGAGATAAGGGTAAGCAGATTGGTGTTGTCGGGAATGATATAGAGCCCTGGATTTCTGACCTGACCCCAGATGTAGGTTTTGATCTTCAACTGCTCGGTACCGGTAAGGGTGCCGGAATACAGGTAAATTGAACCCCTGTTCTCACCGAAGGTGGTTTCATCCTGTGCCCAGACCAGGCCTGAAATAATCAGGAGGAACATCAACAAACCAAGTTTTTTCATGGCAAAACTCCTTAAAAGGTGGAAAATGAAATTTTTCATTATTTATCCGTCAAGCAATTCCTTATTCAATGAAGATGGCAACGTCTTCCGATTCCGAACCAGCATAAATGATGTAAACCTTGCCATTCACAGGTGAGCTGAACACAGTGTTACCGAATACTTCCACCCGCCAGCGAATGGAATTCACATCCACATCGGGTCCGTCGTACTCTATACTGGGCTGTTCATAATCCAGGGGATCATATTTCCAGAGCAATTCATAATTTTCGGTGAATATCAGTAGACGGGAATTGGACACAGAATAACCGCTGGGCAATTCCCACTGGAAAACCAGCCCGTTCAACTGGTAACTACCGGGTTCTGTCGGATAGATAAGTGCCGGTTTATCTATTAATTTATAGCAGACTGTATCCGATTTCGTCCAGTTACCCGCTTCATCAATCGGTTTAATATAATAGAAGCTGTTTTTCCCGAGTAATCCGGGAGAGTTATCCTCATAGCGATCCAGTTCCGGACTTATCTGCCCAACTCTGGTTGTGAAATCGTATTCTTCTCCTCCACCCTGCAGATAATTCACATAGGCATTATATTCCTGGAGGGAGAATCGGTAGATCTCCACTATCTCAATATCCGTATCGATGATATGATCCCATTCGATCTGGATCCAATCCCCACCTTGGGTGGCATCAATACCATTGTTCTCGTATTCTGAATTATTGTGGTAGTTAAGAGTATCCAGTCCCAGAACATCCCCGGTATCACCCAGATGTTCTATCACATTTGGTTTCAGAGGAGGCACTTTATCAACTTCAAGTGTTTCTGTGCCAGCACATCCAATCAGCAGCGGAATTGAAATGATAAGAAAGAAATATAAATACTTCAGCATTGCATTATCCTCCTTCCCTTAAAAACTGATCCGCAGACCAATACGGTTGGTATTGCCCAGGACATTGGTCAGGAAGGCGTAATCCACGGATACATCGTATAGTTTCAGGCTGGCACCGGCAGAATAATTCTCCGAACAGTATCCTGCCCGCAGTGAAACCAGTTCCTTGTAGAAATATTCCAGCCCGTAATGATACTGGGTCTCGTAAACATAATCCACGTCCATTGTCATTATTATTCTCGACCTGATGAAATAGAGTGGCTGTTCCAGTGCTATTCCCAGTTTTGTGTTGAAGAGAATCTCATCTTCGTGTTTTGATTCCAGGTCTCTCCAGCTGACAATGGTACCACCCACATCCTGAAAATTCATACCGAGAGCGATATTACCAAGCCAGTCGAAATCGAAGAGGATGGCCATATCGGTTTTTACCAGGAATGAAAGGTCGAATCCGTTTCCTATGCCGAGATGCTCTTCACCCTCTTCGTCGCTGATGTTCCTCTTGATATATTTAATGTTCCCGCCAAAATGAAAATCCAGGGGAAGATCATAAAAAAGCCAGCCCAGGTTGAGATTATAACGCAAGTGTTTGGCAAAAGCGAACTGGTAGAGATCATCCGTGCTGGTGAACTTTCCATCCGGAATGCCAGCCTCATTGAGTATCCAGTTAAGGTCGCTGGACCGCTGGTCAACATTGGTCCCCACTATATGAGATTCTTTAAAGATCGGGATATCATCGATGGTCAATCTGGTCCAGTTCACTCCCAGGGTAACATCATTGGGCAGGGGCTGGCACAGGGAGAAATTATCATAATAAGCCAGTCCTTCATAGAGGAAAGCACGCATGATGGCAATCTCTGTATCTCTGATCTGTGCTATGCCGGAAGCATTCCAGTAGATGGCAGCTCCGTCATCCGCCAGAGCAGCAAAGGCACCACCCATACCCAGGGCTCTGACACCGGCTCCAATAGCCATGAAATCCCCGGCATACCTTCCTGCTGTCAGAGTAATCGTGGAAAGAAAAGCTATGAGAATAAGGATTATTTTCTTCATAATCATCCTACTTTAAAATGGCCATTTTCTGAGTTCTCTCAATCTTCTTACCGCCCTTTTTTGCCGTAATGCGATAGAAGTATATACCATTTGCCAGATACACTCCGCTTTCATCGCGGCAATCCCACCCCAGAACCGCGCGGGGAAACTCATGATAACCGACCGAAGATGACAGGTCGTGGAAGGTTTTCACCAGCCTGCCGCTCACAGTGTATATCTTCAGATAAACCTCATCGGCATCGTCGGTGAGAATGTAGGTGAATCTGGTCCTGCCTTCGTTGATAGGATCAATAGTATTCGAGATGACCGGATTGGGGTAATTGGCAAGCCTGATCAGATCGAAATCAGTGCTGATCTCAAAAGTTATATCCAGGTTGTTGAAACGACCATTCACATCAGTGCAGCTGATATTGAGATAATGCTCGCCATCGCTCAGATCGAGCTGGCCCACATCATATTTAAGAGGAACATGGGTCAGGTTACCGTGAGCAAGGGAAATGGTATAATTTTCACTGGGAATGATCATGCCATTAATCTCAAAAAAAATAGTATTACTGAAGACATCTATCCCATTGGCATCGGTCAGCAGAAAAGAGATGATACCGTTCTTGGACAGATATCCACCATTGGTGAATTCCTGACCCTCAACGTTGGCTTCTATCTCCGGTATGATAAGATCATTGTTCTGATAGATGGTATAGATGCCGGTCCTGTCGATAAGGAATTCAACCATGTCTGCACCCGTGTTCATCTGACCACCCTGGTACACCCATTTTTCATACACCCCTTCCCAGCGGTAGATATAGAAATTGCCGGAATTCTCCATGATCTGGGTCAACGAATCAGTGCTGTTATAATAATACTGCAGAGTTATGCGTTGATTGCCGGGGAAATGACCCAGGGAATCAGCTAAAAGAGATTCATTGAGGGTATTTATCTCATAGGCAGTGGAAAAACTGCCGCTATGCAGCATGATCTCATCAATATCCGGTTGATTGATGGGATCAAACTGGTCCTGATTCTGAATAAAAAAGACTGCTTCCTGGTCTAACAGATTGGCTGGGAACTGACATAACACATTTTCATCCAGACTGCTGGCTGTTATTGCCGTCATCCCGGCAAGGAACATATTGATCTCCATCTCTCCGGTTGTAAATGTGTTATTATTGAACAGAATTTCATCAAAACTCGCCTCATTCTCATTGACGACCACCTTCAGTTTGATATTGTCAGAAAAAAGAGGCAGTTCCACATATTCCCATCTGGTTTCCAGGGAGGCATATCCTCCAATAATAGTCTCTGCCACCAGTTGCTGACCGTTCAGTATATCATAAATTTTCATGGTGCAGGCGGGTGCTGCAATGGAGCCGATATTCTGGATCAATACGTTCATGCTGGGCCAATATTCAACCGCATTGAGCTCAGCGAACTGAATATATAGATCAGGTCCGGCAATATGGATCTGGTTTACACTGGTATGGGTGGTGTCACCAAGGGCATCTTCGATGATAAAGTAAAAATTGATAACACTTCCCGCAGGATGGGGTGGCAGTAACTGGGCGGTCTCATAGGTGTCATCTTCCACGTTGACCATGGGATAATTGCCCTCTAACAGCACGTTACAGATAACCGAGGCAATGCCCTCCTCATCATAGAAATCAGCTGTGATGCTGATGGAATCCTCTGCTGTGACGGGATCGGGAATATACTGGATATCATTAACAGCCGATCTGCCCACCGTGTATTTACTGATCCCGGTAACCTCCATGTTCTCCCCATAGGCAAAAAGCTTAACCGCATTGGTATATACCGAGTTTTCATCTCCTGTGACCAGGAAATTGGTAGACCAGATTGTATCATTGATCGCAGGCAGTTCAAAGGGATAATATTCATCCAGGGGAAGCTGGGCATCATCTTCATCAAAAATGACGAATTTCCCGCGGTATATGTTCGGTCCGACGGGGCTGTGCATTATCAGGGTATCACCAACAGCAGGATTATAATGATTGAGCAGGACCTGCTTGCTTTCCGTGGGCAGTTCCAGGCTGATCATGGGATCCCCCATCAGGGAGCAGCCCTGCGTCAGAGGCAGGGCAAAGGGAGTGGCATAGTACTGGGCAAAGAATTTGGCTTTAGCGAAATCCACTATCGCGCCCAGATCAGGCGCCTGCTTGGCAAAAATAGCTTCGGCCAGGTATTTACCGAAATCCTCATCGGAATATTTATAGCCATAACCGGTAAAACCGACGTGACCAATCGCCCCCCTTCCCGCTATCAGCACCAGCTCTTCACCCAGGCAGGAACTCTGGGGATAGTTGAACGCGGAGGCAAAGCAGGAAAGACTGGATACAAAGGGATAATTGTCATTATTAAAAGTTGCCACGTCATTCTTGGTGAGCAGATTATAATCCGCCCATACCTGACCGCCACCGTGACCCATAAAGGTAAGATAAAGCGTCCCGTTATTGATGTTGGTTATCAATGATGTGGTATTGCCAAGAAATACGGAAGGCAGGTTCTGAGTATTGCAGTATACTCTGGATGTGTTGAAATCTTCAGGAATCCATTGCGCCTTTATCCTTTCACATTGCCGGGCAAAGAAGGAACCGTCGCTGGCATCACCTCCGGCTGCCAGGGTGATATGGCTGTGCCAGAGATCGTCATAGTTGGGTAAGCTGAGATAGTTAGCAGATTTCTCGGCGACAGGCAGTATCTGTTCTATTTCCCAGACATTGATGCGTGAAATACTGATATCAGCCACCGGGTCATCACCTACGATACAGGCCATCCAGTTGTCACTGGCTATTGCTCCCAGTTCCTGGATCCACACATTGCGGAAGGGAATGATATTGTATATTCTGTCCACGCTGTCATCACGCTCATCCAGCAGACCGTCACCCAGGAGCATAACATGAGTAAGTTCCGGTTCTGACCAGTTATTATAGGCATAACTGAGAAAATCCTTGATGCTTTCCACCGATCTGATCCCGTAATTGAACTCATCGAAAATATCCTGAAGATTTACTATCTCAACTTCATGACCCCTTTCTTCCCACATCTGTTCAAAATATACAGTACCATCGTCCCTCACCATGTTTTCTGCTGTAATAATGACATAATCAGCACCGTTAAGCGGGTTTTTCAGGTCCGAGGGCAGGTTGGGTCTGATTCTCACAGGTTGTTTCTTCTGGCTCTCCGTGACAGCATAATAATAGATATCGGGAGAATTGACCTCATCCTGAAAGGATACTTTAAAGGGAGCTCCCCCTGTCTCGAAAAAAGCTTCAATCTGAAGATTCTCAATGATGCTGGACCCTATCTTGTAAACAAATACCGAGTCGGAGGAAAAATTATCGAGTTCAAACTGGAACAGACCGACGGGTTTATTCTGGGGTTTGGTGAACTTGAGAATGTCATCATCCGTCTTGTATTCTCGCCAGTAGGTAATATCCATATAATCCAGCATAACCTGCTCGTTCAGTATTCCAGGTATACCTGGCAGGCTCACATAGAGCGTATTCTCTCCGTGCAGCAGGTAGCTGTTGGGAATAAACTGTTCGTTCTCGAAGATCATCTCGCTCTGACCATACCATTCCTTGTTACCGATTATGGATGAATTGATCCTGACAATGGCGTGATGGTTAATGGCATAATAATTGTTGGGATTATAGGTCAATCCGAAAAGGGATACCCGGGCATTGACTCCCCTGATGTTGGAAAGGTATGGATATTGAATCTGAAAAGGAAATATGGAAAGGTTGGGAGCAGAGATCTTGGACCAGAACCAGATATCTTCCCGGTAAAAATCATGAGAAGTGAAATCATATTGGGCTCCCAGACGATCCAGTACTTCCTGTTCCTCAAAATGGGCAGTGTACTGAAAAGCCAGCGGAATATAATATTCCTCATTATTGGATACTTCCAGTCCTCCGTTTTCCACCGCCATTCTGCTGCCAAGCTGTCCGATCAGGCAGAGAACATAGGTATTCTCGGAAGTAAAATCATCATAATAAGTTTCATCACCATAATGTGGGTAACCGTAAAACTCGAAATAATCATCTCCAGCGACGATCCCGTCCTTTTCCCCGGGAAAATATATGGGAACAGATCCAAATTCGTTGGAAAGCTCCAGATGCACAGGATCAATATTATCCCAGCTGAATCCCAGTTCAAATTCGATATCGTTTTCCAGGGCATATTCCGTCAGAGCTTCGTCGATCTGATTGAAGGAAACCTTATAAATACCCTCGGTATCAACAATCAACTGAATCTCATGGACAAGCTCATCCTGCCGGTTGGGAAGATATTCCCCCTTCTCCTTTGGTCTGCGCCATTGCCTGGAGAATTCGTTGTTCAGGAAGAAATCATCGGCAAATTGATCGATGAAATTGTGCGAACTCCCTGCTCCCGGTCTCTTGTCACCGCTGATGTTAATACTGAACTTTATGCTGCTGGTAATAACAAGCTGCTTACCAGCACAATTACATTGAAAGGGATTTATCAGGAAACTGGCAAAATACCTGTCCTTGATGTAAGCCTGTGCTCCCTTTTCCACCAGCCTGGCAGGATAAAGTTCCCGGCTGTTATAAACCCGGTTTTCCCTGTGGAAATGGTAATTCATGCTGTTCGCCTCAATCTCGAACCCTTCCGCCGGATATATCAGGTTACCCTTGAGGATCTTATGCTCCTGATTGATTATCCTGATACTGTAATCACCATCCACAGGCAGACCGATTATCCCGGTAAATACAGGCAGCAAGGGATAACCAGGTACCGCATTATACCCAGATTCGTCGCAATGGATCCTATTATAGATCTCGCCCTCGCTTCTTACTTCTTCCAGGTAATAATCTGGAAGAGTGAATTGCAGGACCAGGCCATCAACATCCTGGGATATTACTTCCAGATATTCAGCTGCCACCAGAAAAGGCATTATCACCAGAATTACAGTGACAGCAATTCTAATACGCATATTGCATCTCCCCAGCTATATTAAGAATCATGAAAAAATATGCAAACCTGATCAATGGAAACTGGTAAAAATGGTAAATATAAAAAAATCATATAATAATCGATTTCTGAAAAACAATAAATCAAAATCAGTCAATAAAAATCACAAATTCTCCAGAATTAATTTCAGCAGTTCCAGCACAGATTTCTTCCTTATTTCTTCCCGGGAACCCTTTAGAAATAGATGTTTTACCTCCACTTTCGTATTATCAGCAACAGCTATGAATACAGTCCCCACCGGCTTCTCGGTTGAACCTCCACCGGGTCCGGCAATTCCGGTCACGGCACCAGCAGCAACACTCTGAAACAATTTTCTTGTACCCTGAACCATTTCCAGGGCGGTCTGGCGGCTGACAGCCCCATATTTCTCCAGAGTATCCCCCTTAACTTCCAATAATCTGTTCTTTACCTGATTGGAATATGCTGTCAGTCCACCCAGAAAGAAATTGGAAGCCCCTGGCAGGGAAGTTATTACCTGAGCTGCCATGCCACCTGTGCATGATTCTGCCAGAGCAAGCGTTTTACCCTGTCCGAGCAATTTTTCATGGACCTGCCGGCAATACAGACGCAGTTGTCCATCGATATCATTCTGGTCCGAAAGTGTTTTCAACTGCCAGCGGGGAAGGGAACCATGCTTTACCCTCTCCTCGTAATTATCCTCTTTCTCCCTTGCTCTGTATCCATTATCCTTTTTTATGATCTGAATAAAATAATCTCCGTAACGAACGCTATCCCCAACTTTCAATATTTCCCTTGTCTTTAATTCGACCTGCTCATTAACCTTAACCCTGCCATCCTGAATCAGGTGTCTTATCTGCACATAATCATCAGAAACACCGGCTGCTTTCAGCAACTGGTAGAGGTAGATCGTAGTTCCTTCCTTAATCTGAAATTTCATTATCAACCTAGTAATTCTTGGCGAAAATCACCCTTTTAGCGCTTTCACCTCCACAGCAAATGCACCTGCCTGTTTCTTCCGGGGCAGTGAGTGGTATGCAGCGTATGGTAACCTTCAGATCTTCCTTGATCTTTGTTTCGCAATTACTGCTGCCACACCAGTGACTGTAGGAGAAACCGCCATGTATTTCAGGATTTTCTTCATGCCGGGGAGTGAAGAACCTGTAGAACTCATCCCTGTCGTCAATGATCACAGAATTTTGCTGCAGTGAATCAAGAGCCCTGTTATAGATGTTCTGTTGAATCTCGTCCAGCAGCGCAGTAATCCCGGTCAGGAAAAGATCCAGCTTAACACTTTCCTTTTCCTGGGGCTCTCTATCCCTTCTGCCCATGAATACTGAATCGTTGCTTACATCCCGGGGGCCGATCTCCAGCCGTACCGGCACTCCTTTCTTGATCCAGGACCATAATTTCTCTCCCCCGCCCAGCTCCCGGTCATCAACTTCCAGTCTTATTCTATGATCATGATATCTTGTATTGTATAAATCTTTCTTGATCCTGTCTATAAAATCAAAAATCTTCTTTTTATCTTCCTCGTTTCTGTAGATAGGTATTATTACAATCTGGATCGGAGCGATGCGGGGTGGCAGGATCAATCCATCATCATCTCCATGTGCCATGATCACTGCCCCGATAAGACGGGTTGATACACCCCAGGAGGTTGTCCAGGCCAGTTCCTCCCGCCCTTCCCGACTCTGGAACTTTATGTTGGAAGCACGGGCAAAATTCTGTCCCAGAAAGTGAGATGTGCCCGATTGCAGAGCTTTTCTATCCTGCATCATGGCTTCTATGCAGTATGTATTAAGAGCTCCCGGAAACTTTTCCGCTTCTGTCTTTTCACCCTTGATAACCGGTATTGCCAGGTATTCCTCGGCAAATCTGGCATAGATGTCCAGCATACGGAAGGTCTCGGTCTGGGCTTCTTCCCTGGTTTCATGCACGGTATGTCCCTCCTGCCACAAAAACTCGGTGGTCCGCAGAAACATCCTGGTCCTTAATTCCCAGCGCACTACATTGCACCACTGATTGATAAGCAGGGGAAGGTCGCGGTAGGAATTGACCCACCTGCTGAAAGAAGCACCGATAATAGTTTCACTGGTCGGTCTGACAATCAGTTCCTCACTCAGCTCTCCAGCCGGTTTCAATCCCCCTTTGCCATCTTCCTCCAGGCGGGAATGGGTAACAACAGCACATTCCTTGGCAAAGCCTTCAACATGCTCTGCTTCTTTCTCGAAATAACTCTTAGGGATGAAAAGAGGAAAATAGGCGTTCACATGCCCTGATTCCTTGAACAATTCATCCATATTAGCCTGGATATTTTCCCAGATGGCATAACCCCAGGGTTTGATAACCATGCAACCTCTTACTTCGCTGTTCTCAGCCAGATCAGCAAACTTGATCACCTGTTGATACCACTGGGGATAATCCTCCGCCCTGGTAGGTGTTATGGCAGTTTTTCTCTGCTTTGTCATCAGCTAATCTTCCCCTCCTAAAGATTTTCTCTAAACTTCTGATACCGGATTCTTTGTCAAATCAAAAAATTCTATTTGCCAACAATCTTGACACTAATAATTTGAATCATGTTAAAGGATTTCCCCAAAGGTCTGTAAAAGATGGATAATTATGATGTCATAGTAGTAGGAGCGGGGCATGCCGGGATCGAGGCAGCACTGGCAGCAGCCCGGATGGGAGCCCGTACTCTGATTTTCGTTATCAAGATTGAATCCATCGGTCGCATGAGCTGCAATCCCTCCATTGGCGGACCTGCCAAGGGACATCTGACGAGGGAGATCGATGCCCTCGGTGGCGAGATCGGTCGCTCAGCCGATCTTAGTGGTATCCAGTTCCGTATGCTCAACCGGAAAAAAGGTCCTGCAGTATGGGCGCCA
>JAFGRJ010000111.1 GCA_016935235.1 Candidatus Cloacimonadota bacterium
ACTGCAATATTATCTGCAGCCATAAAAACAGGAGTATTGAATATCAAAAAATGCCTGATTTATTAGGCCGTTCCAAGGACGACGCTATTTCTTTTCTTAAGAAAAAGAAAATTTCCTATAAACTTGTCGAAAAAGATCCGGAAGGGATAGTAATCAATCAATTCCCCCAGCCTGGTGTATCCTATGATAAAAAGGAGAAAGTAATTGTGATAGTGGACAGAGAACATACCAAAACCAGCCAGCAAACAGGGACGGATTTCCACATGCCCGACCTGAGGGGATTGACCATTCGTCAGGCTCTGTCACAGACCATGATACGCAATATCAAACTGAACATTCAAGGGCAGGGTGTGATTTACCAGCAATCCATTCCCCCTGGGCATAAAATAGAATTTGGTGAGATATGCAGAATCAAAGCCAGTTGATTACAGCTGCCCTGATAAAACAGACGCTGCGGGAGGGCGGTCTTTACCTGGCAGAATATAATTTCAGCCCACACCTGATTCTGAATAAAATGAACACAGATTCCCGTACAGTGGAAAAAGATGATGCTTTTATCTGCATCAAAGGTTACAGGTCAGATGGACATGATTATATCTATGCTGCGATTACAGCTGGAGCCACACTCCTGATTACCACCAGAAAGATAGAGGCGGAGATCCCTGTAATAGAAGTCACTGACAGCCGCAAAGCAGCAGCACTCCTGGCCAGAATCTTTTTTGAAGATCCATCTTCAAAATTATCACTGATAGGAGTAACAGGAACGAATGGTAAAACTACCATAGTCGAGTTGACAGCGAGATTAATGCAGGGATCGGGCATCAGAACAGGCACTATTGGTACACTGGGATACAGTATCGGCAGCACGGTCTATACCCTTGATCGCACTACTCCGGACATAATCGAGTTGAACAGTATTTTGAGAAAAATGGTTACTGAGAAGGTTCAAGTAGTCATAATGGAAGTTTCTTCACATTCCATCTATCTTGACCGCATCTATGGCTTGTCATTTTCCATGGCAGTCTTCACCAATCTCAGCACGGAACATCTTGATTTTCATGAGACACTGGATGCCTATGCTGAGATCAAATTCCGGTTTCTGGAAAATACCGGGAAGCAGAAGGGAAAAATTATCCTGAATATTGATGATCACTATGGCAGGATCTTCCGGGAGAAGCTTGGTAACAATACCTGTACGATCTCATTTCTTGATCAGAAAGCCCATTTCCTTCTTTCTCAAATCTCGACGAAGGCAACCGGTAGTTTTTTTGATATATTCTTCGATTCCAGAAAATTACACATTAAGACCCAACTAATCGGAAAACATAACATATTCAATTTGGGTACAGCGCTGGCTATATTGCACGAGTCAGGGATCAATATAAGCAGTGAGAATCTGCTGGCATATACAACCCGATTAACACCGATTCCGGGCAGATTACACAAAGTCAGTGAAATAACTGGCAGACAGATATTCATTGACTATGCTCATACCCCGGATGCCCTCAACAATGTTCTGTTGGCACTTAAAGACCTGAAACCGGATCGCCTCATCTGTGTACTGGGAGCAGGCGGGAACAGGGATAAGATAAAGCGACCCTTAATGTATAAGACTGCCTGCGAACATGCCGACCTGATCTTCTTGACCAATGATAATCCCCGCAACGAGGAACCGGCCCAGATAATCAGGGACATGCTGGCAAATTACAGGAATCCGAATAAAACCTGGATCGTAAGAAATCGCAAACATGCGATTAATGCAGCCGTGCGACTTGCCAGGAATACTGATATCGTGCTCATTGCCGGCAAGGGTCATGAAAGGTATCAGGAAATTAACGGGATCAAATATCCCTTTGATGATTATGAGGAATCAAGACTGGCTGCAGAAAAATCCTGTCCCGATGGTCTGGCGATAACCTTTGATCCACTTAATCTGGAATTGCTGGGCTTGACCGGTGCTGTTAACATGAAAATTCAAAGTTTTCATAATATTTCCACAGATTCCCGTTCCATAAGTGACGGGGAGCTTTTCTTTGCCTTGCGGGGGGAGAATTTCGATGGGCACGATTATATTGAAGACATTTTAAAGAAGGAGCACTGTGCGGCTGTCATAAACAAAGATTATCAGGGAAAAAGCAGCAGACTGCTGCGGGTAACCGATACCCGCCAGGCTTACGGTCGGATGGCTGCCCACTACAAGGAAATCCTGCATCCATTCACCATAGCCATCACCGGCAGTGTTGGCAAGACAACCGTTAAAGAGTATATCAGCAATATAATTTCCTGTCAGGCCAGGGTTCTAAAGACACATGACAATGAGAACAACCTGATCGGATTGCCCAAGACCCTTCTGAAACTGGGTGCTGAACATGACTATGCTGTTCTGGAGCTGGGCTCCAATCAAAAGGGAGAAATCGCTGCCTTAACTGGTATATGTAATCCGGATGTTGGCATTATTACTGCTGTCGGGATAGCCCACCTGGAGTTTTTCGATGATTTACAGGGAGTATTCCGGGAAAAAACAGCATTATTCAAGCACAATCTGAAGTTACGCTTTTTCCCAGGGGATAACGAACTATTCACTGGTTTTTCCGGGATAAGCTGTGGTTGGAAAAATCACAACAGATACAGAATCAGCGAAGTGAAAAGCACATCCGATCGTTGCACCTTCAGTGTCAATGGCAGCAGATATTCCATACCAACCGCTTATGAGAAATTTGCTGAGAATGCTCTCTTTGCCATTGCCTGCTGTCTGGAGCTGGGTTTTGATAAAGCGACAATCGCTGCAGGTCTGGAAAAACCTCTGCCCGTTTCCTACCGGATGGAGATCAGAAAGGAAGGCAGCCGCATCATACTGGCAGATTGTTACAATGCCAATCCCGATTCCATGAAATCGGCCCTGTATTTCTGGAAGAACTATGAACCTCAGCGTCCGCATGTTGCTGTGCTTGGTGATATGCTGGAATTAGGAAAATTGACAGAAAAATATCATCAGGAAATCTCGTTGTTGTTAGAAAATGTGAAAGGTAAATTAGTCTTCTCCATCGGTTGTGCAGCCAAACTCTATAAGGCGGACAGACATTTCTCCACCTGTGAGGATTTTATCAGTTCCGGAATATGGAGAGAATTCCCTCCTGATGCCATAATATTGTTGAAGGCATCACACAGTATAGGTCTGGAAAAAATTTTGGAAGGTATTTAACATGATCTATCATTTACTGGCACCTCTAGCCAATACCGAGGTATTGGGTTATACTATTTTTAATGTTTTCCAGTATGTTACTTTCAGAGCAATAGCTGCTTTTATTACCGCACTTATCTTTGCTCTTGTCCTGGGACCGAAGTTCATCCGAACACTGAAAAGGAATGAGGCTGTTGAAATAATCAGTGACTATCTTCCTCCCAGCCATAAAGCGAAACAGGGGACACCTACCATGGGTGGGCTGATAATACTTACAGGTCTGCTTCTTTCTTCACTGTTCTGGAACAATCTGATTAACAGCCATATCCTGATAATGTATCTGACGACTATCTGGCTGGGCAGCATAGGTTTCCTAGATGACTATCTGAAAAATTTCCGTCACACAAAGCTGGGCTTGATCGCCAGATATAAACTTCTTTCACAGATTCTCCTCGGCCTTATCATTGCTTTAATCATATTCTGCGGGTCTCCGGACAGGGTCACTGCCACCAGTATCAATTTACCTTTCCTGAAAAATACGGTCATTCAGTTGAGCTGGTTTTTCATACCTTTTGTTATATTCATGATCGTCGGTACTTCCAATGCGGTCAATTTAACTGATGGTCTGGATGGTTTAGCCGGAGGTACCATCGCCCTGGCTTCCTTTGCCCTGGGTGTGATGGCTTATCTGAAAGGTCATTTCGTCATTTCCCGATATTTGAACCTGGAATTCATCAGCAATGCAGGGGAATTGAGCATATTCACCGCAGCTTTAATCGGCACCATACTCGGATTTCTGTGGTATAATATTAAACCGGCTCAGATATTCCTTGGTGATACTGGCTCTCTCTCGTTGGGGGGCATCCTGGCAGTTCTGGCCATCCTTTTGCGCGAGGAAGTATTCTTTGCCATTGCCGGAGGTGTATTTGTCATTGAAGCCTTATCTACAATTATTCAGAGATATTACTTCAAATATACCAGAATCAGAACCGGAACGGGGAAACGAATTTTTCTGTGTGCTCCTCTCCATCATCATTTCGAATTAAAGGGTATTTCAGAGAACAAGATCGTGATCAGATTCTGGATCGTGGCAGCCCTGCTGGCAGCTTTCGCTCTGGCTACATTGAAATTAAGATGATCGATCTCAGCAATATTAAAATCAGTATTCTGGGAGCAGCCCGCAGCGGGGTGGCTGCAGCCCGGAAAGCTAAACAGCTTGGTGCTCATGTTCTTCTCAGCGATATCAAATCCAGGGATGAGATACCATCTGCAGACCTTCTGGCTGCGGAATTCGAATGCGAATTCAGTGGTCATAGCGATAGAGTTCTAGTTGCGGA
>JAFGRJ010000112.1 GCA_016935235.1 Candidatus Cloacimonadota bacterium
ATCATTCTCATCAACAACCGGTATATGGCGTATTTTATTCTCAGTCATGACATTCATCAGATGTTCAACCGTATCGTCTGCTTTACCAATGATCAACTTGTCCCTGGGAGTCATGATCGAACGGACCGGGAGGTGACCTATCAGTCCATCAGTGCTGGCTAGTTTTTTCATTACGTCTCTTTCAGTGAAGATCCCCTCGATCTCACCCTCGAAATTCAGGATGATCAAAGCACCGATATGATACTTGTTAAGGATACCCACGGCTTTTTTGATGGTTGCATCACCACTTACCGAGTGGATTACATTTCCGCGTGCGTTCAACAATATCCTCAATTTCCTGTTCATATTTTCTCCCTTTATATCTGCAATCGAATTCTCTTCCTCAATCCTGTAATTAAATCAATTGCTACCACTTTTCCCAATCATTTTTTATGATGTCAAATATTTTATTCGTCATGTAAAATTCACCATAGGACTGCATTTTATTTTTCCTGAACAGGATTGATGGGAAGCTCAAAGGCAAAAGTACTGCCTTTCCCAGGGGAGGATTCAACCCAGATTCTACCCCTGTTCTGCTCGATGAACTCCTGGCATAATATCAGACCAAGCCCGGTTCCGCTTTCCCGATTGGTGCCGGGAGTGGTGTAATTGGTATCAACTGCGAACAGGTGTGGGATACGGTCCGCTTCGATTCCGATTCCGCTATCACTTATATATACAATAACCCGATTTTCCCTTGTTTCGGCAGATATAGTTATGCGCCCATTTTCTGGAGTGAATTTCAATCCGTTCTGCAGCAGGTTTCTGATGACCACGGCTATCATATTCCCATCGGCATAGGCGTCTAGTGGTTCTGATATCTGATTATCAATAATAATATTCTTCTCATTGGCACTGGAACTGAGAAGCAGGATATTTTCCAGGATGATTTTCTGCAGATCGATCTGTTCAAGATGCAGTTCCAGCATGCCTAACTGGGATCGTGACCAGTGCAGCAGATTATCCAGCAGATCATAGGCGCGTTTGGCTGCACGATTAATACGGATGATAAAATCCCTGACCTTTTCTCCGTTGAGATTATCGTAATTATCTTTTAAAAGCCCGGAAAAATTCACCAGAGTATTAAAAGGATTTTTCAGGTCATGAGCTATTATGGAGAATAACCTGTCCTTGGAAGCATTGATCTTTCTGAGTGTCTGTTCTGAATCCTGTAATTTCTTCCGGGAATGCAGGATTGACTGGAAATAAGTTTTGATGGTAACAGTGCCGATAAACATGAACAGTGAGATAAAAAGACCGTTTAATTCGTTCTGCCAGGAAACAGTTGCCGCCTCTCCGACATATATTCTATTAATAGAATAAAAACGGCGCAGGATCATAAAAATAAAGGCAATGGTAATGAATATCCAGCCTATCTTTCTCCCGGTAATCCGGAAAAGATAAAGTGCATAGACCACTGTAGCCAGCTGCAGGAATATTGACATCAATATCAAACACAGTAAGATTAATTCATTCATGGAAAAAGAACACCTTTATAATCGGTAAATTGTCAATCATATTTTTTTATTTGATATGAATGGCAGATACTGTCGTAAATAAAAGGATAAATAACTGATTTTGTGTTTTTTCTCCATAAATTTTTTGACAACAATCCTTTTGCTTAAAATAATAACTTATTAGGATAATGAATTGAATGTATCAGGGAGGTATAATGAGTGAACCCATAGGATATTATGTAAATGATAATTATGCGTTTACTATTTCTTTGGATGAGAAGGGAAGAAAAGTAGGAACTCTGAGGGACATTAAAACAGGCAAGGTGCTGGGAGAAAGCATGTATCAGAGGGTTTTGCCTGAAAACATCGATAATCTGCTGAATGTTGCCAAGATAATCATCAGTGCTGCCTGGCAGGATGGGAAGATTACCTCTTCTGAAAAGGATGCTTTTTCCAAGGCGTTCAGGAATATCGATTTTACTGAACAGCAGCAGCGTGAAATTGAAGCGGAATTCAATAAACCAACTCCAGTAGAAGAAATGATAGGCAAAATTACCAACAGGGAGGAAAAATTACTCATCCTGGAAACTTCTTTACTTCTTATCATTGCTGACAAGGAATTCCATCCCAAAGAAAAGGATTTCATCGAATACCTGGTAAAAGAGTTCAAACTGGATAGCGAGGATTATGCCCTGCTCTATTATATTTTACCGGAACAGGTAAAAAAATACATTATAAAAGAAAAAATACACAAGACCCTGCAGATCAACACCAAGGAAATTAAAGTCCTCAATAAATTCAGCAGTGCTAAAAGCGATACCCAGGTCAATCATGATAAAGTATATACTCATTTTATAGACAGCTGGAAAGATAGGAGTTACAGATATAAAAGGTTGAGTGTATACTGATCGATATTGAAATTAAAATGTCGCCGCAGGGTGGCTTTTTTATTGCAGATTCAGTAGAACAATACCGCTGATCATTATTCCGTAGGCAATTTTCTTGATCGCGGCAAATCTCTTTTTCCAGACAAGGATATCCATAAAGAAACAAATTATAACCACACTCGCTGCAAACATGGGATAAGCAATTGGCGCCGGAACTGATTGCAGACTTTTCAGAAAATATTTTGTAGTCAGTTGATTGGGAATTCCCAGCAGCAGACCGCATCCGAAGCTTAAATAATGGAGTGGGATCCTTTTAATAAGGATTATCAGCAAATTAATCAGAAAAGCTGTGAAGAAAAGCAGAAGGATAAAATTACCCTGCTCAGGAACTCCCAGTTCATCATATAACTTGAGGAGGGTTTCGGTACATCCTGTGATGACAAAAAGAGCGAAGATCGGGAGAATGCTCCTGAAATGACTTCTGTCAGCAAGAAGCAGGAAAGATGTAATGACTACCCCGATGCCAATATATTTCAGTGGATTGACAGCCTGTCGGAAGATGAAAATGGAAGCAAGGATCGGGATGATCAAGGCAATCCGCATAATGCTCACACTGAGTGAAAGACCGTTCAGTACGATACTATGACGATAAATCAGGAAGTTTATCAGGAAGAACAATCCAGTCAGTAAGCCCATTAGTATATCAAATGCCCTTATTGTGTGGAAGTTGAGATTCTGAGCAGTCAGGCTGAACAGGGTCGCCAGAAAATAATTTCCCAGGAATATGTAGAGTATCTTGGTTTGAAACCTTCTATCGAAAAGGATCAGTAGATTCCCTATCATCGCTGAACAGATGATACTTATCAGCAGAGAACCCATCTATTCCAGACCGATAAGGGAAAATACACCGAAAAGCTTCATACAGGCTGCAATAATTGCTACAGCCAGGACAACCTTGATAACTGTCTCTCCTTTTTTTACCGCTGTTCTGACTCCAATGAAGGCGCCCAGGATATTACCCAGCGCCAGGATCAGTCCATATTTCCAGATGATCATCCCATTGATGGTGAAAATGAGTACGGCAAAAAAAGTGTAGCACATCACAATAAATACCTTTACGGCATTTGCTCTTACCAGATCGAAATCCTCGATCAGATTAAGGGTAGCTAGGAATATGAAACCTACGCCAACCTGAATAAAACCGCCATAGAAACCGACTCCCAGAAAAATAAGGATTTCGATCCAGCGGGGCAGGTTTGCCCGAACCCGGGTATGATTTTTTTTGCTGCGGAGTATAAGCAGCAAAATGAAAATAAAAATAATACCCAGGATCTTATCGAAGAGCGCAGAGTCTATTCTTACCGCGAATAATGAACCAGCAATAGAACCAACTATTGCTGCCAGGGCGATATGGATAACTGGTTTTATCTCCAGTTTCTTATAGGCATGGAACCGGTAAGATCCTGTTATATTCTGCAGGAGGATTGCCACGCGGTTAGTAGCATTGGCTATTGGTGATGGTAGACCAGCCAGTATCAGGACGGGAAGTACCAGCACTGATCCCCCGCCAGCCAGTGTGTTGATGAAACCTGCAGCCAGGCCTGATAGAAACAAAAATATGAAGTACATATTTTTCCTTTTGGGAAAGGATAAATCTGGAGTTCCAATGATCATGTCAATA
Organism: Candidatus Cloacimonadota bacterium; assembly: GCA_016935235.1. Classification (GTDB taxonomy): domain Bacteria; phylum Cloacimonadota; class Cloacimonadia; order Cloacimonadales; family TCS61; genus JAFGRJ01. Next base: position 4,065 of record JAFGRJ010000112.1, read on the forward strand.
TTTTATTTGATTTCAATTGTTCGTTGACATTATACCAGCAGCCGGATAAACGTGCAGCGTGCGGGAGGAAAAATGAAAATTAGTTCGATTTTAATTCTTCTTTCGCTGTTCTGGATAGTATCAGCCGATTTCCGTTTCGCCAGCGAATTATACCAGGATGGGCTCTATGAGGAAGCGATAAGGGAATTCGAAAAAGCTATTGAGATATCTCCCACCACTCAGGAAGCAGCGCAGTCCATGTTATTGATTGCTGAATGCTACCGGGAGATTGGTGATCTTACCCAGGCAGAAATATATTATCGTCGTTTATGGGATGGTTACCCGAATTTCACCGCAAAAGACCTGATCCTCTTCAACTATGCTCAAGTGCAGTTTCAATCCGGGAAGTACAGAGAAGCTGTAAGCAATTTCCAGCGTCTGGTCAGTGATTACCCTCTTTCAGAATACAGCAAGAAAGCATTGCTACCCATTGTGCAGTCCTTTTTTTACCAGGAGGATTACAATCAGGTGATCCTGCAGGGTAACAGGTTTTCTGATAATTATGCAGGCATAGATGATATTCCTGATATCCTTCTGTACATGGTCAGGTCATATTATAAAAATGGCATGCCAGAAGAGGGCAGAACTGTACTTAACCGTATCAGAAATGAATATCCCCGCCATAATGCACGATGGGAAGCCCTGGAGCTGGAACTCGCCATAATTCGACGGGAACAGGGTTTGGAAGCTGCTATAATCGAGTTGTCATCTCAACTGGCAGAAAACATACCACGGCAGTTTGAGGAAACATTACGCCTAAAATTGCTGTATTATTATATTGAGGTCCAGAATTATAGGGCAGCCCAACAGGAAGCGAACAAGATAATCAGTAAATTCGATAATTCGGAGAATCTGGATCTCTATCGTACGATATTAACCAGATGTCGTATGCTTACAGGGGATTATGTTGCCATCCTGGATGATTTTAATCCGGAAGATCGCATCTTAAGGAAAAGTATTTACCGTATCGAATACATTCTGCTGGGAGCGGAAGCCTATTTCAATCTTGGTAATAATGAACAGGCATTGATTCTCATCGACAGCACCCTGGATGAAATGACACAGGGTGAAATGCATCTGAAAGCCTTACTTTTAAAAGCTGATATCCTGGTGGATGATGGTCGTCTTCAGGAAGCTATAGAATTGTACCAGCAGGTTCTGAAAATCTATGGCAGCAAACAGGATGAGATATATTTTAAACTGGGAGAAATTAACCACAAGTTGCTGCGTAATCCTGGTCAGGCAGAAAAATATTATAATCAAATAATCCTGAACCATCCCTCCAGTCCCTTCATCTACCGGGCCATGTGGGAGAGGGCTCTCTGCCTCGAGAAACTCAGGAAATACGACCTGACCCTGCAATTGCTTCAGGAAATAGATCTGCAGAACCTCAACGATGAGCAATTAAAGGAGGAAATTATAGCCAGACGCAAATATATTTATTCTTACCGCATGCAGAATCTGCCAGGAGCCATTGAAAAGCTTCTGATTTCCATGTTGCAGATGACTTCCGACCAGACATCCAGTGAAAAGTTACAATATCAGATCGTGGAAGTGCTGGCGGAAGAACTTAAGGAATACGAGGAAGCTCTGAATTTACTTGAGATGATCCCCGGTAAGGAGGCTTCTTACCAGAGGGCAAAACTTTCTCTGCGTCTGGCGGAGAAAGCTCGCCTGCAGGGAGATCCCATAGCGTTGCAGGATTATGTGCAAAGAGCTGAACGGGAAACTATGGAATTCGATGAGGTGTTAGATCAGCAAATGGTTTCCGAAATAAATATTCTCACTCAACTGGTATTGTCTGATAGTGTGAGTGAAATACTGGCTCAGGATATTGAGTTATTTCTGGATCAGTACCCCGAAGTTACTTCCCGCAATCAATTTCTTCTGCTTCTAGCTGAATATTATTTCTATAATCATCAGGAAAAGTCCGCGATAACTGTGGTCAGCAGGTTGAGTAAGGACAGCACGGTCGATGAAAATCGCTATTATGATGTAATGATAAATATGGGAGAATATTTCTACAGCATCGATGATGATCAAAACGCCAGAAAATATTATGAGATCGCCAGGGAACGCATCGATCTTAATAGACCGGAGATATTCTTCCATTTCGCCGTGGTTCTGGCACAAACCGGGGATCAGGAAAATGCCATGCAAATGCTTGAACTGCTGGTGAATAATAGAAGTGGTTTTTCCAGTTTTCGCTCAGCGCTGAATTATTATGCGCGCAATCTGGTAATGTCAGGTCAGATAAAAAAAGCTGTGACGGTAAGGTTGAAACTTCCGGAAAAACAAAGGGACGATAGTTTCTATCTTAGTTTATATGATGATTATCTGCAACTGGGTGACAAAATTAAAGCCAGAGAATCCCTGATGCATATTCAGGAAAAAGATGACGGGATAATGGTTAATCTGGCGCGGTTGCATTATGAAACTGGAGATCTGATAATGGCGGAATTAACCTATCAGGAGCTGAGTAAACGAAATCCGGGAACATTCGAATACCTGGAGAAACTCGGCCATATAGCTTTTCTGCGTAAAGAATACAGCCAGTCGGTGGAGTATTATGATCGGTCCAACAAACTGATAACTACTCCTGAATCCGGTAATAATATCTACAGAAACCTAGCAAAGGAATTTACCATTGCTCTTTACATGACCGGGAACAGACCCAAGGCAGAAGAAATCCTGAAAAGGTTTAAACCTCAGTTATCGGACGCCCTCCTGCAGGAAATAAAGATGTATGAAGGCATTTATTTCCGCAAGATCGATCCTGGCAAGGCTGAAAAGATATTCAGTGGCATCATCAGGGATAAAAACGCCTCAGCTGATCTGATCGATCAAGCCTATTTCTGGAGAGGGACAACCAATCTGGAAAATAACGAAATAACCAAGGCTGAAGAAGATTTCTTGCTGATTCTAAATTCAAATGATCCTGACCTGCTGAATAATACCCGCTTGAAGCTGGGAACGATCAAGTTCACCCAGGAAGATTATCCCCAGGCTTTGCAATATTATTATTCTGTTATTGAGAATGATGAATCCGGGCAATATGCCATTGATGCAGCCAGTAATTTCGCCTATGTCTGCAAGACGATTGAAGAATGGCAGAAAGCTATCACGGCATATGAAATAATCCTGAACAAGTGGGGTGATACTGGACTGGAAAGTAAAACTCTGTTTGATATCGCCTACTGTCATTACCGGGATAAAAAATTCCGCCATGCCATCGATATGTTTGAAAAAGCATTATCGCTTCTGGAAGATAACGAAATCAAAGCTGAAGCTCAATACTGGATCGGTGAATCCTACTACGGACTGGAAGAATTCCGGAAAGCGGTTACGGAATTTCTGAAAGTAAGTTACTCCTACCCGGACTATATTCAATGGGCGGCTGCAGCAGAACTCAGAGCAGCAGAGTCCTATGTAACCATAGCTGATCTGGATAAGGCCAAAAGGCTTTATCAGAGGATCACAGAAAAATACGGTGCTGCCAGCCAATGGGGCAAGGAAGCCAAGGTAAGGCTGGACCTTTTAAACTGAGTTGAATAAGTGCGACTGGCAGTAGATCTCCATTCCCATTCCAGTTATGCCGGGGGCGTGGGTAAGCTTGACCTGAAAACTGTATCCACGTCTATGAAACTGAAAGGGATCGATATTTTTGGCAGTGGCGACTGTCTCTTTCCACTCCGGCTCAAGGAATTGCAAATTCAGCTGGAGGAAAACGCGCCTGGTTTATACTCCTGTCCGGGAGATAAAAGTAAATTCGTACTCCAATCTGAAGTGATCTTCACTACCATGATCCCGGATCATAAAAACAGGATCGTAGCGCATCATATAATCCTTTTCCCTGATTTTACCACTGTTACCAGGATGCAGTTGCTGCTGGATAAATGGGGAATGAAAAATTCCATAGGTCGCCCTTTTCTGGTCAGCGAAAACCGGGAACAACTGCAGGATCAGTTGTTCGAGATTGCTAATCTTCATCCCCTGCTTGAAATTATCCCTGCTCATATCATGACACCGGATGGTATCTATGGTAGCAGGAACAATCTCCAGTGCCTGGAGGAGTTCTACGGTGGATTCATGGGTAATATCAGAATCATCGAAACAGGACTCAGTGCTGATCCTGATATGCTGGCAGATATTCCCGATCTCAGTGATCTTACCTTTATCTCTAACAGCGATTGTCACAGTGCAGCTTTGAACAGGATCGGCAGAGAATTTACCATAATATCAGCGGATAGTATATCCTACAATGCTGTCATTAAATCTTTAAGAGAAAACAGTATAATCATGACTGTTGAATTCCATCCGGCAGAAGGCAGGTATTATCTTACCGGGCATCGTTCAGATCGACCCCATCATAAAAGCGCTGTTTTTTATGATGGCGAGTTACCTGCCGACATGATCTGTCCTGTATGTGGTAAAAGACTACTACCGGGAGTAAAACAGCGGTGTGCCGATCTGCGGAAAAAAGGAAGCAGAACCAGAAACAGGAAATTCCTTCATCTGATACCTCTGGTGGAGGTAATAGCAATTGCACAGAGAGTTCGCAGCGTGAATTCCCGGGCAGTGATCAGTACCTTTAACTCGATTGTCAATATTTATGGATCGGAAATAGCTCTCTGGATGGCTGAGGATATCCAGGAACAACTTGACAAAAGAGTTGACCCCAAAACTATCAACAAAATTATTACAGTTCAGAAAGGTGGCTTTACATTTAAACCGCCTGGCTTTGATGGACTTTACGGAATTCTGCATATAGGAGAGTAGAATGTTACAGGATATGCTGCAGTCCAGAAGGAAAAAACTGGAAGCTTCCCTGAATGAAGGTGAAACAGTCATTATTTTTGCTGCTGAACCGATAAACTATCCTGCTTATTTTCTTCAGGAAAGTAATTTCTTTTATTTTACGGGACTGGATACACCCAATGCTGTCCTGTTCCAGATCAAATACAAGGATAAACTGGAAAGCATGCTTTTCATTGAAAGGGGAATTCCGGAACGAGAGGTCTGGGACGGTAAAAAAACAACAGTGGCGGAAGCAACCAGAGAAAGCGGTATTGAAAAGGTATACTATCTGGATGAATTTTATGATAAAATATCTTCCTGGCTGGTATTGACCAGAAAATGCTGGATCAATCTCGGTAACAGGCAGCTGTTATCCTCTCCCAATCGGGCTCAGATGTTCGTGAGTGCAATGAGGGAAAAAAATCCTCAGATATTATATGATGATACCTCGGAGCTGCTGCGAAAATTCAGAGCGGTGAAGGACAAATGGGAGATTGAACAGATAAGACAGGCCATTGCAGTGACCCGGGAGGGGATCCTGACAATTTTCTCTCAAGCCCGAGCAAGAATGATGGAATTCGAACTGGAAGCCATTCTCAATTATGAAGTCTACAGAAGAGGTTTACGTCATTTTGGTTTTAAGGCTATCATTGCCAGTGGTATCAATGCTGCTATACTTCATTATATCGAGAATAACTCTAAAATTAATGCCGGCGATCTGGTTTTACTGGATGTTGGTGCCAGATGTAATAATTACAGTGCTGATATTACCAGGACTTTTCCAGTGAGTGGAAAATTCAACGGCAGGCAGGAGAAGATTTACAGTGCTGTTCTCTCCGTCCAGAAAGCAGTTATTGCCATGATCAAACCAGGCGTCAGTCTGATCGATCTTAATAAACGCACCGAAGAGTTAATAACAAAGGAACTGCTGGATTTAAAGCTGATTGATGACGAGAAGGATTTCAGGAAATACTATATGCATTCCGTTTCGCATCATCTTGGACTCGATACTCATGATATCGGTGCCCGTGATTCGGTTCTGGAAAAAGGTAATGTCATTACTGTAGAACCAGGGATCTATGTACCCGAAGAGAGAATCGGGATCAGGATCGAAGATGATATCCTGGTTACAGCACGGGGTTGCGAAGTGCTTTCAGCCTCTATACCCAAGGAAATTGAGGATCTGGAAAAACTATGCGGAATTCAGGGAGGCAGGAAATGAAACGGGCTTTATACCCGGGGACTTTCGATCCTATTACTAACGGGCATTTAGATATACTGAAAAAAGCAGCCCGGATATTCGATGAAGTTATACTGGCGGTAGCCAGCATTACCGGTAAGGATACTACTTTTACTGTAGAAGAACGTCTGGAATTATGCCGCCAGGCTACCCAGGGCATGGCAAATATCAGGATACTGAGTTTTGACGGATTAGTGGTCGACTGTGCCCGTAAAACGGGAGCCTTAGCTATGATAAGGGGATTAAGGGCAATATCCGATTTTGAATACGAACTTTCCCTGGCTATGATGAATAAAAAGTTGTATGGTGATCTCGATACGATTTTTCTGGTTCCTGATAATAAGTATCTCTATCTCAGTTCCACTATTATAAAGCAGGTCGTTTACCTGAACGGTAATATTCCTGATCTCATTCCGCAGTGTGTGGAACAGGCTCTGAAAAAAAAGAATTTGCAGCATAATAATGATCTGGAAAAAAAATAAATACAAGCATAATCAGGTCAGAAAGATTTCAAAAAGCCTCAAAATAAAGGAGCATTTAGCGTCTATGGAAACTAAGCAGAAAATCAATGTAAAGATCGATGAAGCTGTTGGTGAAGGTGTCTACGCAAATTTTTTCATGATCACAAGTTCTCCCTCGGAATTTGTGATTGATTTCGGACGGATCCTGCCTGGATTACCCAATGCCAAGATTTACAGTCGTGTTTTAACCACTCCCCAGCATGCCAAACAACTTCTGCATATTCTCAAGAAAAATATAGAGAATTTTGAGAATAAACACGGGGAAATCAAAATGCCTGGCATACCCGAAGATAAGGAAATAGGTTTCCGGGGCGACGGACAAAATTCTTGACGTATATATTAATATTCAACTTTTTGTCATTTCTTTGTGGGAAGGGTTTGTTGCCGGGAAAGTAAATTTTAAGGAGTCTTAAATAATGAAGAACACAAAGATTCGCAGCCTGATTATTTTTATCATTCTTCTGGTTACCGCTTATTTCTTTCTTCCCCTGGTTGTGAATAATCTGCCGACATTCTGGACCAGTAAGCGCTTAAAGCTTGGCCTGGACCTGCAGGGAGGTTCACAGATTCAACTGGAGGTAGACTTTAAGGAACTGGAACTCACTGAAAAGGAAAAAGAGGATGCAGTAAAAACTGCCTTGCAGATCATCAGAAACAGGATAGACCAGTTCGGCGTAGCTGAACCTTCATTGCAGCGGGTGGGTACAACGAACCGGATAGTAATACAATTGCCTGGATTGAACGAACCAGGGAGAGCCAAGGACCTGATAGGAAAAACTGCTTTGCTGGAATTCAAACTGCTGGCAGATTCCGATCAGATCAGGGAAACTTACGATATACTGGATTCCTATCTTGATAAGAACATCAACAAGTATGATTTTCTCCAGAAATTCGCTGATGTTGATAGGGAAGAAGTATTGGATGTTCTGGAAACGGAAGAGGAGACAGAGGAAGGTGAGGAGATTGGTAACAAGATATTCACCAAAATAACTACCTCCGAAGATGAATTCCCCATGACTATTGATTATGAGAATATTGCACCGTTCAAAGCCCTGCTCAAGGATCCCGAATTCAAAGCTCAGATTCCCGCGGGATTGCAGATAGCAATTGGTAAAGAAGATAAACATGACCGTTTTGCCGCCCGACCTGTCTTTATATTGCTGGAAAGAGCTGAGATAACAGGTAAATATCTCGATAAAGCCTCAGTAAAAATCGGACAGGGTTATGATCCTAAAACTTCCGGAAAACCTTATATACTCCTGACCTTTGACAAGAAAGGAGCCAAGCAGTTTGCCAATATCACGGGTCAGAATATCAATAAGAGACTGGCTATTGTTCTGGATGACATAGTTTATGTAGCACCGGTGATCAGGGATAAAATTCCCAATGGTGAAGCGCAGATCACGGGCAATTTCACTGTGGAAGAAACCAACGATCTGGTCATTGTTCTCAATGCCGGTAACCTGCCTGCTCCGGTAAATATTATCGAAGAAAGGACGGTTGGTCCCACGCTGGGTTCCGACAGCATCAGGGCTGGCATCATGGCTGCTTTGATAGGAATGATCACAGTAATTCTGTTCATGATAATCTATTACGGACTATCAGGTCTGATCGCTGATCTTGCCGTTGGGGTCAATATCTGTTTCATCATTGCCGTCATGACCATGCTGGAGGGTACTCTCACTATGCCCGGTATTGCAGGTATGATCCTGACTATTGGTATGGCGGTGGATGCCAACGTGATTATCTTCGAGCGTGTCAGAGAAAACATTATCGAAGGGAAGACCATCAGGACAGCTGTCGACACAGGATTCAGCCGGGCGCTGGTCACCATTCTTGATGCCAATATCACCACCCTCATCACCGCAATTGTCTTGTACCAGTTCGGAACAGGTCCCATCAAAGGTTTTGCCGTGACTCTTTCCATCGGCATAATCGGTTCCATGTTTGCTTCCATTGTTCTGGTCAAAGCAATCTTTGATGGTTTCATCACCAATATAAATCGCAATAAATTGAGTATTTAGGGGGATAGATGAGATTCTTCGCTAACACTAAAATAGATTTTATCGGAAGAAGGAACCTGGCTTTTATCTTATCAGGTCTCCTGATTTTGGCTGGAATCATATCACTGATCATCAATAAGGGTCCTGTCTACAGCATAGATTTCACCGGGGGAGTGGCCCTGGAAGTCGATCTTACCCCAGCTAAGGAAAATGCTCGTGTCCTGGCCATTCAGGAAGTGAGAGATGCTTTATCGGAAGAAGGATATGGTAATGTAGAGATCCAGGAGATCAAAGGCAGGGATCAGAAGAACCTGGTATTGATCAAGACAAAAACCACCAGTGAAGGCGGGGAAAAACTGGGTGACAGTATTCTTAATGCTCTCAAGAAAAGGTTTCCCAATAATATAGATGAAGCTAATTTCCTGCGCTTACAGGATGAAGTGGGTCCCAGAATCGGTGGTGAATTGAGGGAGAAAGCTGTTCTTGCCATATTCTGGGCACTGCTTGGCATTATTCTCTATATCTGGTGGCGTTTCGAGTTTTCCTTCGGGCTCGCTGCCGTTGCTGCCCTTTTCCATGATGTTATTATCACCATAGGCATCTTTTCCCTAACTGGCAGGGAAATTGGTCTGCCCGTAGTTGCTGCCCTGCTGACTATTGTTGGTTATTCCCTGAATGATACCATAGTTGTCTTCGACCGTATCCGGGAAGATCTGAAGATATACCGCAAGGAATCCTACAGCAGCGTCATCAATCACAGCATAAACGAGACTCTCAGCCGCACAATTATTACTTCACTGACAACATTTCTGGTTGTACTTAGCCTGTTCCTTTTCGGAGGATCTGTTATTCATGATTTCGCCTTTGCCCTGTTGATCGGTGTTGTGGTGGGTACTTATTCCTCCATCTTTATTGCCAGTCCCATCCTGGTGGAACATTTCATCAATAAGCAGAAACGCATGGGAACAAGTCGAAAGAAATAGATATACGCACGTATTTGGCACATTCGTAAGTATTCGGGCTGCTGCATGCAGCCCCTATTGTTTTAAGGGATCTCCCTCTAATTAAATAGCAAGTTGTAATGCTACCTGGGATTATGAGATATTCAAATCAGGATTTGTTTTATTGATGCTTTTGATATGAACATCCCGCTGTGGGAAAGGTATCTCGATGCCATGTTCCTTGAACTTATCCCATATTTTTGTTAAGATCTGGCTTTTGATGTTCAAGATACCATTCTCCGGATCATTTATCCAGAAAGAGAGCAGGAAGTTGATAGAACTGCTGCCGAATTCCGTGAGGTAGCATAAAGGCTCGGGCTCTTTCCGAATACGCTCGAATTCCGCTGGAACATTCTGGAGGATATCTATGACAGCATGGATGTTTTCCCGGTAAGAAACTCCCACCTGTACATCCACTCTGATCAGATCATCACTATGCGACCAGTTGATCACCCTGTTGGTGATCAGATCTTCGTTGGGGATCAGATATTCTTTGCCGTCGAAAGCTACAACCGATACATAACGTGCCCCCATGGTCTTTATGCAGCCAAAATTGCTGTCAATCTCGATAACATCGCCTGGTTTGACAGACTCATCCAGCAGCAGAATTATGCCACTGAGAATATTGGCGACAACTTTCTGCAGACCCAGACCCACACCTATACCCACCGCACCTGTGAAAACAGCGAATGCCGTTAGATTGATGCCCAGGCTGGAGATGATCAGGAAGAAAACAACAATAAAAAGAGTAACCTTGATCATCTTGGCGATCAAGACCCGCAAAGATGGTTTGAGGTTGCTGGATATCTTCACCCGGTGCTCGAGGAAGTCACCTATTCTCCGGGCAAGCCAGCTCAGGAACAGAAGCAACAGCAGCGCTCTGATTATTGTATAGAGCGAAATATCAATACCGGATGTCTGCAGTGAAACAGAATCCAGCAAGGCAATAGTTTCATGCAGCAATCCCAGGCTTCCCAGCAGGGCTATCAGCATGGCAAAAAGAAATACACCTTTTTTGAGCAGGGGATTTCTGATGAAGACAGCCGCAAAATTGATCATGACCCACATGGTGCAAAGACTTATAACAATCTGCACTATCCGCACAGGATAATCAACGGAAAGGAAGAATTTTCTCAGGATCAATAAAAATACAAGCAATAGAAGTGGTGAAGTGATGTAATTAAAGAAACGGTAGGAAATACTGGGAGGTACTTTGTCTTTTCTTATTTGCCTGAAAAATCTGTTGATAAGATAATTTCCCAGCAGAAATGCCACCAGACCCAGTAATATAACTGCAAGTAGCTGGATAATTACATTGAGATCGGTTAGATTGCTTGATAAATATTCCCAGCTTTGCTTCAGAAAAGCCAGAATATTTCCAATGGTAGAATTGGACATCCTGTTTTAAGTGAGAAGACCTCTTTGAGAGCCTTTGATGAATTCGAGGAAAATTTCCTGTTCCGGTGTAAAGGGTTTAAGCTCCTGAGTTTTTTCCATGGCTTGAGATACATTTAACTCTGAACGGTAAAAAATTCTGTAGATTTCCTTGATGGAATGCCGGGATTCCTCAGAAAAACCGGCTCTCTCCAATCCGACAGAATTGATGCCTACAACCTTAAAGGGAAGACCTACCCCGCGCACATAAGGAGGAATATCCTTATTGATGCCACTCATTCCGCCAATAAAAACATATTGCCCGATACGGACAAACTGGGACATTGCGCTCATGCCACCCACAGTAACATTGTTCTGCAATTCGCAATGACCGGCAAGATTCACTGCATTAGCCAGGATAACACGATTTCCCAGGCGGCAATCATGGGCAACATGTGAATAAGCCATCAGCAGACAATCATCACCGATTATAGTGGGATGGTCCATGTTAGCTGATTTGTTCACGGTGCAGAATTCCCTGAAAGTATTATTGTCTCCGATTATCAATTCAGTTGGATCTCCCTTGTCCTTGAGATCCTGGGAAGCGGATCCGATAACTGCTGCGTGAAAGAACTTATTGTCGCTGCCGATCGTGGTTCTGCCGTCGAGAACAACAGCACTGTGCAGAATGTTATGGTTGCCCATACGGACATCAGAGCCGATGATACAGTAAGGTCCGATATGGCAATCTTCTCCTATCTCAGCACCCGGTTTGATTATAGACGAAGGGTGGATATCTGTCATTTTACTTTTTTATCACCTTGGCTAGGAAGTCACCTTCACAGACCTTGTAAGAACCTACATAGGCATCCCCGTGCATTTTGGCCAGACCTCTTTTCATGGTTATCACAGTCATTTCGAATCTCAGGGTATCACCTGGTACCACGGGCTTGCGGAATTTTACGTTATCTATGGATGCAAAATAAGCCACATACTCTTCGGGATTATTCAGAGCATTGAGCAACATTATACCACCGGTTTGGGCCATTGCTTCCACGATCAGAACACCAGGCATCACCGGATGGTCAGGAAAATGGCCTTGAAAGAAAGGTTCGTTGGAAGTCACGTTCTTTATGCCGGTAATGGATTCACCCGCTTCAAATTCGATGATTTTGTCTATCATCAGGAAAGGATAGCGATGAGGAAGGATACGTTGGATGGCATTGATGTCAAACACGATCTCATCAAGTTTCTTTTTCTGATAGGTTTTCTGTAATTCCTGTTTCTTGTGGATTTTTCTCAGTTTTTTCACCAGTTCCACGTTGGTTTTATGTCCGGAACGCGCAGCCAGGAAGTGACCTTTTATGGGTACTCCCAGGAGGGCAATATCACCGATAAGATCGACAACCTTGTGGCGAACGAATTCATTGTAATAACGGAGGGGAGTATTGTTGAGAATGCCGTTGGATCCTATGGTTATGTCTCCTTTATATCCGAAAATATCTTTCAGTCGTTCAATCTCCTTGGCGGGAGTATCAGGATCGGCTACAACCAGAGCATTGGTCAGTGAACCACCTTTGATCAGTCCAGCTTCTTTAAGCATGATGATTTCATTGAGGAAACAGAATGTGCGCGCAGAGGCAAAATCCTTTTCGAAATGGTCTATGGAAGGCAGGAAGGTATATTGAGTGCCCAGTGCTTTCTGCCGGTAATCAACCATGAAGGTTACCTTCAGATTGTCCGATGGTACTATGACAATATCCACATTATCTGCTGGGGCGGAAAAAGAAATGGGCTCATCGAACTCGAAATACTCCCTTTCCGCATCCTGCTCTACTAATCCGGATTCTTTGAGAAGATTAAGAAACGGCAGGGCACTGCCATCTGCCACGGGAACTTCCGGTCCCGTTACTTCTATCCTGATATTATCAATATTAAGACCTTTTATCGCAGCCAGAACATGTTCGATGGTGGCAACAGAAGCTTCTTTAATGCCGATTGTCGTTCCTCGCGAGATATCGATTACGTGATCTATATCAGCAGGTATTTCCGGTTTTCCCTCCAGATCAGAGCGGATGAATATGATACCCTCATCTTTACCAGCTGGTTTAAATGTGATCGTGGAGACCTTTCCCGAATGTAGACCGATTCCCGTAAAACTTGTTTCCTTTCTGATTGTCTTTTTGCGATCCTTCATATTTCTCGATCCTGTCATTTATCTGTTTTCTTTCTGAGATTTTTCAGTAATTCAGGCAGCATGCTTTCTGCTGCTACTATTCTTTTTGCTCTGGAAGCTTCCCGGGCTGGTGAACCAAAATACTTCTCATCAGCCGGAAGACTTTTACTTACACCGGACTGTGCCCCTACCATAGCCTTATTCCCTATTTTAAGATGGCCCGCCACACCAACCTGACCGGCCAGGTAAACGAGATCACCTATTTCCGTGCTTCCCGCCAGACCCACTTGAGCACATAAAATGGAGTTATTCCCTATTACACAATTATGACCTACCTGCACCAGGTTGTCGATCTTGGTTCCCCGTCCAACTATTGTGGAGCCGATGGTTGCTCTATCCACGCAGGAATTGGCTCCAATCTCCACATCATCCTCAATTACCACGTTACCCACCTGGGGAATTTTCTTCTGCTGTTCTTCATGCTGAATATAACCAAAGCCATCGGAACCAATGACCACCCCGGCATGAAGGGTTACCCTGTCTCCGATGACACAATCCTCATAAATGGTTACATTGGGATACAAATGGCAGTTCTTGCCGATGATAACATTATCCTTGATCACCGTGTTGGCTTCAATAACTGTGTGTTCACCTATCCGGGTTGAAGCAGCTATGTTCACATTTTCACCAATTACGGCAGTGTCGTGGACAATTGCAGTATCGGCGATGTGGGCTGTGTTGGCAATTCCCGGCGGAGTCTTGGGGGCAGTGAGTTCCAACCATTCCTTTACCATCAGCATAAACATTACATACGGTTTTTCGCAGAGGATCAGGTTGGAGTTCCTTTTAAGTTGCGGATCAAAATCAATTGGAACGAATATCAATCCTGCCTGGGAAACCTGCAGATCAGCAAGGTATTTTTCATTCTCATAAAAACATACAGAGTTGGCATTGGCTGAATTTAATTCACTGACATTATCCAGGGGTGTTTTTTGTCTCATTATCAGTTTGCCCGGTATCCTGGAAGCGATCTGCTCGATACCGAGAGGGATGGAAAATTTCTTCATGGAAGTAATCCGACGCTATTTGACACCCTTGTCCATTTCCTGGATTATTATATCGGTGATATCCAGAGTGGAATCAACGTAAACAAAACCGGTTAGTGTAACATCGAAAATTGCCCGGTAATTTTTCTGCTTGGCAATATTGTCGGTTATCGCCCCGAGTTTTTCAAATATAGGCAGCAGTAATTCGTTCTGCTTTTTCTGAGCTTTTTTATTTATTTCCTTTTGTAGTGCCAGGTATTCCTCCTCCAGCTGACTCAATTCTTCTTCTTTCTGTTTCTTGAATTCTTCAGTAGCCATGGGAGGCTGGTTGAGATAGGCATCATAAGCTGCCTTGTATTGACTTTCCTTGCTGTTGATCTGGGAATTCCACTCTTCCTCCAGAGCTGACAATATTCCTTGTACTTTCTTGCCATCCTTGCTTTCTTCCAGGATACGGTCGGTGTTAACGACAGCGAACTTGAAGTCCTCGGCAAAAGTATTTGCTATTACAAGTAATAACAACGTTAAGATAAATGAATATTTGAACATGAAAGTTCTCCTCATATTATTTTTTTATTTGTGTGTTGTCTTCTTCAGGACTCTGGTAGGTTTTTTCCATTTCTTCCAGGATCAGGTCAGTGATATCGAGTTTCGGTTTAGCGTAGTGAACAGCTCCGGAAGCAACATCCAGCACCATCAGATAATTGTTTTCCACTGCCAGTTTTTCAATAACGGTTTTCAATTTATTTTTTATCGGGGTAATGAGTTCACTATTTCGTTGAAAAATAGTGCCGTTATCCCCATATATTTCCTGGATCTTCTGTTTTTTCTGTTTTTTCAGTTCCAGGATTTTATTCTCCAGTTCTGCTTGACCCGAAGGCAGTAAAATGAGCTTTTTATCATTATATTCTGTTTCCAGCCTCTGAATATTAAGATCAATTTCTGCTATTTCATCTTCCCAGGCTCCGATTTCACTGTTCAGCGTTGTATTGGCTTCCTGCAGGTCCTTACTTTCCGCTAAAACCTTGTCGGAATCATAATATACTATCTGTTCTGCTTCAGCCAGCAGTGAAAGCGCAAACATAATCAGGAAAAATAAGAAAGTGATTTTTAACATTGTAATCTCCCTCTCTCACCCTAACTATAACCTTTTCTTGTTTTAATTATTTAAAGTCAATACAAAAATATCGTGGTATAATAAAAAAGAGACCAGTCACCGATGACTGGTCTCTTCCAGATTAAAGAGCTTTACTTCTGACGGGGCATATTTTCCATGTCGTAAGCGATTTTATTTGCCAGTTCATCGCTGATGTGATTACTGAATTTAATTTCTCTGTTTCCGGTAACTACAATGTTCACCACATTCCACCAGGCGGGATGTTCATCCTCATCCCAGTTCTCCATACCGTCATCCACAGTGAAACGATGAGGTCCGAAAGTACCGGCCAGTTGACCTTCGAAATATACTTGTATCGTACAATCGGTGTAAGGGTCTTCATCGAGATCGAAGCTGTTGACCTTGACTACATATTCGCCGACATTGGCTGTCTGGCAGGTGAAGGTTTCAGGACCATAACCGGAAGTATCATCGATATCCAGTGAGCCGTCGGAGATGATCATATTCCACCAGTAGCACCATTCCCCGAAGGGATTCCATATATGCAGGTCCATGTCTGCAGTCGGACTATTCCAGGTAAGTACAACTTCGATGTCAGGAGCGACGAAATTACCGTAAATGGTTATCTCATCGCTTACCCCAGTGTCACCGTTGGGGCTGTTAGCCCTGAAACTGAGGTGATTGGTGCCGGAACCGATAGAGATGTATTCATCAAAACTGCCGTAATACACGTAAATTTCCTGATCGAAGTCATTAAGGGTCATAATGGCAGTGTCTCCAGTGAAGGGATTACCGTTTTCCAGTTCGATTGAACCCATCACATGGACAACGTTGTCGTTAAAACTTTCCCCATCCAGGGGGCTGTAGATGGTGAATACCGGGACAGGATACTGGGGAACGCTCAGGATGGCATCGATTACGTAAGTTTCTCCGTCGGCGATGTCAAAGTATTCATTGTATTCATTGTAACCTGCCAGATACAGACGGACATGATGCGATCCAGGTACGAGACTCTGGACGATGACCGGAGTGGTATATTCCAGACAAGTTCCATCCAGATAAATACTGGAGCCTGATGGGGTAGAGTAGATTTCCAGGCTGGTGTTATAATAGCCTTCCGGGACCAGATTAGCATTGATCACGTGAGTTTCACCGGAATCCAGATCAAAGGTTTCCGACCAATTCTGATAACCTGATTTCTCAAGCAGGATTGTATGCTCACCAGGTTCCACATTTTCGATGGTGGCTGGTGTTACCAGTCTTGGTTCAGCACCGTCAAGATAAATGGTTGCTCCCTGAGGTGTGCTGTTCACCACAATGGTGCCGTCTTCTTCAGATTCGCTGGTCTTCTTCTTGCCGAAACATCCAGAAATGACCAGTAATATTGCCAGTGCAGCCACCAGCAAAAGATGATACTGTCTCATTACTACCTCCTTATTAATTTTCCTTTAAATTTTTCATTTTCTGAGCAGCGCATTTGATTGCTTCGATAATCTGGATATAACCGGTGCATCGACAGAGATTTCCCTCCAGAGCTGTTTTTATTTCTTCCTCACTGGGATCGGGATTCCTGTCCAGCAGAGCTTTGGCGCTCATCAGCATGCCGGGTGTGCAGAATCCGCATTGAACGGCTCCACTTGTCAGAAAAGCTTCCTGTAGTACAGATAAGCGGGTGTCATTGCTCAGGTTTTCCACTGTCTCGATCACTGCATCCTGCGCCTGAGCTGCCAGAACCAGACAGGAACAGACAGCCTGACCATTCATAATAACCGTGCAGGCTCCGCATTCTCCGATACCACAGCCTTCCTTTGTCCCGGTAAGATTCAGTTCGTCTCTCAATATATCAAGCAGTCGCATGGAATCATTTACGGACAATTCCAGTTTGCGGTTATTTACTGTTAATTTCAGTAACATTGTTGATCCTTGAACTGTGATAACATATCCATAAAAACATCTCTGACCATGTTTGCAAAAACCGGGATTTTATAGGGAGAAGACCAGCGGCTGCCAATTTCAGCTTCAGTATCACTTTTCAATGTTTGCTCAAGCTGGCTTATTTTATCAGTGCTGAGGATATTGCCGATCATGGCATTCTCAACTCTCTCCAGCCGGCAGGGACGGCTGAAAACAGATCCGCAGGCTAAACGGCAGTCTCTGACCTTTTTGTCACTGCGGAAGGACATCACTCCGGCTACACTCATGCGGGTAATGTTTACGGCATTTCTTCTTCCCAGTTGAAAATAACTGTGGAAATAATGGTCTGCAGGTTTCGGGATTTCTATAGCGATCAAGATCTCGTCTTTTCTTATCATTGTTTCATAAGCGTCCAGAGTAAAATCAACAACCGGGACCATCCGGATACCCTGTAAAGATTGCAGTTTTAATCGGGAGTTATATATCAGGAGCGGAGGCAGCGAATCTGCACAGGGAGCGGCATTAACGATATTACCGCCAATCGTGGCTCGATTCCTGATCTGCTGGGAACCGATTTTTCTCACCGCCTCCAGCAAAACAGGATAATATCTTCTCAACAGCGGATTCTCCAGGATTTGAGTGAATGTTGTCATGGCACCTATGTGCACAGATCCCGGCTCTTCTTTGATAAATTGCAGTTCCTTTATAGAACCGAGATTGAGGAGTTTCCGCGCAGGCGTGACCTTGCGAGCCTGGATAATAAGATCGGTTCCTCCTGCCAGTATCTGGAATCCACCTGTCGCCAGCATTTGGAAAGCTTTATCAATACCTGAGGGAGTTATTATATCGACCCCGGGAAGATAAGGCAGTATCTGCTTGCTGGTTCTTATGTTCCTTGATTCGCTCTGACGGGAAGGCTTTTGTAAATTACTGCCCAGGTAAACCTGTTCCAGGCTCAGCGGAATCTCGTAGGATCTTTTACCGGTGGCAAAGGCAAGAGCATTGTTTATCGCTGCCGCTGTTAATTCCAGAGTGGGCTCACCAAGACTTTTAGCACCGTAAGGACCGTTTTTATCAGGATTTTCCACGAAAACAGGCTTAATCGTCGGCACGTCTTTTATTGTAGGTATCAAATATTCATCAAAATTGGCAGTAGCCAGTCTCCCTTCTATCAAGCTGAAATCCTCCATTATCCCATAACCGAGTCCCTGGACCACTCCTCCATAAACCTGTCCTTCTGCACCACTGCGATTGATTATTGTACCGGCATCATGAGCAGCTGTGATCCTGATGATTTCTAATTTTCCCGTGCTTGTATCAAGTATGGTTTCAGCTACCTGGCAGCCATAAACATAAGTGAAATATGCCTTTCCCTGGCCAGAACTTTCCTCCCAGTCAACTGCTGGGGCATGATACCAGCCATAGGCAGATAGGTTAGTCCCAGCCCTGATTGCTCGGGATACCGCTGTTTCAAAGTTGATGGCAGATTCAGATTTTTCTCCTGCTGTAATCTTGATTATCTTGTCGTCCTTCCAGCAGGTTTCAGATAACTTTCTTACTTTTAATTCAGGGCGGATTGCCTGGAAAATTGCTTTTTTGACCTGCAGGGCTGCATCCATTACAGCGTTTCCACCCATCAGAGTGGACCTGGAAGCAACTGTGGGACCACCATCTGCAATGGCAGCGGTAGCAGGTTCCACAAATACAATTCTATGCAGAGAAATACCCAGCACTTCGGCGACGATCATGGAAAAAGTTGTGCGTAAACCCTGTCCGTTTTCGTTGAGAGCAGTAAGCAGATACACACTTCCGTCAGCCTGAACAGAAACGATTGCAGAACTGGCATCGGTGCCCTCTGCTCCCAGGGAGCACCCCCGCAGGCTGCAGGCAAGTCCGATGCCATAACGATAACGTCCGTTATTACTGTTAAGTTTCTGGTATTTTTTTACTTTTAAGGAATAATCTGCTTCCCCTGCTGCTTGGGTAATAACCTGTCGTAATGAAACCGCATGACCGCTTAATTTTTGACCCGTAGCAGTAATACTGCCATTTTTCAGGCCATTGATTTTTCTGATCTGCAACGGTGAAATATTACATAAAGCTGCAATTTCATCCATCAATGATTCCTGGGCAAAGATAATCTGAGGAGAGCCGAATCCCCTGAATGCTGCGGTATAAGAATTATTGGTGTACACTGCCCGGATATCAGTTCGCACATGTGGTATGGTATAAGGTCCCGTAGCCTGAACCACGGAACGCCAGGTAACGAAAAAGCTCTGGGAGGAATAGGCTCCACTGTCCGCCAGAATTTCAATTTGCATGGCTATGATCCTGCCATCATTATTGAAGCCAACCTTGTATTTCATAATATAGGGATGGCGCTTATAACTTTCCCGCATTGATATTTCCCGGGAATTGGTCAACTTCACCGGTCTCTGGGTCTTCCTGCAGAGCAGAGCAACCCGGCAGGCCATCATGTTGATTATATCATCCTTCCCCCCGAAAGACCCGCC
>JAFGRJ010000113.1 GCA_016935235.1 Candidatus Cloacimonadota bacterium
CCAATAACCCGCGGTACCACAAACTCATCGGTTATTCCGGCTTCATAACTGGATCTGATGGCGGACAAGGCATCGTTATAATATTCTCCTTTACCGTGGACTATGGCATCGTAGGCTTTTTTAATCCGTTCCCAGCGATTGTCTCGATCCATGGCGTAATAACGCCCGGAAACAGTTGCTACCTGCCCGATTCCCTTTCTCTGACAGATATCCAGGAGAGTTTTCATAAAACCGAGACCTGAATTCGGCAGCGTGTCCCGTCCATCCAGAAAAGCATGAATATAAATCCGCCGGAAATCATGAAGCCTGAAGTATTCCAGTAATGCCTGAAGATGATCTATATGACTGTGGACATTACCATCAGAAATCAGCCCGAACAGGTGTACATTGCCATTATTTTTTAGCGCATGCTCCAGGCTGTCCTGCAGGCAGGGATTGTTGAAAAAAGAACCATCGACAATGGCTTTATCGATCAATGTATTGAGCTGATAA
Organism: Candidatus Cloacimonadota bacterium; assembly: GCA_016935235.1. Lineage (GTDB taxonomy): Bacteria > Cloacimonadota > Cloacimonadia > Cloacimonadales > TCS61 > JAFGRJ01. The sequence goes on from JAFGRJ010000113.1 coordinate 493, forward strand.
ACAATCCGCCCGGCACCTATGTTGAGGTGCCCGACCTCCGAATTTCCCATGGCTCCTGAGGGTAATCCCACAAAATTACCACAGGTTTGCAGCAGAACGGGCGGATGCTTATGGAAAAAATCATCAATACAGGGTGTATGAGCGGCGGCAATGGCATTTCCATATTCTTCCTCATTCCAGCCAAAGCCATCAAGGATTAATAACAATAATTTATTTATCATATCTGATTCCTGAAAAATATAAACACTAAAAAAATTAGAAATGATATACAATGTCAAGTAAAGAAAAGTAATTGCAGTGATGATTCTTTTCTTGACATAGTGTTTGCTGGAGACAATTTAACAATCTAATTATTAATTATCAGGAGTTAAAAAAATGATCAAGGTCGGGGTGATAGGAGTAGGCCAGTTTGGTCAGAATCATGCCCGGATTCTGAAAAACGGAAACTTCTGTGACTATCAGGGTCATTTTGATATCGATCCCAAACGAAGTCTGGACATAACCAATCAGATCGGATCAACTGGTTTCCCTGATTATTCATCCCTGCTTCATGCTGTTGATGCAATGGTTATAGTTGTTACCACCATTTCGCATTATGAAGTGGCTGAAAAAGCGTTGCAGGCCGGGAAACATGTGTTCATTGAAAAGCCTGTTACAGCCGAGCTCTGGCAGGGAGAAAAATTGGTGGAACTGGCAGCCCGGAAAAATCTGCAGATCCAGGTCGGTCATATTGAAAGGTTTAATCCCATTGTCATGGAATTTGCAGATAAAATCAGCAATCCTCTCTTTATCGAATGTCACCGCATTGCACCTTTCACTCCCCGGGGTAGTGATGTTCCAGTAGTAATTGAACTTATGATTCATGATCTGGATCTCATCCTTGCTTTTGTGAAAGGAGATGTGATTGATATCAGGGCAAGTGGAGCTGGTATTATGACCCGGAGCATCGATATAGCCAATGCCCGTCTGGAATTCGACAGCGGTTGCGTGGCAAACGTGACGGCCAGCCGCATTTCACAGAAACGTTCCCGAAAACTCCGTTTCTTTCAGAAGGACGCTTATTTCTCCATGGATTTTCAGAACAAGAAGGTTATTTATATAAAGAAATCTCCGGGCTTCTACAAGGTTTTGCCTAAGATATTAAAAGGGGATTATGATGGGATTAAACAGTCCGATGTTGCTGATATTACCGAGGTGGATGCTTCTCATTATAAGAAAGATGCTTTGACGGTTGAACTGGAATCTTTTGTAAATGCTGTTGAAACTGGAATTAAACCTGTGGTGGATGGAATTGCCGGTACGAGAGCTCTGAAAATCGCTCTCAGGATAGTTGAGAAGATAATGAAAAAATGAAAAAATATACTGCATGGCAGGAGTAGATATGCAATTCATAAATGTGAAGGATGTTGCTGCTCATTGCAACAAACAGATCAATTTGCGCGGTTGGGTAAGAAATTATCGGAAAGCGAGCAGTCAGCTCAGATTCGTTATTTTCCGGGATGGAACTGGTGAAATTCAGATGGTTGCTGATAAAAAGAGGATGGGAGAGGACAGGTTTGATAAAGTTAAATTGCTGAACATCGAAGCATCTCTCTGGGTAATGGGAATTCCCCGTGCGCATCAAATCCGGAAAAACGAATATGAATTGGAATTACTTGATCTGCAGGTAATTGGCGAAGCTGTGGACTACCCGATAGCCAAGAAAGAACATGGACCGGATTTTCTGCTTTCCCATCGTCATCTCTGGTTACGATCCCGCAGGCAGTATGCTGCTCTCAAGATCAGACATACTGTATATTATGCAATATGTGACTATTTAAACCGTAATGGTTTTTATCGTTTTGATTCCCCCATTCTCACTCCCAATGCCAGCGAAGGGACAACAACCCTGTTCCAGGTTCCCTATTTTGATCAGGGGTATGCCTACCTGTCCCAGTCGGGTCAGCTTTACCTGGAAGCAGGCATCATGAGTCTGGGACGGGTATATGATTTTGGACCGGTATTCAGGGCGGAAAAGTCAAAAACAAGGAAGCATCTTACTGAATTCTGGATGATGGATGCAGAAGCCGCCTTTGTCGAGCACGATGAAAATATGCAAATCCAGGAAGAGTTGATCAGATATGTGATTCGGACGGTGATCAAGAATAATGGCAGGGAGCTTGAGATCCTGGAGCGTGATATCGAGACTTTACAGAAATCTGATGCTCCTTTCCAACGTTTAACCTATCATGAGGCGATTAACCTGCTCAGAGCGAAGGGAATTGCTATCTCCTATACTGATGATTTCGGGGCAAATGAGGAAGAAATCATCACAGCAGGTTCCGCTGTACCTTTCTTTGTGGAAAGGTGGCCAAAGGAGATTAAATCCTTTTATATGAAACGTGATCCTTTAAATCCGAAACTGGCATTGGGGGCAGACCTGATTGCCCCGGAAGGCTTCGGGGAGATCATTGGTGGATCTCAGAGAGAAGATGATTATGATCTTCTGCTGGAAAGGATTACATCAGAGGGCTATAGTATCGAGGATTACCAGTGGTTTCTTGATTTGCGAAAATATGGTTCTGTGCCCCACAGTGGTTTCGGTATCGGTTTGGAGCGACTTGTACAGTGGATGACGGGAATCCGGCATATCAGGGAAGTAATTCCGTTCCCGCGGATGATCAACAGAATTTATCCATAAAAAAGGGGTACCCCATAGAGTGCCCCATATTTTAGAATCTAGAAAGTTATTGATTTGATATTTATCTCAAAGTCTAGTATCATATGCAGAATTACAGGATACTGCGAATCATTCAGCACCCAGTATTTAAATCCGTTTTCAGACTCGGCATAGATAACCGGTAGAGGTATCTCCTCACCATTGAGCATGACGGGTAAGGTTGTGGTTTCCTGCAACTTCAGTTCAAACTGGGAACCAAAATACCCATTCTGGATAACCGTACTGCCATTGTCTTTTAATTCCTGAAATGATTTTCTGCTGAGCCAGCCCGAGGTTTGATCAGAGGTTGAGAATTCTCCAGCATTGTAATAATTCTTGTGAATGTAGGCTGAATCCATTGCAGAGGCGGTTATCACCACAACGCCTTCTATATTGACGGGGTCGGTCATCTGCCAGCTGTAATTCAGATCAGGCGCCAGTTTTAGGATATTAACGATAAAATCATAAATTGTGCCCTGGTGGTTAACTTCGTAGATAAATTGTGTTCCTGGTTTTATCCAGTCCGCAACCTGCAATTTTTCCTTGCAGCATTGTAAGGTAATCAACACCAGAAAGAACAAGAATAACAAAGAAATTCTTTTCATTCCTACTCCTTTTTCATGATTTTTTTTTCCAGATATAATAGGTCATATCATCATTAGCTTCCGATGAGAATTGCATGCCGCCATTCTCAAAAAGACGAATCGTCAATTGGACATCCCCGTTTTCAGTTGTTGCCTGCAGAATAAACAGGCTATCGCTTGCGGTAGAAATCCTGTAGGGCACTTCACTGATTCTGCCAACCATGTCGGTTACAATGGTTTTGGAGGTAAAAGTAATCATCATGTTGATACTCATCTCAGAGATAACTTCCGGAAACATGGCTTTTTCTTCTGTACTCATTTCCGACCATTGCGGGGATGTCATAATATTCTGTTCTGTAGCAGCTTCATCAACCAGCCACGAGCCGATCAGCCTGTTGTGGTTATTTTTTGTACAACTTAATAGAGCAACAATAATGATCAGGATGGCAGATAATTTTTCCATTCTTTTCATATCCTATCGCCTTTGACCCAGTTCTTCCCTGGCTTCTGTTTCCACTCTCTTCACCTCCCGGATAGGAATTCTGAGTTTCTGAGCTACTTCTTTGATAACCTTGTCTTCACTTGCTGTGAAATTAGCATCAGAGAGAGCACAGAAATAACAGAGTCTTAGCAGATAAATCCTCTTCTGGGGATTATTCTTATATATCATGTTAATTACGCGGATCATTTCGTCAAGATCGAGTTTCTGCTTTTCATAGTCATCCAGGAGTTGAGTATACATGTTACTGATTATTTCCTTGTCAGTCTTACCAAACTTATCCGACAGATGTTCATACTCATAGGGTCTTTGTTCAAGTTGAAAGGTAAGGTCTTCGATAATTCTGTTCCTTTCTTCTGGATGCATAATCAGATCAGCTTTGGCGATATGTATCATTAAAGCCATGCTGCTGGTAACAAGGGAGAATTCATCGAACTCCTTCTGTTCCTGGTCATTTTGGGGAGTATAGGCTCGAGAGATAAAAAATGAATCCAGAATATGGGAACCTGATCTGTTTTCTCCTGCCAGTTTAATGATTCGCCCAAGTTGAGGAGACCATCTGCTCATGACACCTCCTTATTTTTTATATTTCATACAATGTATAATTAACTCTTGCCATACAACAAATAATGATGCTAAGTAAACTGAATACAGGAAGAACGTCAATCAGAATCTGTTGTACCTTGTTCTCAGGCGAATTTTCCGTAACTGGATATGGAAATAAGCACAGGGAACAGGGTAGTTTTTAATACGACCTGACACCGGGTTTCTCGATGATACTGATGATTTTAGCTGTTACTGATTCTGGATCAAGGCTACAGTATTTATACACGTCCTTGGCTTTCCCGGAGACAGCGTAGTTACGGACGCCAAACTTATGAAAGTGGCAGGAAAGGCCTAGATGGACCAGTTTTTCTGCCAGCAGGGAACCAAGTCCGGTATTGATATTATGATCTTCGTAGGAGAAGACGAATCCGGTGGCGGCGGCTTTAAATATCACCTGTTCATCAATTTGCAGTGGAGTGGAGATGTTCCAGACCTGTGTCCTGAGTCCCCGGCTCTCCAGGAGGTCAGATATCTTCAGGGCATAAGAGACAAGATTCCCCATGGTAAAGATTGCAACCTGGTTTCCTTCGCGGAGCAGATCAGCTTCGCCGTAAGTGAATTGATAATCTTCATCAAAAAAAACCTTGCCTGCGGACGAGTGAATGATATCCGTCTTTGATCTGCCCATTGCCACCAGATAATTCCCTTTTTTACCGGCCAGATATCTTATTGCCCGATCAGTCTGATTGGGATCTGCTGGTATGATTATTCTGAAATTAAAGAGGTTACGCATTACCCCCAGATAATCTATGCATTGATGGGTTTTACCGTCTTCACCCACATCCAATCCTACATGAGTTGTGATAATTTTCAGATTAGTGTTGTTTATGTCGTTCAGGCGATGCTGGTTGTAGGTTTCATCAACACCGAAAACACCAAAATCAGCGAAAAACACCTGAATGTTCTCTCTGGACATCGCCCCGGCTGTCACCGCGGCATGATGTTCCATTATACCGCATTCAAAGAATCTCTGCGGGAAAAGTCTTTCGAATTCCAAGGTTTTTACACTAACCTGCAGATCGCAATCGAATACTGCTACAGACAGATGCGGATTAATCTGTGAGATATCACAGAGAGCGTTTCCCCAGGCGGAACGGTTATCGGTCCTTTCCTGATAAATATGCGGTTTGCCTGTATTTATCCGGATATCTTGAGAATTTCTGGTTTTTTCAGTTAACGGGAAAAAAGCCTGACGCAATTCTTTGTATCTTGGCAGATCATTATCTATGCCAAGCTCCTGCAGGGCAGATGCGAGTTGCTCTTCTGATAATGCTGAACCGTGGTATTGTTCCTTGTTTTCCATGAAGGAAACACCCTTGCCCATCACTGTTTCAGCCAGGATAAGAGACGGTTTATCCGCTCTGCTGGCAGTAAAAATAGCTTCCTGAATTTCAGACAGTTCATGCCCATTGATGGAGATCACCTGCCAACCATCAGCCTGATAGTCATCTTTGATATTCTGGGGCATAATGGTTGAAATACTACCGCCTATCTGGAGACCATTATGATCGCAGAAAGCCACAATGTTCTTTAATCCGTATTTTATAGCGAACCTGCGCGCTTCGCTTAACTGACCTTTCTGTTGTTCACCATCGCCCATGAGCACGAAGATATGATTCCAGATCTTCTGCAAGCGGCAGGCGAGGGCAATACCACAGGCTGCTGATAACCCCTGACCCAGGTTACCACTGGCCCATTCCACTCCCGGTACTTCCGGTTCCACGTGCCCCTCGAATATAGAACCTGCCAGACGGAATTGGGCAATGGCGTCATCCAGGGGAAAATATCCTCTCAGGCCAAGAGCCGCATAAACCGCTGGAGAAACGTGTCCGTGACTGATGATTATTCTATCCCGCAGTTTCCAGTCAGGATTTTGAGGATCGAGTTTAGCCAGATGTAATAATACAAGTAAATAGTCAATGGTGGACATGGAACCACCGGGATGACCGGAACCAGCCAGAGTTGTCATTTTCAGAATGGCTGCCCGTGCCAGCATCGTTAATTTCCTGATTTCCTCTAAATTAACACTGGTCAACCTTCCCTTTTGTGTATCCATTGCAACTCCATTTTTTTATGTAATAGATACTTTTATTTTTATTTTTTCGTCAAGCCAAAAACCAAAAAGGTGTCGGTTGCAAACCTGTAGATCCTGATATGTTTCTGAGGAAGCTTTTATCAGTGCTTTGCTTAAATTATTGACAAGCAGTATCTGCCTTGAAGGATTGTCCAAAAAAATCAGGCGCCCTGTTTAAGGATATTAGTAATGATTAGAGCTGTGAAGCAGAAATTTTTCGGTACCCATATAGAAAGGGAATTAAAGAAACTCCTGCCCGTGGTTCAGGAGATAAATGGGATCTATGAGACACTGGCTGGCAGGAGTGATGATGAACTGAGAAATCGAGTTCAGGAGATTAGAGCCAGTATCCGAGCTGAATTGACACCCCAGGAGGAGGAACTGGAGCAACTGGAAAAAGCCTATCAGCTGGAAATTGATGAAGGTGTCAGGAACAGTCTGGGCAATGAACTGGACCGGAAGTCGGAACAACTGAAGGTAAATACACAAGCGTTGCTCGACAGATACATGACAGAGATTTTTGCTATAGTGAAGGATACCTGCAGACGCCTCATAGGTTACAAATATATGATCCGTGGCCATGAACAGGTCTGGGACATGATACCATTTGACGTACAACTTGTCGGGGCGATAGTACTGCACCGCGGCATGATAACCGAGATGGCAACCGGTGAAGGGAAAACCCTGGTTGCCACTCTTCCCCTGTTTCTTAATGCCCTGCTTGCCAGGGGCGCACACCTTGTTACAGTAAATGATTACCTTGCTCAACGTGATTCGGAGTGGATGAGAATCATTTTTGAATTTCACGGGCTCAGTGTGGGTTGTATCATCAGCGGTATGGAGATCGAGGACAGGAAAGCAGCTTATCAATGTGATATTACCTATGGCACGAACAGTGAATTCGGTTTCGATTACCTGCGTGATAATATGACGGTTTCAGTGAACAGGCTGGTGCAGAGAAGACATCAGTATGCAATTATAGACGAAGTGGACAGTGTGCTGATTGACGAAGCGCGAACTCCCCTGATCATCAGCGGACCGGTTCAGGAAAGCAAGAATTTCTATAAGGAATTAAAACCTATAATCAGCAGGGTGGTTTTAACCCAGAGAAACCTCGTGCAGGGATATCTTACAAAGATAAAGAACTTGTTATCCAATCAGCAGCAGGATACAGAGGAGCTGGGCAGATTGCTGCTACTGGTACAAAGAGCTGATCCCAGGAACAAGATGTTTCTCAAGCACATGAAGGAAGGAGAGCTGAAGAAGCTGGTCAACGATTATGAGGGTTACTACATTCGGGATAAGAAGATGCATCTGCTTGATGCTGAACTTTACTATGTTGTTGAGGAAAAACAGAATAGCGTTGATTTAACCGAAAAAGGCAATGATTTTGTCTCTCAGAAGGATCCCGATCTCTTTATTATGGAAGAGCTGGATGATGAGCTTAGGGAAGTTGATGAAAATGATGTCCTTTCCTTTGCGGAGAAAAGCAGGCGAAAAGAGGAAATAACCTCCCGGTTTCTTGATAAGAATGAGAAGCTGCATAATATCAAACAACTATTGAAAAGTTATACCCTTTTCGAGGAGAATGTTGATTATGTGATCAACAACAACAAGGTTATCATTGTTGATGAATTTACCGGGAGGATGATGCCAGGTCGCAGGTTCAGTGATGGTTTGCACCAGGCTCTGGAAGCCAAGGAAAATGTTGAGATCGAGGAAGCAACCCAGACCTTTGCCACCGTTACTCTGCAGAATTATTTCCGCATGTACGAGAAACTGGCGGGCATGACAGGAACCGCTGTTACCGAGGAAGCAGAATTTGCCGAGATCTATCATTTGCCGGTGATGGTTATCCCTCCCAACCTGCCGGTGACGCGTATAGATCATGATGATGTTATCTACCTCAGTAAAAATGAGAAATACAAAGCAATCATAGATGAGATAAGATACTGGCATGAGAAAAACAAACCGGTTCTGGTGGGCACGGTTTCGGTGGAGGTATCGGAAACGCTGAGCAGAATGTTAAGACGCAATGGGATAAGGCATGAAGTACTTAATGCCAAGTATCATGAGAAGGAAGCCGAGATCATTACCTATGCCGGTGAACCGGGCGCAGTGACCATTGCGACCAACATGGCAGGAAGGGGCACGGACATAAAACTGGGCAAAGGTGTAGTAGAGCAGGCTAAGAAGGAGTACCTGACACTCACACGGAAAAGAAGTCCAGAATACAATTACGGCCTGCCCCTCGATGGGTTGCATGTTATTGGTACAGAACGCCATGAAAGCCGTCGTATCGACAGGCAGCTCCGGGGTCGCAGCGGACGGCAGGGTGACCCCGGTACTTCCCGTTTCTATCTTTCCTTAGAGGATGACCTGATGCGTCTTTTCGCTCCTGAACGCCTGGCTCCCATGATGATGAAGCTCGGATACCGTGAAGGTGAACCCATTGTCCATCCCTGGATGACAAAAGCTGTGGAAAGAGCTCAAAAGAGGGTGGAAGCCTATAATTTCGAGATCAGGAAACAACTGCTGAAATACGATGAAGTAATGAACCAGCAGCGGGAAGTGATTTATAAATATCGGCGTAATGTACTCAAGGGTTATGATCTTAAATTCGAGATACTGGAGATGATCAAGGATACTATTGCTGACATTATCGAGACAGAGGTCGGTGAGATTACTTATTATGAAGACTGGCAGATCAGCAACATTCTGGAATGGTTAAGGCATAATCTTAACATCCAGACAACGGAAGCGCAACTTGTGGGTGAACGACCAACGGTTGAGACGCTTACCGCTTCCACCATTGAAGTCGTGCTGCAGGCATATGATAAAAGAGAACAGGAGTTAACTGCCGAACAGATGCGGGAAATAGAGCGCAGGGTCCTGCTTTCCGAGGTTGATAATCTGTGGCGAGATCATCTGCATGAAATGGATCTTCTTAAAGAAGGCATCAGTTTCAGAGCTTACGGTCAGAAAGACCCTTTAATCGAATATAAGAAAGAGGCGTTCCTCCTCTTCCAGGACCTGGTGGCAAAGATCAATAAAAATGTCACCCGAAAAGTATTTACTACTTATATAATTTCTGCCGAGGCATTGCGGGATATGTTGAAGCTGTCACAACAGGAGGAACATGTTGCAGCTTCTGCCTATCAAAGGGCCAAAGCAGCCGCAATCGTCGCAGCCAGTCAGAACAGACCTTCCCAGCCGCGAGAACCTGAGACCTATCCCAGCGGGGAAAGATCGAAATTACAACCCCGGCAGGTCGGGAAGAAAATTGGCAGAAATGACCCATGTCCCTGTGGAAGTGGAAAAAAGTATAAAAAATGTTGCGGGAAAATAACATAAAAATAATTTTTCAATATCAGGTGAACAGGATGATAAGAAAATGAATGATTCCCGAATAGATGAATTGATGGAGATAATTTTTCCAGATAAAGCGGTAAGGGCAAAGCTGAAAAAATTAGGCATGACCGAAAGAGAGATTAAAAAATTGATTGAAAACCTTGATCAGACCGAAAAACCTGCTGCTTATTACCGTATTCTGGCCGAGGACGAAAAGCGAGTTATTGCTCCGGAAGCTTTCGGTTTTCTCATTAAACTTCTCAACGGTAAATCGATTAACGAGGATATGTTTGAGAAGATCATCTCTCTTTCGATGCAGCTTCATCTTTTCATGAAGAAACAAATAGACAAACGCATGATGGACGACATCGTTAATTTAATCATATTTTCCGGCAGAAAAGAGATAACCGTCAAGGAGCTGCTGGATATCTTTTTCGTGGATGAATCCGAGTATTATTTCGATGAGGATATCAACTAGAGCTGGTAATGACAG
>JAFGRJ010000114.1 GCA_016935235.1 Candidatus Cloacimonadota bacterium
GAGGAAGATCCTTACACGGAATTCTTCACTGAAACCTGTGGTAATAATATTGTCGTCAGATTGAGCAGGTTTGAAGTTGATCTGAACCGCAGCAGGGATAAAGCAATCTATCTGAAACCTTCTGATGCCTGGGGCCTGCAGGTTCGCCGGGAACCGCCGGAAAGTGAAGTCCTGCAGGAAAGCCTTGCCAAATATGACTGGTTTTACCTCCACACAGCCAGAATGCTGCATCAGGTAAAGAACAGGTTCGGGAATTTCTTTATTTACGACATCCATTCCTATAATCACCGCCGCCATGGTCCCCTTGCTGAGCCTGACGATCCCCACCTTAATCCGGAAATCAATCTCGGATATAACAGCATTCCCCTGAAATATAAAGCACTTATCCCGGAGCTGCAGCAGAAGCTGGCAGAACAGAAACTGGGGCAACAAAGGCTGGATGTACGCATCAATGTCAAATTCACCAGTGGTTATTTTGCCAACTGGGTACACGAGAATTTTCCGGATTCCGCCTGCTGTGTTTCAGTTGAATTCAAGAAAATATTCATGGACGAATGGAGCGGGGAACTCGATCCGGATAAGATCTTTGCTTTAAGAAAGGCTTTGCAAAGCACTTTTCCTGTTGTCCTGAAATATCTGCAGGAACTTGGTAACAGCTAATCAGGAAAAAATGGTTTTCTTGCCAGTATCCTGTGGCGGGTTACCTGAGCAAGCACCATACCGCAGAGGATCAAGAAACACCCGGCGATGATCCGTGTCGTCAGAGTTTCCTTGAGCAGTAATAATCCGCCGAGAACCGCGAAAACACCTTCCAGGCTCAGAATTATGGCAGCATGAGCAGGATGGGCTGTTTTCTGCCCTTGAATCTGCAGGGTGAAAGCAATGCCCACCGACATTACGCCGCCATAAAGAAGCGGTAATAGAGCTTCCCGCACTGCATTTAAAGAGATGCTTTCCATCAGAACAGCAAACACCATACTCAAAATGGAGCATATCCCGTACTGAATGGCAGCAAAGGTAAAAATGTGAACACGGGCTGAAAAATTGCCCAGCCAGATCACGTGAGCAGCCCAGAAGAAGGCGCTGGCAAATACCAGCAGATCACCCCTGTTAACGCTGTGAATATTCTTCAGACTTAATAAATATATGCCTGCCAGGGCAAGGAATGCCCCCGCGAAGTGATACATGCCAGGTTTTTCGCGACTCCACCAGATCCCGAAGAATGGTACCAGCACTACATAAAAACCAGTGATGAATCCTGCTTTACCAGCTGTTGTATACACCAGCCCCAGCTGCTGCAGGGAAGCAGCCAGAAAAAGTATTATCCCTGCTACAAAAGCCAATCCGGCTTGCAGCAGATCAACCCGGGGAATTCTGATAAAACCAGGGTAGGAACTCTTCATCAGAAAAAGCATGATCAGAGTGCCCAGAAAAAATCGGATGGCATTGAACAGGAATGGTCCTATGAATTGCATCCCCGCTCTCTGGGCAACAAAGGCAAATCCCCAGATAAAGGCTGCTGCCAGCAAGGTAATATCTGCCTTCAGATAATGCTCTGCCTTTCTTATGGTCATGTTGTTCCTGTTTTATTTTTTCGTATCTGAAATATAGATCCTTCCAGATCAGTCACCGGAATGCTCGGTTCTTCTGATGATTTCGTCCTGCAGTTCCCTGCCCAGGTTGTTGAAATAATCACTGTAACCTGCCACACGGACGATTAGATCTCCATAACGTTCGGGATATTTCTGCGCCTGAAGCAAAAGGGAAGCTGAAACTACATTGAACTGGATGTGATGTCCCATCATTGTGAAATAGCTGCGGATCAATTTTACCAGCCTGGCGATACTTTCTTCATCCTTGAAGAAATCGGGAGAGAATTTCTGGTTCAGCAGCGTACCGCCAGTACGCAGGTGGTCGATCACCGCAGCTGATTTCAATACAGCAGTGGGACCCAGCCGGTCTGCTCCCTGCACCGGTGAGATGCCTTCCGAAAGAGGCATGCCAGCCTTACGCCCATCCGGAGTGGCACCGGTCACCTGCCCGAAATAGACATGACAGGTGGTCGGCAGCATATTAATGCGGTAGTCAGCACCCAAAGGGCTTTTTCTGCCTTCAACTGCCTGGAAAAAACAATTAAATACCTTGAGAGCAGTGCGATCGGCATACTCATTATCGTTTCCATACTTGGGAGTGGCATGGATCAAGTCGCAATGCAGTTCTTCAGAACCGGTGAAATTCGAGTTCAAAGCCTGCAGCAGTACATTCATCGAGACCTTCCCTTCATCAAAAACATTATAGGCTATCGAGGTGATGCTATCGGTGATACTGCCCAGACCGACTCCCTGAATGTAACTGGTATTGTATCTTGCCCCCCGGGCATTATAATCCCTGCCCCGGACCATACAGTCATCAATGAGAAGAGACAGAAAAGGTGCTGGCAGGTTGTTTGCATAAAGGTTTTCAATAATATCGTTACCCTTTAATTTAATATCTATGAAATATTGCAGCTGGAGGTGGTATGCCTGCCATAATTCCTCTATATTTTCCCATTTGCAGGGATCACCGGTCCTTATTCCCACCTGTCGCCCGTTGCAGGGATCATATCCGTTATTGAGAGTTACCTCCAGAATCTTGGTGAGATTGAAATACCCGGTGAGGATATAGGATTCCCGACCAAAAGCTCCTGTTTCCACACAACCGCTGCTCCCGCCATTCCTGGCATCGGCAAGTGTCTTACCCTGACGCAGCAGTTCTCTCACAATGGCATCCGCATTGAATATAGATGGTTGACCATAGCCTGTCTTTATTATCTTCAGGGCACGTTCCAGGAGTGAATCGGGACTTGCGGTGCTAATCTGAACCATGGAACTGGGCTGCAGCAGACGCATCTCCTCGATCACATCGAGCAGGATAAAGCTGAGTTCGTTGCTAACATCCTTTCCGTCTTCCGTAAGACCCCCGATATTGATAAGAGCGAAATCTGTGTATGTATTACTTTCCTGAGCAGTAACTCCCACTTTGGGTGGCGAGGGATGATTATTGAACTTTATCCAGAAAGCCTGCAGCAGTTCTATGGCTTCTTCCCTGTTCAGTACACCTGTCTTGATATCTTTTTTATAGAAAGGATAGAGATGCTGATCGAGGCGCCCGGGATTAAAGGAATCCCAAGGATTGAGTTCGGTGATCACTCCCAGGTGGACGAACCAGTAATACTGCAGAGCTTCCTGAAAGGTGCGGGGAGCATGTGCTGGAACATGCCGGCAGATTCCGGACATTCTGGCAAGTTCCGCTTTCCTCCTGGAGTCTTCCTCTTGATCTGCTGCTGCCATTAGATGTTCGGAGTATCTTACTGCATATTTTATTATTGCCTGGGCAGCAATTATCATCGCCTGCAATTCTTCTATCCTACTCTTCCTGCTGCTGTCTTGCCAATCACTGCTCTCTGCCAGTATAGCATTAATCTGCCCGATCAGGTCCAGCATGCCCTGATGATAAATTTTATCTCCCAGAACCGTATGACCGGGTGCCCTCTGTTCCTGGAACTCTGTAAACATGCCTGCCTCATAGGATCTCAGCCATTCGGGCGACATGGCAGCAAAAATCCGCTCCCGCATGGTTCTGCCCTGCCAGAAGGGTATGACCGTTTTTTCGTAAATGTCTCTGGTCTCCTTATCCACTTTGAAACTCACCTTTTCGCGATCATCCAGTATCTTCAGGTCCTTCAGTGTATGCAGACATATCTCCGGATAGGTGGGAGTTGCTCTGGGTTCCGGACCCCTTTCCCCGACAAGCAGCTCACCTTCCCCCAGATACAGTTTCTTGTGAGCCAGTATATAAGCCAGACATCGGGCTCTCTGCACTGGTATGGGCAGTTCCGCTGTTTCTGGCTGCTGATAGAATTTCGTCACCAGTAAAGCCCGTTCAGCCGAGATCCTGTTAACTGCATATTGACTTTTTTCTCGAAGCCTTTTTATCCTATCGGTCATTTAACCACCTATCCTTACTCTAAATCCCATTGACTGCAAGAAAATGCTTATCTTGCGAAGCCGTCCGGCAGATGGACTCTGCCAGTTCACACAGCGGTATTCCCGTCCAAAACGTTCATATTTATCCCTGGCAATGTTATGGAAAGGCAAGAGGTCTATATTTTCAATTCCCGGCAATCTGCCGAGATATTCTCCCACCTTCCTTATTGTTTCTATGTTGTCGTTGATCCCGGGAATCACAGGATATCTGATGTTCACTTTTTCCCCCATTTCTGCCAGCCTGACCAGGTTTTTCAGGATCAGCTCGTTTCTCACTCCAGTATATTTCTCATGATCAGGATTATCCAGCATTTTCAGATCGTAAAGGTATAAGTCGACTGATCCGATCATCATCTCAATAACGCCCCCATCTGTATGACCTGAAGTATCCAGGCAGGTATGGATACCTTCCTGACGACATTGCAGCAGCAATTCCTTCAGAAATTGCGCCTGTTGCAGAGGTTCTCCCCCCGAAAAAGTTACGCCTCCCCCCGATTCCTGATAAAAAACGGTATCTTTCCTGATCTCCGTCATTAGCTCACTACTGCTGATCGAATATCCTACCTCTTCCTCCCGCGTAAATTTTCTGCCTTCCACTGTCAGATATTTTTTCACACATTCAACTTCCGGACTTATCCCTTCTGGATTGTGGCACCACCAGCAATTTAGTGCACAACCCTTAAAAAAGATGGTCGTTCTGATACCGGGACCATCGTGAACAGCAAAGCGCTTAATAGCGAAAATAATACCCTTTCCCATATGGTGGTAAAATGTTGCATGATGTCATTTTTGTAAATCAGAAAGTAAGTAATATGAATGTTATATTGATAATTATTTTGAAATCATCACTTTAAAAAAAACACAACTTGTCTTTTCGAATCCCTGAACAGGAATGAAAAAACTTTCTTCTTACCTGTCAGCAAAGATTTCTCTTCGCTGCGCTCATCGAAAGGACAAAGCACATTATCATAGAATTTCTTATGTACTCGAATAATTTCTCAGGGGATATTTTCTTATTAAATTGATTAATTCATGCCGATTATTAAAATA
>JAFGRJ010000115.1 GCA_016935235.1 Candidatus Cloacimonadota bacterium
AAAATAATATAATAAATATTTCTTTACAAATTTTCTATAGTCTTGATTTTCTTGGTTAGTTTACAAATCGTTAATGGGAGGGAATATGAAGAAAAGAATAAGTATTCTTATTTTTTTTAGTTTTCTTTTCTCAACTTTATTATGTGTCTGGAATTATGGAGAGCCCCATAAAATGCATTTCCCCCAATTGGGAGACTACGATGGTTATTGCGTAGACTTTGGAACCTGGTACTTGGCTGATGATTTCCAATGTGCTGAAACAGGGCAGATAACAGATATTCATTTCTACTTTTCAGTTTATCCTGGAAACTATCCAGAGATCTTAAAAGTTAATATAGGTATCTGGTCAAATCTTCCCGCTGGGGAGTTACCATATTCAACACCAAATTTACTGAAATGGTGGCGCTCATTTGAATTTTATCAGGGTGAATATGGCATATCTTGGGGAGATTCTGGAGATCTAGGATGGTTTGATCCTTTGAATAATGACTGGGAACTTTCCATTCAAGACGATTATGGTCAAATAAGTA
The DNA here is from genome assembly GCA_016935235.1 of Candidatus Cloacimonadota bacterium. GTDB lineage: Bacteria > Cloacimonadota > Cloacimonadia > Cloacimonadales > TCS61 > JAFGRJ01. Next base: position 531 of record JAFGRJ010000115.1, read on the forward strand.
TCCAGGATATACCGGATCCTTTCTGGCAGATAGCGGGTACAATATACTGGCTAGTAATAGATATTCCCGATAATCAACTGAATACGCATGGTTGGGTTACAACCTACAATCACTGGGAGGACAATGCTGTGTGGGGTTCGCCGGGTGATTGGAATGAACTCTTTAATCCTGAACCTCCCTATGAATCATTAGATTTCGCTTTTGTTATCACCAATGACACCCAGCAGCTTCCAGTAGAACTTTCATCTTTCACTGCTGTATATAGTAACAGCTGTCCTACTCTTTTCTGGACTACCCAGAGCGAATCCAACAATCTTGGCTGGAACGTGTATCGATCATATAGTAATGATCTCGAACAATCACTGCAGATCAACAATGAACTTATCCCGGGTGCCGGTACGACCTCCGAACCGACAGACTATATTTACGAGGATGAATATGAAGTGGTTATCGGCAATGAATACTGGTACTGGATAGAGAGTGTTCAGACTTCTGGAGAAACCATTACTTATGGCCCAATCTCTCTTCTTATTCCCGAGGATGGTGAAGATCCAGGAACCCCCGACATCCCTGATATCTATGGCCTGCATCAGAACTATCCCAATCCTTTCAATCCCAATACCAAGATCAGTTACATGATGCCCGAGGATTGCATTGGTACACTGATCATATACGACATCAAGAGTCAGGCAGTGATCACTTTATTCAAAGATAAACCTTTGGGCAAGGATGAGAAGCTCTACACCGACTGGAACAGCAAGGACAGTAATGGTAATCTGGTACCATCCGGTGTCTATATCTATAAGCTGATCACTGATAGGGGTGATTACAGCAGGAAGATGGTTCTGACAAAATAAAGTTGAATTATTAAAAGGAAGTAGTTGATGTTACTTCCTTTTATTTATATTTCATATTCCTTATATCAGGTGGGAATGTTAAAGTGGGCAAACAGCATTCTTAATATCATCAGCCAGTTCGCAGGTAGCATGCAAAATTAAAATTCATTTAACAGGTTCAGAACCTTTTCAAACCACTCTTTCTTTTCATAAAGCTTTGCATTGTTTCAATGCAGTTTTCGGATCTTATTTTGTTTGAACAAAGATAGGTTTTAATCTCTTAATTTCCTGAAACAGGTACACAGCCTCTTTAAACTCCCCGGTTGGATCCGGGAATAGAGTCCGGATAGTTTCCAATGAAGCCCACCAGAGTGGATGATCGCTGCTAACATCGCGGTTAGCGGCGAATTTTTATCATATTTGAAAATGAATTAAAACTGATCTCGTAATACCTGGAGGATATCAGGGACTTATATAATAATTATCATCATTACTATAATATTATAAGTCTTAACTACGGTAACTTTTAAAAAGGTATTACTATGGTTAATTCTTCTCCCTGCCGATCAGGCGATAGATAAATGCACCCAGCATGCCGCCAATGAGAGGAGCGATCCAGAAAAGCCAGAGTTGTGAAATCGCCCAGCCCCCGGCAAACACTGCAACTCCGGTGCTGCGGGCGGGATTTACCGATGTGTTTGTTACCGGTATGCTGATCAGATGTATGAGAGTGAGGCACAGACCGATGGCGATGGGAGCGAAACCCTGAGGCGCCCGTTTGTCAGTTGCCCCCAGAATGACCAGGAGAAACATCATAGTCATTACCACCTCGCTTATCAGAGCTGCCAGCAGGCTGTACCCACCCGGGGAATGGGCACCATAACCGTTGGAAGCAAAACCTGCCGACACATCAAAACCTGCTCTACCAGAAGCGATGAGATACAGAATACCACCAGCAGCAATTCCACCCAGAACCTGGGCAATGATATAAGGAAGGAGTTCCTTCGCCGGGAAGCGTCCACCAGCCCATAACCCCAGGGATACTGCGGGATTGAGGTGGCATCCCGATATATGCCCGATAGCGAAAGCCATGGTAAGAACGGTCAGACCAAATGCCAGTGATACCCCCAGCAGACCGATGCCCACTCTGGGGAATGAAGCAGCCAGCACAGCACTACCACAACCACCCAGGACCAGCCAGAAAGTACCGAAAAACTCAGCCCCATACTTCTTCATACGTTCCTCCCTTGTTTTTTGAATATATTGTCAGATATCCCAGAACCGGGATCAGGTAATCTACATTGTTTCATCTGCATCTGATAATTAATTCTTATCGTTTTTTGTATGTTCTGAAATCGCTTGAAGATATTAGACTTATTTAAGTTAAATAATTGAGATATTTGTGTCAATTTTTTTACCAGGTTAACTCAAATATTTTCGTATTAAAAATTCTTAAGGGATAACAGGAAAAATCCGGTTAAGATATCGGGTAATCAGCGGATGTGGGGATTTTGATTCTGAAACCGGGAAAGTTGAATTTATAAATAACTGATAAGATAATTTTTCACCTGGATCAGTCCAGTTTGATATTGTATTCCCTGATCTTCCGGGCCAGGGTATTGCGGTGTATACCGAGCTGTTCAGCCGCTTTTTTCTGATTTCCCCCGCAGAGCTGCAGTACTTTAAGGATATGAGCTTTTTCGACCTCTTCCAGTTTCATGGTTTCCGTGACAGTTTTATCATCCCTGATACTGCTCAGGTTATCCGGTAATTCCTCTGCAGTGATGACATTATTTCTGGCCAGGGTAACTACCCTGATAACCAGGTTCCTTAACTGGCGGATGTTGCCCTCCCAGTTGAAGGACATCAGTTTCATTACAGCGCTCTGGGAAAAACTGAAAACATCGTTGACCTTCAACTCCTCCAGGAAGAAGTCCAGCAGCAGGGGAATATCTTCTTTTCTTTCCCGTAAAGGGGGAAGGTGGATGGGTACAACATTCAGACGATAATAGAGATCTTCCCGGAAATTGCCCCGCAGGATTTCATCTTCCAGTTTTTTATTGGTAGCCGAGATAATCCTGACATCCACGCTGCGAGTGCGGGAACTGCCTACCGGTTCAAAGTTCATGTTCTGTAATACCCGCAGCAGCTTTACCTGAATGAGCGGTGATATTTCCCCGATCTCGTCCAGGAAGATCGTACCTCCGTCCGCTTCCTCAAATCTGCCTTTTCTATCCCTGTCCGCACCCGTGAAAGATCCTCTTACATGCCCGAACAACTCGCTTTCCAGAAGGGTATCTGGCAGGGCAGCGCAGTTTACTTTGACCAGTTTTTTATCCTTTCTGGGACCGATCTCGTGAATAAGCTCTGCGACCAGCTCCTTGCCAGTCCCGCTTTCTCCGGTGAGAAGAACTGCCGCGGAATTCCGGGAAACACGTTGTACGATACTGAGGATTTCTTTCATTCTGGGGCTTTTCGTAATCAGAGTAGATGTGAGATCCAGTTCCGGCATCTGCAGGAAAACTTCCCGACTTTCCTTCTGAATATCAATTTGCCCTCTGATCTGTTTCAGTTTGTTCAGCAATTCCTGCAGATTGATCGGTTTAAGAATATAATCAACAGCACCTTCCTTGATTACGGAAACGGCATCACTAATATCACTGAAGGCGGTGATGATGATAACTGCAGAGAGAGGATTGATTTTTTTTATCTCCTGCAGTACTTCCAGTCCATTTTTGCGGGGCATCCGGAAATCCGTGATTACCAGATCGAAGAGATTCTGCTTGAATACTGAAATACCTTCTTCTCCGTCTGCGGCAGTAGCGGTCTGGTAACCGTTCTTGTCCAGAAAATCCTGCAGCAGTTTCCGCTGATTATTATCGTCTTCGATCACCAATATTTTCATATTCTAGTTTTTATTCCCGAGAGGAAGACGGATTGTGAAAATGGTGCCCTTCCCATATTTGCTGACAACTGCAATATTCCCGTGATGTGCTTCTATGATTTTTCTGGTGGTCGGTAATCCGATCCCGTTTCCCGATTCTTTGGTGGAGTAATACAGATCCCAGATGAGGGGTAATACCTGGGGTTCGATACCCCTTCCGTTATCTTCAACTTCGATGACCAGATCCTGCTTGTCAGACCTGGCACTGATCATTATTCTCTTTTCCTGAGAAAGAGGCTCGAATGCTTCGAAAGAGTTCTTGATGAGATTTATCAAGACCTGCAGAATTTTTCTTTCGTCAATATCAATAACCAGATCCGTCTCACATTCGCTCTGCAGCAGGACATTTTCTCTGGCAGCCTGGTCGGAAAAAAGGCTGCAGGTATTTTGCAAGAGCTTAGTAATATGCGTGCTGGTCTTGTTAATAATCATATCCCTGGTAAACGATAGAAATCTTTCGATGATCTGTGTCAATCTTTCGATTTCACTGAAGGAAATAGCAAGCAGATTTGTGTATTCCTCCGTATTATCCTGGACCCGGAACTCCTTCTTTATTCTTTGCAGCACCATGAAGATGGAATTCAGGGGATTCTTGATTTCATGAGCAACTTCACCGCCCAGCCTGGCTAACTCGACCATTCTTCTGCTGGCATTAAGCTCCTCAGTTGATTCTCGTAAACGAAGATAATTTTTGTAGAAAACAGCTTCAAGAAACAGAGACGCCAGCAGAATAAAGGAAAAGATCACAATAACAAAAAGCCTTCTCTCCCTTGCTTTCTCGATCCGGGCAAGACTTGATCCCAGGCGGATTATGCCGAAGTCGAAATTATCGATATAAAAAGGGCTGACAGTTTCCAGGATCGTTTCAGCCTGGAAGGATGTGATCCGGGAATCATTATCCTCTTTCAGATAAGAATTAACCAGGAAAGGATCACTCTCCATTCTTGTCAGTGAGGATATGTTTCTTGTGGCAGCTATAATGCCCAGGGTATCCTGGATCACGATATATTTCACATGCCTTGTCAGATCGTAAATCTTGTCTTTCTCATCCAGAGAACTTTCAACGAATTCCATCATTCTGGATAGTGAAATTTCCCCGATATGATTTCTGATGTCAGCTTGAGCTATAGCTCCTACGAAGAAATAATTTCCGTGTCTTTTGATATAATAGAGATTTTCGGAGTCAGTGGCTTCCTCGGCTGGAATCCTGAAGGTAATTTCCTCTCCCGGGGCAAGCTCCAGCAGGGATAGATCATAGGGAAATTCACCTTTTCTGAAATTTGAGCGAATTATATTGCTTGAAGAATCGACAAAACTTATCTCATAGAAAGAATTTTCTCTACAGATCCTCTCCAGTTCCTTATCCGACGGGAAGAGACTGTTGGTTAACAGGTTATTGACAGTGGTTATTTTCTCGATGAGGAGAGACTCGATCTTTTCCACGGCAAAGATATTATTTATGAAGGCTTTCTTAAGAACATCAAGATAGAGGAGATTATGCAGTTTTTCTTCCTGAAGCTGGATTTTTGCATTCTGATTCTGGATTATTATAACAGTTACCCAGATCGCAATGATAATCACGGTCAGGCTTATGAGTAATACTTTAAGAAATTTTTCTCTGTTCATGGGTTTATGGTTTCCCGGAAGGGAATATATCGAATTGATATCGCATCCCAACGGAAGCTGCATATCCTGAACTGAGGTCTCCCTGGTTATCTGCGATTTGATAATAACAATCGCAATAAAGCAGGATATCCCGGGGGAGAAAAAAGTCCAGATAGAGACTGAAGATGTAACTCAATTCTGTAAATTCATCATCAAAAGCTGTCTTCAGATATCTTTTCCAGATAAATTCAAGCTGTGGTTTGAATTTGAGTTCACCAAGCAAAAGGGTAAGCTCGCTGAAAATCCTGTGCTGATTATAGGCAAATATATCGTAAAGCTGGTAGTCACGATAGATCAGATCACCCTCATAGCCCAGCAAATTATGGTTTGTTGAATATCCCAGGTTTAAGCCAATCCGGGATTTTAAAGAGAAACTCAGTTTAAACTGATATTGAGCAACCAGTAAAACAACCGGTTCTGTTAATTCGTTAAGGACTCGTGCATTCACCTCAAAATCGTTGTGCAGGGCATATCTTCTGTAGAAATTCTTGAGGTGACAAGCTGTACTGATGTCTATATTGGTAAATTCCTTTCTCTCTTCCACCTGATTCCAACTCAGGTTCAAGGCAAATTCCCTGTATTTATCGAGATAATCCCTGCTATGGGTGGCACTTATAAATGAATGGAACTGGGTCAGAGAATCACGCATATTTTCAGAAAAAAAAACTCCCGCAAAAAGGTCTACATATCCAGGATGCAAACCTGAAACCAGGTCTGCTTGCCAGGAATGGAGATTGTTTTCTGTGAGTGAGTGGGCTAAAGTTGTATTCAGAACAAGTTCCGAGTTATTGCAGTTGAAATTATTATACATCTCCAGATATAGATCTGTCCATTGAGTATCATCCGTGCCTTTCTCATTCTGGATACCGGAACCTATTTCGGAATACAGGAGCAGATCATGCTGCGCATGAGAGACGGTCGGTAGAAGAAGAGATAGGACCAGTATAAAATTCTTTCCGGGAATTAACCACCTCCTCCGTTTCCTCCACCATGGCCGTTCCCGGGACCATTATCATCAGGATTACCAAGTTTTGCCTTTTTCCCTGGCTGTCCGGTTCTTTGCTCGAACATTTTCTGTGATATCATCCTGATTTCTCGCCATTTGTGATTGCGTTCCCTGAAATTCCTGTTATCACAGATACCATCGCCATCTTTATCTATGAAAATATCCAGGCTGTCCCCTCTCACCAGGTTGATCTCTAATGTGTCCAGTGAATTCTGCTGACTTCTTGTATTACCGGTATCGATTCCGTGATTTTTGGCTGTGAGCAGGGCTGAACAGTTCAGGATTAGCATGAACAGAAAAATTATCGGTCTCATAATTCGATCACCTTCCCATGATTGCACCGTGAATGCAGTGATCTATTCCAGCAAGTTTTTTTTTGAGATTTCTTTGAAAAATAAGGGGAGAAGAGAACTTCTCCCCAATGAAATCCTCTGCAAATTACTTGTTCCTTGGTTCAGGGCAGATCTGTTCGCAACCACAGGGTGTCAGCTCGAAATTGATCGTGTTATCTCCGGTAAGTTCAATATTCTCGATTCTTACAGAAGGATATTCACCTTTCTTTCTGGCAAGACCGGTATAAACACCATCTGTGATATCTTCCAGAAGATAGAAGCCATTTTCGTCGGTTACCGTTGTGTAGACATTATGTCCGTTTCCACCACCATTACCTTGTCCATGGTGGTAACCATTTCCGTCTCTGCTGCCATCACCTTCACCTGTCAGGGTAAAACGGACAGTTGCACCAGCAACAGCTTCACCCGTATCAATATCAGTGACTGTGCCCTGCACATTTGCCGCGATCACCCAGCTTGCCGCAAAGGCGAGCAGCAGGTTCAGAATAAATAATCTCTTCATTTTCTCTCCTTTTCTATTTCTGAGAATTCTGGATTTGATTCTTAATATTCATTTTATTGTGGTTACCACTGGTCGGTACCAGTTCAAAATCAATGACGGTAATCCCATCATTTATTTCGATTTCTTCGATCAGAGTAACGCGGTATTCCTGGTTCTTTAAAGCACGACCATTATAGGTCTCGTTAAGGATTTCCATGCTATAAAAACCATTTTCATCAGTATAGGCATCAAAGCATATGTGCTGCCCATCGTTGGTTGTGAAGTGAACTTTGGCATCGTAAACAGGTTCATTGGTCAATGCATCAGTAACATAACCCTGAACTGTCCCGGCATAAGCTGAGAGGAAAACCCCCAGCAATAATGAAGCGATCAGAAATGATTTCATTCTTCTCTCCTTATTTTCTTTTGTTTATATTAACCCGAAGGTTCATATTTTGATTGGCTAATCTTCTGCTACGAAAACTGAAAGCTGAATAACGGCATGAACTGGAATTAAAACGGGAGATTATCGCATTATTTTTTCGGGACATCTTCTCATCCTTGATGTAAATACCTTTTTTCAGGTTACTGCTTGAACAGAAATTGGTTCTCCGCTGAATTTGATCTTTTAACCTGATCATTTCCTCACCGGAAACTGAAAAACTCAAAGTCAGCAATATAATCAGAAAAGTAGCTGTTAACTTTCTCATCTCTCCCTCCCACCATTATCACTGCTCTAGATTGAAGCAAGGGTTGTGCCAGATGTGCTAATGTGTTGTGTAATAGTAAGATATAATTATTCGACGAGATCATGGGTTGCACTGTTTGAGTGCATATTCCTGATTCATTGCATCATAATGAAGCAAAGGTATGTAAAACTCGG
>JAFGRJ010000001.1 GCA_016935235.1 Candidatus Cloacimonadota bacterium
CTTACGATCTATTTTACCCTAAAATCGCGCTTCCTTTTAATGTCCACCCGGAAGCTGCAGTGATTTTTACTTTTACCAGCTTTCCCAGCAGGTCAGAGGAACCGGGAAATACGGTAATTTTGAAATCTCTACTCTTACCGGAGACTTCCCTTTCTGATTTTTTACTAAAATGTTCAACAAAAATTTCTTTTGTTTTTCCGATCTGATACTGGTATTTTTTCAGAGTTATATCTTCCTGCAGGTTGATTAGTCTCTGTAATCTTGCCAAGCATATCTCCTCCGGCAACTGTCCGTCCAGTTCTGCTGCCCTGGTACCGCTGCGAGGAGAAAATTTAAAAGTGAAAGCATAGTCAAATTCAACTTCCCGCATCAAATCCAGAGTTCTTTGGAACTGCTCTTCACTTTCCCCGGGAAAACCGGCAATGACATCAGTGGTAATGGCTATATCCGGAATAGCTTTTCTCAATTTCCGGGTCAACTGCAGAAACTGGTCTCCGCTGTAACCACGATTCATTCTCCGCAGAATCTCATCGTCACCGGACTGCATCCCAAGATGAATATGTTCGCATACCTTCCCACAACTGGCCATTGTGCTGATCAGTGAATCGGAAAGATCTTTGGGATGTGATGTAATAAATCTGATACGGTAAATACTATCTATCTTATCGATCATCTTCAGCAGGGAGGGAAAATCTACATTATCATGATAATAAGAATTAACATTCTGACCCAGCAGTGTGATATCTTTATAACCGCTTCTCCCCAACTTCCTGATTTCGGAAAGAATTTCCTGAGGTCTGCGACTGCGTTCCCGACCCCGTGTATAAGGAACGATGCAGTAAGAACAGAAATTGTTACAACCTCTCATGATGGTTACAAAAGCAGTAAACCTGCCCTGATGGCAGGGGTAAAAACCCTCATAAACTTCTTTGTCATTGATCTGAATGTTTTCCCTGAAACAGGAATTATGGTAAAGCTGTGCGATTATCTCCGGCAATTTTCTATACTGGTCTGTACCGACTACGAAATCTATGGCCCTATTCTTTTCCCTGAGCCTTGTACCCAATCTTTGAGCCATGCATCCGATTACCCCAATCTTCAGTAGTGGATTCTCAGTTTTCCTTGTCATTTCATTATTTATCCTGCCCAGTACCCGGTCCTCTGCATGTTGTCTTACGGAACAGGTATTAAAAATTAAAATATCTGCCTCATCAATCTGGGCGCTCATCTTATAACCATTTTCCTGCAGAATAGAGGTAACGATTTCAGTATCGGACACGTTCATCTGACAGCCGTAGGTCTGAATAAATACCTTTCTGGATTGTGACAATTATCAAACTCCTGCTTGAATAAAATCCACGGAAGAATTATTTATGCCTAATCATTCTGGTTGATACAAAAAAGTTAATCTTCTTGATCAGCAAAGTTAGGCTCAACACTAAAGAACTCAGCAATATTATGGCAGCTCCCGAGGGAATATCCAGCAAATATGATAACCAGATCCCGAATAGTGATAACAGAAAACATATCACAATGGACAGGATCATCAAATATTTCAGTTTACTGGTGAAATTTCTGGCAATACTGGCTGGGATGGTCAGAAGGGCGATAACCAGGATAATGCCGACGATTCTGATCAGCATTACCACGGTCAGAGCCACCATGCACAGCAGCAGCAGGTAAAGGGTCATCACTGGAACTCCGGTAACACGGGCATATTCTTCATCATAACATAGCGCTAGAAATTCCTTGAAGAATAGCAGAGTAAATGTGATTATAATGATATCCAGCAGGATCATCAGCAGAAGATCTCCAGCAGGTACAGTGAGTATGTTGCCAAAGAGGTAGGAGAAAAGATCAGGAATATAGCCAGGGGTCAATCCGATGAACAGCACGCCTAAAGCCATACCACAAGCCCAGACAATTCCGATTAGGGTATCTTCGGACATGCGGGATTTCCTGCTTAAATAACCAATGCTCAATGCTGAAGCCAGACCGAAGGGGATTATCCCCCAGACCGGATTGACTCCCAGAAAATACCCCAACCCCAATCCGCCAAAAGCTGCATGAGCAATACCCCCACTTATCGTGGAAATTCTTTTCACAATAACATAACTGCCTATTATTCCACAGGATATACTTGCCAGAAAAGCCGCATACACAGCATTGCGTATGAATTCATATTGCAGGAGCGCCACGGATAATGCTCCTTAATGTCCGTGTTCAGAACAGCAGAAAATATCCTGCAGACTCTTTAGATCAAGATCTTTTCTGGCATGATGGAAAACTCTCCGGTTCAAGCCGATGATTTTACCGGCATATTGTAATACTGCCGCTATATCATGTGAAACAAGGATTATAGTGATTTTCTCCCGCTGAACCTCGCTGAGAAGTGTATAAATATCCTTTTGCATGCAGGTGTCAACATTGGCAGTGGGCTCATCCATTATCAAGACCTCAGGATTACCGACCAGAGCACGGGCTATAAAAACACGCTGCTGCTGACCACCTGAGAGTGAGCCCACAGGATGATGAGCATAATCAGCCATGCCTACTTTATCCAGGATCTGCAGAGCCTTCCTTCTGTCTGCTTTTGTATATCTCTGCCCGATTTTCCTTTCTGGCAGTAGACCCATCAATACCGCTTCCAGAACCGTCAGAGGAAAATTTCGGTCAACAGGTGGTAATTGAGCAACATAGCCGATTTTCTGACAGCCTCTGTGCTGCTTGACACCATGAATCCTGATAGTCCCCCGCTGGGGTGTTAACAGACCTGTGATAATCTTGAGCAGGGTGGTCTTACCTCCACCATTAGGACCAACAAAAGCCACAAAATCACCAGGATATATATTCAAGCTGACATCTTCCAGAACCGGTTCCTTGCCATAACTGAAATATACTGAATTTAGACTTATGATTGCTTCCTGTTCATTCATTATTACCAGCTTCCTGCAGGGCATGCGCCAGGTTCCTTAAATTGTCGCAATAACCATAAGCCAGGGGATCGATAACCAGCAACCTGGCATTGATTTCACTGGCGATCACCTGAGCACTTTTCGTACTGAACTGCGGAGAGATAAAAATCACCCGGATATCATTTTCCCTGGCTCTATCAATCGTAGTGGTCAATTCCCGGACAGTTGGTTCTTTTCCGTCTTGCTCAATCGTATGCTGAACCAGATTGTATTCCCGGGCAAAATAAGCCCAGGAAGGATGATAAACTAGAAAAGCTCTCCTTTCCAGATCCCTGATGATATTGATTATTTCCTTATGCAAGGCAAGCAGTTCATCCTGATAGGATTCCGCTCTGGGCTCATAATATCCAGCATTGGCAGCATCAAGTTCACAGATTGCTTCCGTTATGTTATCGATGATGATCATTGCATTCCGGGGGGAAAGCCAGACGTGAGGATCCACCCTGTCTGGATGCCCATGATCGGAATGATTTGTTGCACTCCTGATCAGATCGACTCCCCGGGAACAATCACAAACTGTTATCTCTCTGTTCAGTTCCAGAATTTTATCCATCCAGGTCAGTTCAAAATCAAGACCCGCTCCTGTAATAATCAACAGGTCAGCCTTATCCAGAGCCCTCATCTGGGAAGGGACAGGCTCAAATGTATGTGGATCGGCTCCAGGAGGAATCAAAACACTTACTTCCACCCTATCCCCGCCAATAATTTCTGCAAACTCACCCAAGGGTACAATGGTACTGACAATGCTGATACCCTGAAGTAACTTCAGGTGAACCAGCATCAGGGATAACAGGATGAACATACCCAGGCTATTTAACTTCATTATCATAATTGCCTCTGCATTCTGTTTGAGAATAAGCTGATAATTATCTTCGGGAAGGTAACAGGTGATAAGGAATATCGCTCATCTTATATTTTCCCGGGCGATTCTTGATGATATAACCTATTACAGGGATACTCAGAAAAATAATTATCAGCAGCCCTAACAGGTTCAGGGCAGCGATCAGCAGGAACCCGAAAACCAGAAGAAAGAATAAGGAAAATAATATTTCAAGCAAATAAATTCCCGGTTTGCTGCCTGATCTGCCAACAGCATCGGGATTGAATTCAGTCATTTTCTGGTGCAGGATCAACAGAAAATCGGTGTATTCATCACTCTGATCATAAAAGTTACCTATTCCCGAGAAAAACTTGTTCGAAAAACTTATCTTTCTGTTAAGATCGGTTTTTATAATACATCTGTATTCTCTACCCTTGAAGCGGGAACGGTTGAATTTCAGGTGAATTTCCCTGATTGATTCCAGCGGGATTCTCAATTCCTCCTCATCAGATCGTACTTTAAGAATACTGTTTTCAAGCATGAAAGTCACTTCTTTATCCACCAGGCTTTTTTTATATTGATATTGCATTGTTCAGTTCCTCTTTCTCTCTCCCAAGAGTATCAGGTCCCTTAATTCCTCTATATTCTTGGCAGCCAGCCATTTTTTCTCGAAATTCCTGTTCTGCACTATCTGGGCTATTGCCGCCAGGGCTCTCAGATGGAAGGTCCTTTCATCCCTGGTTCCGGCAATAACGAAAATCATCTGTACCCGTGGTGCTTCTTCGGAGAAGTATACCCCTTCGCGACATCGGCAGAGCAGCATATTGAACCTGTGTTCACCAGCGACAATAATGTGCGGAATAGCCAGGTTATCTGCCAGTACTGTGGAACTTTCTTCTTCCCTCTGCAACATGCGCTCTGTGAAATCATCACATGTTTTATCAAGAGTATCACATAATTGCTCCGCTGCTGTCCGGAAAAAGTCCTTTTTATCTATCCTTTCAATGATATCAAGAATAGGACATCTTTCAATTATTTCATCAAACCTGTCACTTTCAATCCTGTCCCTCTCCCGGATTATTTCTTTCAACTCAGATTCCAGAGTGGGCGTTCTCAGAGCTTTATCCCTAACTCGTTGAATTATGTGAAACAAAGCTGATTCCTTATTGGTTCGGATACGACCGTAGAACCAGTACCATAACAAACCACAGCTGAGGAAGACAGCAGAAACCAACAAGGGGACATGACCCATTTCGATGATCAGGAAAATGTAAGCCAGCAATCCAAAAATCTGCAGCCAGGGATAAAGTGGGGCTTTGAATTTAGGACGGTAGTTCTGAATTCCGCTTTCCCGCATTATAATAACCGAGATATTTACAAAGGCAAACAACAGGATTTTTATTGTAGAAGCAGTCTTAACCAGCATTTCCAGGTCCAGGAACAGGATCACACTGATCATGAAAAACGAAGTTAGAATTATAGCCATATAAGGAGTCCCGGATTTTTTCCCGATACGTCCTAGGAATGGGGGAACGAGCCCATCCCGGCTCATAGCCATGGGATTACGGGAAGCTGCCAGGATTCCTGCGTTCGCCGTGGAAATGAAAGCCAGAATAGCTCCAAGAGCCAGCATATAGCTGCCAAAGTTACCCATTGATATTCTGGCTGCATCCGATATGGGGGTCAGAGAGTATTTCCCTGTAGCAGTAACTATTAAACCGTCACCCGCAATACCCACTGTGACGAATACTACCAGAACATATATGATGGTAACAATGAAAAAGGAGAGAATCATGCCCAGTGGAATATTGCGACTGGGATTTTCTATTTCTTCAGCAACACTGGCGATTTTCGTGAGCCCACCGTAAGAGACGAATATCAAACCTGCTGTCATAAACAGCGTTCTCAGATTACCTTTCATGAAATACTGGAAATGTTCATTTTTGACCTGAGGTAATCCGTTTATCAGATATATAGCCAGAATAACAAGTAATAATAAAACAATGATTATCTGAGTGCGACTTGCCTGTTTAACCCCCAGCAGGTTAACGATCATGAATATAAGGCAGAAGAAAACTGCAATCAATTTGATCTGCCACATATTCAAGGCAGGATGCAATATAAGTCCGAAAGCTCCTATACCCAGAAGGGCAAATGCACTCTTGAAAGCCAGTGAAAACCAGGCTGATATTCCAGCCAGTGTCCCGAATTCCGATCCCATGCTTCTATCGACAAAGAAGTAATCACCACCGGATTTGGGCATGGCGGTGGCTAATTCCGCTTTACTCAGAAGGGAAGGAATTACCAGCAGACCTGCAATCAGATAAGCGAGAACCACGGCTGGACCGGATTTATAGTAGGCAAGACCGGGCAGGATGAACAAACCGGAACTTATCATGGCACCTGTTGCTATACAGAAAACATCCAGCAGCTTTAACTTTCTCTCCAGCATTGTTCCACCGAACCCGTTCAAATATCCTAGGTCATCAGGAGATTTCGCTCCCCTCGGGTACGTCATTATCGGGAACCAGTATAGAAAGCTCATCATCGTAATGGGCAGCCAGAATCATCGCCTCTGATTTTATTCCCATGACCACACGGGGGGTAAGATTCATCACCATTACAACTTTCCTGCCCACCAGTTCATCTTCTCTATAAGACTTGGCTATTCCAGCAACAACGGTTCTGATTTCCCCTCCCAGGTCGATTTTAAGTTTCAGAAGTTTATTTGATCTTTCTACCTTCTCAGCCCGTATTATTCTGACAATCCTAATTTCCAGTTTACTGAAGGTATCAAAATCAATATGTTCCTTATGCTGTAGAGTGACTTGATTGATATTAGCCCTTTTCTCCAGTAATTCAATCTGATAATCTATGGCTTTATCGTCAATCTTACTGAAAAGAGGTTCTATATCCGACAGAAGGAATTCATTCTGTGGATGATGAATATCTTCCCAGTTGAATGCGCAGTCCAGAGACATCATCTTCCTCAGCTTCAACATGCTGTGGGGAATAACCGGAAATCCCGTTATCGATATGATGCGCAATAATTCCGTGCAGACATAAAGGGTTTCTAAGGCTTCCTGTTTGTTGTCTTTAATGGTTACCCAGGGCCTCGTCTCATCAAAATATTTATTTCCCAATCTGGCTAGATCCATGAAAAGTTTAGTGGCTTTTCTCACCTGATATCCGGAATAGGATTCCTCAAGCTGTATAAGGATATTATCTGCTTCGGAAAGGGTTTTGCGGGATATTTCCCTCAATTCTCCTGGTTTTGATATCTTTCCCGAGAAATGGTTTCTGGCGAAAAGAAATGTCCTGTTGGCAAGATTACCCAGGATATTGTTCAATTCATTATTTACCCTCGCCTGAAAATCTTTCCAGCTGAAATCGCTGTCCTTGGTCTCGGGGGCATTAGCCGCCAGCACATAACGCAGGAGGTCGCCATCGAAATATTGCAGAAAGTCATTCACCCACAGTGTCCAGTTCCGACTTGTAGACATTTTCTGTCCTTCCAGGTTCAAATATTCATTAGCTGGCACATCATCAGGAAGCACAAAGGGATCCTTCTGTTCCATCAGCATTGAGGGCCAGATGATCGTGTGAAAAGGTATATTATCCTTTCCCAGAAAATGAATCAATCTGGTTTTTTCATTTAACCAGTAGTCTTTCCATTTATCTGGCTGTCCCTGCCTCTCAGCCCATTCCATGGTTGAAGAAATATAGCCGATTGGAGCATCGAACCATACATAAAGCACTTTACCGTGCGCATTATCCAGGGGAACCGGAACTCCCCAGTCGATATCTCTGGTGATGGCTCTCTCGATCAAACCCTCATCAAGCCAGCCAAGAATGAAATTAAGGACATTATCCTTCCAGTACTTTTTTGTATCCAACCACTGTCGTAATTTATGTTCGAATTTCGGTAATTCAAGATACCAGTGCGTTGTTTCCCTGATTACCGGGATTTCACCCGAGATCTTGCTGCGCGGTTCGATCAGTTTCAGGGCATCAATCAATTTGCCACATTTGTCACACTGATCCCCCCTGGCTCCTTCTGCCCCGCAATAAGGGCAGATCCCTTCCACATAACGATCTGCCAGAAAACGTTCGAACCTGGGATCGAACCACTGTTCGGTTGTTTTCTGACTGATATAACCCTTCTCCAGAAGATTCAGGAAAAACTGCTGTGCTATCTCCACGTGACGGGGACGGGCTGTACCGGAAAAATTGTCAAATTCGATGCGAAGTCCTTGAAAACTTTCCTTGATGCTTGTGTGATAACGATCCACTAACTGCCGCGGTGTTACACCCTCTGCTTCCGCTTTTATGGAAATGGGAGCACCATATTCATCCGTACCGCAGATAAATAATACATCGTTCCCGATAAGTTTCTGAAACCTGACATATATATCACCGGGCAAATACGCCCCCGCTACATGACCGATATGAAGCGGTCCGTTCGCATAGGGCAAGGCACTCGTCACCAATATCTTTTCCACAGATACTCCTTGATTTACATTCCTGAATTTTCTTACGAACGGTCTCTTAAATCAATCCACCTTTGTGAATGTCAAGAAATATAAACTCTCCAACATCTTCAAGATAAGCAATAATAATCATA
>JAFGRJ010000116.1 GCA_016935235.1 Candidatus Cloacimonadota bacterium
GATCCTTCCGGGTTCACATAGAGATCGGCATCAACAGGGTCATATATTGCATTGAGAATGTCGAAAGTGAAATTGGCAATGGGAGATGCATAATAATTATCGGGCAGCAGGACCGTAAAAGTATCGACAATCACCGTTACTTGAGTGGAGGTATTGCATCCCAGATCATTGGCTGTATTCCCGGATGTATTCACATTGAAATAAATATTGCAGCGGTTATTGGGATCGAAGTTCAAGTTGGAGCTGCTTATCCAGATACCACCTGTCTGCCAGCCTCCCCGGTTTTCTTTGATGGTGCATCCGGTCAGGTTGAGAGTGGAACTGGAGATGTAAATGCCCCCCGCAGGTCCCCAGTCGGTTGCATTATTCGTGATCACGACATCATCCATGGTTATGGTGTTCGCATATTCAGCACAGATGCCGCCACCATTGTATTCTGCCTTGTTATCTCTTATTATGGTGTTGTTGATTGAGAATTCGCTGTAATTCGAGTAAATGGCTCCGCCCTGCCAGTTGCTGCCATGCTGCAAGATCAGATCGGATAGGGTTACATCAGATATCTGGTAGAAGTAGAATATGTTGGATAGATATTCGGCATCAAGAATGGACTGCTCCGTTGTACTTCCTTGCAGGATGAAATTATCGTGCACGGGAAGAGGATAAATTTCCCCGGTCAGGGAAGGGGAATAAGTACCTTCCGCCAGATATATCGTTACCGGATCCTCGGCATCAGGCTGAGCCATCAGCAGTGCCTGAAAGATAGACCTGATGGGGTCTTCCGGGGTTAATCCGCTGTTGATATCGGCACCTTCCGGGCTTACATAGATGTTTTCATCTGTTAGTTCCAGCAACCCTTGTTCGATATCGAAATTGAAATTGTAGATCGGATTGGCAAAGAGCTCCGTGGGTTCTGCAACGGTGAAAGTGTCTACGTATACATCTATGCCGGCAACGAAACTGTAAAGGTCCATTCCCGTCGCATTGTAATGAGTACAGGCATTGAGATAGATATTGCAGCGGTTGACCTGATCAAAATTGACATCGGCTTCGTAACCTATATAGATACCACCTCCGCCACTGTACTGGGTCTGATTCCTGCGGACAGTTGTTCCGGAAAGGAATGCTTCCGAATCATTACCGATATAAATACCAGCTCCGGATTGGCCGCGGTTTCCTTCGATGATGACATCGGTTAGATACATACTGGAAGCATAGATGCATTCAATTCCTCCTGCTCCCCAGCAAGCGCGATTACCGCTGATCACAACATTATTCAGAATGAGGTTTGCACCCCAACAGGCAATACCTGCCCCGCTGCCGTCGATTTCATCCACAGCCATATTTTCGCAGATCAGCACGTTGCTCAGCACAAGCTCAGACTCTCCGCTGCAGAAAATACCTCCTCCGTCGAAATTACACTGGTTCCGTGATATGGTCACATCAACAAAATCCGGTTCTGAATTTGAACTTATGATCAGCCCCCCGCCATCATGGTAAGAAATATTGCTGTCGAAAATAGAATTGCTTATCAGCGGACTGCTCTCGTAAAGAGCCATGCCTCCACCGTAATCAGCTTCATTGTTTATGAAGAGACAATGGTTAAAACAGATGTCGGAAGAATTGTAGCAATAAATGGCTCCGCCCCGGCGATCACCGTAACTGCCTATCAAAGCTTTCCCGTATTCAAAACGGCAGTAACTGACCAGGGAGCTGTCCTGTTCATTTTCATTGGTATTGTAAAATCTCATACCTCGCCAGCCCGTTTCCGGATCATTGCTGGTAAAGATGATCGAATCGGTTTCCGTTCCCGCGGCTACGATCCTGCCATAGATCCTGAACCTGAATCTGCCCTGAAATTCAATGATTACTCCAGGTTCGATATTAAGCTCTTCCCCTGCTGTGATGAATATATCTCCGTTGACAAGGTAGGGGGAGCCGCTGGTATCCCAGGTGCCATAGACATTACCATAGGGTATGATGGTCGCTTCCAGGGATATTAAGAATATAGTGAAAAGAACTAGAAATATTTTCCTCTTCATTTGATCACTCCTGTAAAATCCTGTAGATGAACAACCGGTAATAATATTCCGGGGCCGTGCTCCTGCTTGCCAGCTCCAGATTCATAGCGGCGGCATTACTGATTCTGGCGGTAGAGAACAGGTATCTCACCCCCAGGCTCACCATTTCCGCTACATCAAGTTCACAGTGGATTTCCGGGATTTGCTGTCTTATGTAATCCTGATCAGAGTAGTTAAAGCCTATCCGGTCGTCGAACAGAAAAAGGGCAGACCCCCTGCGCCTGTAATATTCATGCAACTCCTCATTGTGCTGCAGTTCCCTGGCGATGATTTTATAAAATCTTTCCTTGTATTGCAGGGGATAATAAGCACTGAAGGAGTCAACGGTCCTGAATCCATTATAATTTGCCACCGCGGGATAGAATCCTATGCACCCGATGCGGTAATCTGGATCTCCTGCATCAAGATGTTCTCTCAGGTCAAGAAACTGCTGCCTGGATACGAACCTGTTGAAGGAAGGTCCTTCCAGAAAAGTCCGGTGATAATGAAAATATAGATTTATCAATATCTGGAGAATTATCAGCGATATTAACAGTACATTTAAGAGTTGTTTATTCTTGATCTGCTCATGTAAAACACCAAGACATAATGCCCAGAGCAGATACCAGAGCGGCGTGTTCAGAACATAGATGCGGCTGAAATTGTACCCGATCCCAATTCTCTGGTAGAGCTGGTAAAAGTCCCGGTAATGAAACAGGCTGAAAATGAAAGTGTTGAATATTAAAATAGATCCAAACAGGATAATCCACAAGGTCTTACTTCCCAATTTCTGACAGAAACTAAGAACTATACCTAACAGACAGATTGGCAGGATCAGCCAGGTATGGTAGCTGTGAGACAGCAGGTGAGACCTTACCAGAAGAAAAAAAGCAGATTTCAGGACAGGTATTATACCACTGGCTGTTAGATCCTGGACAACCCTGTTGGTAGGAATCCTGAGGAAAAATTCGTTCAGGAATACAGGCAGGTGGGTAATAAAGCTGACCAGAATATAACAGAGCAGGAGCATTGCCAGATTAAGCCATGATTTTCTTTTTAACAGAGCCAGTATCAGGAATACCAAGACCATGAATAGCACATAAATACCTGTAAGGAAAAAATTGCTGTAGGCAGCATAAAGAATGATGATCAGAAAAGATGAGAGAATCCATTTTCCCCTGTATAAATTCAGCAACCCCAATATAACCAGGGGTATTCCTGAAACAGAGAGACAACCGGGAGGCCAGAAAGGTAGAATGATATAACTGAAGGATACAAACAGCCTGATAAGATCGGATGTATTTTTCCAGAGATATAACTTCAGCAGCAGGAAAAATCCCAACCCGGCTAATAAGCGGTGCAGCAGTTCATTGATTACGTAGCCGTTAAAATAATCTTTCAGAAAGAAAAGCTTATCCAGTTTCATGTGAACCAGGTGAAAAATATCTGCAGTGCCGGGCAGGGTATACTCTCTTACTTCTTCTCCTGGGAATAGAGTGGCGCTGCATCTGGCATCGAATATCCCCAGCATGTTGATCTGGTTCAGATTGTCATGGATGGAGATATGAACCTTTCTCCCCAGCCAGAGGTAGGGAAATGCATAGATGAAAAGAAGTATCAATGCCATGATGGATAGATATAGGTTTCTGGTTATGGCAGTGGTATGATAGTTCATTTATTATTACCCCAGATATATTTCCCAGCTTCGGGACCGGTGCAGAAAAGCAGGTCGAAGATGCTAACCTCATGGCAAAACTCCCCCCATGGCTGTGGGTATTCCGGATAACCGGAATAGTCCATGTATTCCAGTTCGATCAGGTTATCGGCAAAAAGCTCCGGTTCGATGTAATGCCGGGCACTGGGGCCGGTCAGGTAATGAGTGCCTCCCAGGTGCTTGACCATCGTGATAATCCTCTCATTCTTTCCTCCATGGTAGGTGAAATTTTCACTGTTGTGAAATCTGGTCTGGATATTAAGAAAATCGCAGATCGTCTTAATGAGGTATTTATTGAAAGCACTCAGATTCTGCCAGCGCTGTTTCAGATAGATGTTTTCCAGGAAATTGTAATAAAAGTCGAAATGTTTGCACTTCCTGTAGCTGTTTACCAGATTACGGAAATGATTTTCATACCAGGGAGAGCTGTTGTCGATGACAACTTCGTTTATGTTCAGCGATTGCGTTCCGTTGTTGGGAACAGTCAACCAGATCAGCCCGTTGGGACCCTTGATGCGGTTGCGGTTCCGCCAGTCCCGCTGGGTGTATTGTGCAGTATCGAGAAAGATGAAGTCATCTGCCTTCTGGATGATATGGAAATAGCCTTTCCAGGGAATATAATTCGATTGGATAATGGCAATCTTAGTCATCACTTCTTCTGAGAAATCTGGCGGGATTACCTGCCCAGATTTCCTGTGTACCTGCATTTTGCAGCAGTACCGAACCCATACCAAGGGCGGAAAAGTCTTCCATGGTTATATTTTCCCGGACACTGGCATTAAGACCGATGTGCACCCCCCTGCCAATAATACAGAAAGAACTGAGGCACGCCTGGGCAGCAATATGGCAGTAAGCGCCAATCCTGGTGTTGTGACCTATGGTGGCTCCTACCATTATCAGGCTGCCTTTTCCGATACTGACACCGGCAGATATGCCGGTAAGTGGCATCAGCACTACTCCCGGTTCGAGGTGAACATCGGTTGCCTGATAAGTTTCCGGGTGTACAAAGGTGGCAAGTCTTTCTTCCGGTATAGATAAGGACTCAAACAGGTCAATACGTTCCTTCTGTCCGTCGATGCGATAAATAGTATTGATGAAATAATACCCCTTGTCCACATATGCAGGAGCGTCCTTGATTCTTCCCAGAACCGGCAGTTCTTCTATTGAGGTGCCACTCACTGTTCTATCGTTCAGAAAACCCGAGAATTCCCATTCCCCCTGCCCTCTGTTCCGGGCATCGATCATGGCATGAGCTATAACTGTACCATTGCCTGTTCCACCTAAAATTATTACTTTTCGGGACATTAATTTTCTCCACCTCGATAAATTGCTTTAATCTTGTATCCGGTTTTTCCAATTACATCTTGATTCTCAGATTTCAACCTCTGAAAGGGCAGGTTGAACCAGAAGCGACACCAGCCCAATCTCACCATCTGCCGGAAATTGTATCCACTCCTGCCGGCAAATCTCGCGTCTCTATCCAGGGAAACAGTCAGATAAGAGACTCCTATCCTGTACAGCAGGCTTAATCTGGTTCCGCGATAACCGGCATAACGGGGAAAATAGTCCAGAACACTTTTCTTCATGACCCGAAAAACACCCAGGTCAGGATCATGCCGCACCAGGGTAAACCTGTTGATAAGTAAAAAGAACAACTTATGCAGGATGCTCCTGCCCAGACTGCGGGTTGAATTTCTCCAGCGAGCTATTACCATTTCCACATTATTTTTCTGAAGAGAATTCACCAGCAAGGGTATATCATCGGGTCTGTCCTGTAGATCGGAATCCATGATCAGAATGATATCCCCACAGCATCTGTCCAGGCCAGCCGCAATGGCTTCTGACTGCCCGGAGTTCTCTGACAGGGACAGAATAACAACTCTTTCGTCCCGGGAACTCAGCTGGATCAATGTTGTCAGAGAAAGATCAATACTGGCATCATCAACGAAGATTATCTCATGATCAGGCATATACCTGTTCAGTACTAGTTTCAGTCTTCTATAAAGCTCCGGCAGAACAGCAGCGTCGTTGTAGACAGGAATGATCACGCTGATAGCTGTCATGCTGAACCTTCTTTGTCGTCTTCCCCGTGGTAACCTGGCAGTGCGATAGTTATTATCCCGCCTATCAAAGCCGGTACGCAGGCCAGGACCAGGAAATAAATTATGGATGCCGAGAATGACACCCCCGGAGAAATTCCTAATCCTCCATAGACCTGGATAAATAGTCCTTCCCGCATGCCAAAACCGTTAAAGGTTATCGGAATAAGGGTTAGAATCTGAATTACCGGTAGAATAGCCAGATGGTACAGCAACGGTAATGACACACCCAGTGCCGCGAAGATCAACGCAACACACAGGATGCTGAAAATCTGCACTGTGATGACAACCGGGATGATTATCCAGAATATCTTCACCCACTTGATTCCTGCCAGAGCTTGCTGCAGTGTATTCAGGTATTGGAGCACAGCACCGAGGATTCCTTTTTTATACTTTCTTTTTGTCAATAAAACCGATAACTGCCTGCTGCCGAGAAAGACCCACAGAATAATTCCTGTGATCATTATTAGTGCAGCAAACAGGAGCAGATAGGCAGATAACAGCTCTCTCCGGTTTAAAAGGTTGAAGATCAAGGCAAGTAAACCCAGAATCAGGGCACCTAAAAATTTCTCCGTGATTACTGAACCACCGGCTTTTCCTCTTTCCCGGGGATTCTTTCTTTCCAGTAAATAGATCCTGATCAGGGCATAACCGTCTGCCGATGGCAGGAAGAGTCCCCAGAACAGTGATTTCAGGTTGATCAGCAACAGGTTGCTGAAACGTTCTCTGCTTTTAACCGCCAGCAGGAATAAACGCCAGCGCCAGGCTGCCAGGACCTGAATTAAGATCAGGGATACCAGGATCGCAAGAACAAGATGACGGGAAGAGGTTACCTGAAATAAAGAACTTTTTCCAGCAGGATAATATCTGATCAGTACCAGAATGAGAATTCCCAGTGAAATACCAATCCTGATCAGATGGGAACGAAAGCTTGTTCTTACGATGATATTCTTCATTTTTCCAGGAGCAGGAACATCCTTTCCAGTGATCTGAGAGCTTTTTCCTGCTGCAGGGGAGGTATGTTGACTTCGTTGAGTTCCCCTGCCAGTGTATCCACAGCTGCTTCCAGATCGGTTTTGGACATATCGGCACAGCTCATCCTGGTGCTGAGAGGGATCAACTCCTTTTCCGGATAATGACAGGCAAGCTGCCTGTACAGACCGATCTCTGTACCTATGATCACTTTCTGGTGTTCTTTCGCATATTCGATCATCTGACTGGTGGAACATACATAATCAGCCAGCTGGCAAACCTCCAGAGAACACTCCGGATGGACAGCCAGCAGGTGTCCGGGAAATTTCTCCCTGACTTTCTTAACTTCAGCGGCACTAATTTGATCATGCACCGAACAGTAGCCATCCCACATGATCAGATCCCTGCCGGTTTTGTAAGCTGCCCAGTTGCCCAGATTGCGGTCTGGTATGCAGATGATTTCCCTCTCTTTGTCCAGAGCGGCAATGATCCGACAGATATTTCCGGAAGTGCAGGTGACAGTGCTGGCCGCTCTCAGATCTATGGTAGCGTTAACGTAACATACAACTTCCGCTTCCGGATGCCTGTTCTGCAGGATCTTAAGATCAGTAAGTTTCTTCATCTCAGACAGGGGACAACCGGCTCCAGCATGTGATAACAGGACTTTCTTCTCAGGATTCAGCAGCTTGGCTGTTTCAGCCATTATTCTTATCCCGCACAGCAGGATTATGTCGTGCCTGGTCTCTGTCGCCTTCAGAGCCATCTCCAGAGAGTCGCCCACATAATCTGCAATAGACTGGACTGCCAGTGTTTGATAATTATGAGCAAGAACCAGGCAATTCTTCTGTTTTTTTAAATTCCTTGCTTTCTCGATAAGACGGGCATCTAATGTTTCTGTTGCTGTAAGCATCATGTCTCCCTGACTGTGATTATTTCTTGATATTTTTTTTACGGAAATGTTAAGAAGCAAAAAATATTCCAGTAAAAAATGATTATGGAGTTCTAAATATACTTATGACCTATCTGGGATATGATAAAGGGAGTTTTACCTCCAGCAGTCTTTTCCAGTTGATCAACTATCCGGAAATCGAGTTTTACTGCATTACCCAGCCTTTTTCGTAAACCTCTTTCCAGAGCAGTTTGGGAAAATTCGCTAAATGACCTGTCAATAACAAGTCTTATCTCAATCTCAGTTAGTGATCTCTGTACACATTGTGAACATACTACACCCCGGGCATTATCAATAGCATGGGACATTACGGCTCCCAGAAACCTGCCGTCGGGAGTTTCGATGAAATCACACTGCTTTCCCAGGATTTCCCTGATAACAGGCAGAGGTCTGCCACAGGGGCATGTCTGTCCCGGTTCTGCCAGGGTGACTCTGTCACCGATGTGGTAGCGGATGAAGGGCATGGCAAAATTGAAGTAGCTGGTTCCTACTAGTGTACCTGTTCCTCCCTGCCTCATGGTTTTCCCCTCTTTGTCGATGATCTCATGGTAGGCAAAATCATCGATCAGGTGGAGACTGCCCTGCTCGCATTCAGAGATCATGGCAGCTCCTTCGTGCAGTGAGAAGAAATTGCAGACCCTGCATCCGAAAGTCTGCTCCAGGATCTTCCTCTTCCGTGGCGAAAGTGTTTCCCCATAAGTTATGATCGCTCTGGGATGATGAATCCGCTGGTCTGTTTCCCGCACTGTCTCTGCCAGCATGACCAGGTCAAAGGGAAAGCCCATAAACAATGAAGGTCTATATTTGTTGATTGAGGTGATCAGATTCAGCAGAGAATTTTTTCGCAGTTGATTGGAATCGAATCTCAGCACATTATAGATGGGATGGTAGTGTTGATCGCAATTCGGGAAGTAATAGCTCTGCATGCTCAAAGTCCTTGCCCCAATCCGGTAACCAGCCCAGTTGTAACTCCTCAACAATGCTCCTATCTTGGCGGACTGCAAGCCATTATCACTGATGAAATGAAGCGGTGTTCCGGTAGATCCACTGGTGGAATCCCAGTTGATTCCATATTTCTCTGCATTATCAGCAGTGAGTTCGTGTGTTCTGGTTCTTACGGTTTCTTTCTCCAGCAGAGGCAGTTGCTCCATGTCCTTTCTACCATGAAATTCTGTTGCCTGCAATCCTGCATTCCGGAATACTTCCCTGTAGTAACTTACCCGGGAAGCAGCATGCCGGACCAGTTTCCTGAGCCTGAGATCCTGGTATTCATGCAGCTGTTCCAGGGTCCAGCGCTGGCTTCGTCTGAAAAAAAGATATTTGGACAGAACCTTGAAGGGGAATTGCAGGACGCTTTTTTCCATTCTTATGATTTTTTCTTTCTGGCGATCAGTTCAGCTCTTTTCAGGATATTCCTGGCTGAGATCAACATGGGCGGTCCTACCAAACAACCATCTAAAAAAGCCACCCGCATATTATCAACTGCAGCCTGCCTGGTGAGTTCAACAAGTTTCCGGGCCTGTTTCACCTCCGCAGAGGTGGGACTGAAATAACGGTGAGCCAGCTCTATTTCCTTGGGATGGAGCAGCAACTTACCCTCAAAACCGAGAACTTTAGCTACTTTAAGATGTTCTTCGAGGTCTTCCAGATCGTGCAGATTAATATGCATGGCATCAATAGGAATAATTCCAGCAGCCCTTGCTGCCAGTACCATCTGCGCCCGGGGATAGAGCATGCTCCTTCCTGTACCATCATGGAATCCTCTGATATCAGCCAGAAAATCTTCGCTCCCGAAAACAGCAGCTATTATCCTGGGGGACGCCTGGCAGATTTCTTCCGCATGGAGTACTGCTGCGGCTGTTTCAATAAGAGGTATCATCTTAAAATGACCTCTCGTAAAGCCCTTATCAAGTTCGACCGAAGTCAGAAACCGGTCAAAGAACGTGATGTCCTCCAGGACATAGGACTTGGGGTATATGAAACCTGTTATACCTTTGATAGTGAGAGCGATTATATCCTTTAAGAGGTGTCCGGAATCAAGGTCGTTGAGTCTTACCACCAGTATTTTATCGCCAAATATTCCTGACTTCACAGAATTGACAATGGTTGAACGGGCTGCCTCCTTGGCCTTGTCCAGCACAGAATCCTCCATGTCCAGGATTATGGCATCGGCGGTTGTAGCAGCAGCTTTCCTGTGCAGATCGCTGCGGTTGCCCGGAGCAAATAACATGCTTCTCAGAAGAAGGTCTTTCATTGCTGTTTCCCTTTTGGTACCAGAATATGCCTGCGCATGGTTAAAACCAGGGCTCCTGCCTGATTCCTGACCCTTGTTTCCACAAAAACGATCCCCCGGTCCAATTTGGTGCGGGAAGCTCGCGTTTCCAGGATCTCAGTCTCGGCATAAAGGGTGTCACCAATAAAAACTGGAGCTTTGTGTATAATATTTTCATAATCGAGATTGGCGATTGCCTTGCCGCTGATATCGGATACCGACATCCCTACTGCCAGAGATGCAACATATGTTCCAACCACTACCCTTTTTTTGAAATCGGTGCTGTGGCTGTAATTTTCATCGAGGTGAAGAGGATGATGATTCATGGTCAAAAGGCAGAAAAGGTTGTTGTCACTCTCAGTTACAGTTTTTCCGGGCCAGTGCCGGATCACATCACCGATACGGAATTCTTCCCAGTATCTTCCGAATTTTCTTTCCATATTTCCTCACTTGTTTTGTAGTTTATTTTTTTTATAAAAATATTGTCTGATCTGTCAAATTTTTCTCTATCCTGAAAGAAAAAATACACTTATGCCTTTCAGAGAATTATTGAGTTCTTTTTGTCTTGACATGCCTGCTTAACCAGATTTTGTATATTTTAAAAATGGAAATAAATTATGGCATTTGTACATCTTCATAATCATACTCAATACAGCCTTCTGGATGGTGCCTGCCGTGTTGACAAAATGCTGGCCATTGCCAGAAATCAGGGAATGCCGGCTGCTGCTATAACCGATCATGGCAACATGTTCGGCGTCATAGATTTTTACAAGACTGCCCGCCAGTTCCATCTCAAGCCCATTCTGGGAATGGAAGCTTATATTATCAACGGGGAATTGGATAATCCAGAATCCAAGAAGGATCCCAGATACCATCTCATTCTGCTGGCACAGAATCGTACGGGTTACCGGAATTTGATGAAACTTTCGTCCAAGGCTTATCTGCAGGGATTCTATTATCGTCCCCGCATCAGTAAAAGTCTACTCCGGAAATATTCCTCCGGTCTGATCTGCCTTTCCGCCTGCCTGAAAGGGGAAGTCGCCAGCCTGATTCTCAGAGATGATCTGGCAACAGCACGTCAGGTCATAAATTTCTATAAAGAGATTTTTCAGGATAATTATTATCTGGAATTACAGGACCATGGTCTGGAAGAAGAAAAGCAGGTATCCGGGCAGTTGGTCGAACTGGCGAAGTTAACCGATACCCCCTTGGTGGTTACCAACGATTGTCACTATCTCCACCAGGAAGATTATGAGGCTCATGATGTGCTGCTTTGCATTCAGACAGGTAAGTTGCGTTCCGATACGGACAGGATGCGGTATAAAACGGACCAGCTCTATTTCAAATCGGAAAAGGAAATGATGCAGCTCTTTCCGGAATTGCCTGCAGCCTGCGAAAATACGGTCAAAATAGCTGAGCAGGTTGATCTTACCCTGGATTACTCCACCTTCCTTTTACCACGTATCGATATCCCGCCCACCCATCAGTCCATGCAGGAATATCTCCGCTTCCTCTGCCTGCAGGAAATGGAAAAGAAATATCCGGATGCTGATCAGGAAATCAGGGATAGAATAGAATATGAACTTTCCATAATCAACAGAATGGGTTATGAAGGTTATTTCCTGATCGTGAAGGACATAATCGATGCAGCCCGCAACATGGATGTGCCAGTAGGTCCAGGACGGGGTTCTGCTGTGGGCAGTGTAGTATCCTATCTCCTGGGTATTACGGAGATCGAGCCTCTTAAGTATAGCCTCTTCTTTGAGAGATTCCTCAATCCCGACCGGGTGGGTATGCCAGATATCGATATCGATCTCTGTGCCGAAGGACGCGGCAAGGTGATTGAATATGTGGTGAATAAATACGGAAGGGAAAGTGTTGCTCAGATAATTACCATGGGTACCCTGGGAGCTAAATTGGTGATCAAGGACGTAGCCAGAGCACTCGATGTACCCCCTTCAAAATCTAATGATATGACCAGGGAAATCCCCGGCGGTGTTAACATTACTCTCAGAAAAGCCCTCAAGCTATCCCGTGATTTCGCCACCATGATGCAGGAAAACAAGACAAATGAGTCTCTTCTCAAATATTCCCTCGTGCTCGAAGGTCTGATCAGGCATATCAGCATTCATGCAGCAGGTATTGTGATCGTACCTGGCAAAATCAGTGATTATGTCCCCCTGGCGGTAATTCCACAGAAATCAGGAGAAGATTCAGTACTGGTGCAGTATGAAGGACGCTGGCTGGAAGACCTCAAGATTCTGAAAATAGATCTTCTCGGATTGAAAACCCTGACCCTCATCAAAAAAACAGCTGACCTGATCAGGGAATCCTGCGGTAAGGAAATCAGGATCAGTGAAATAGACCTTACTGATCAGGCTACCTACAGGCTGATCGCCCAGGGACAGACCAACGGTATTTTTCAGTTTGAATCCCCCGGTATGAAAAAGTATCTGATGAATCTGAAACCCAATGTGTTCGAGGATCTCATCGCCATGGTTGCCCTTTACCGGCCCGGTCCGATGCAGTTCATTGACAGCTTTATCAGCCGCAAGCATGGGAAGGAGAAAATTCACTATGTCCATCCTTTAACAGAGCAGGCTCTGCGGGAATCCTATGGAGTAACTGTCTATCAGGAACAGGTCATGCAGATCGCCCGTGAAATGGGAGGTCTGAGCGGTGCTGAGGCTGATACCTTAAGAAAAGCAATATCCAAGAAGAAGCTGAGTACCATGGAAAAGCTGAAAAATAAATTCATGGAAGGAGCCAGGCAGAATAATGTCAATGATGCCACTATCGAGAAAATATGGAATAACTGGCTTGAATTCGCCAATTATGCTTTCAACAAGAGCCATGCTACCGCCTATGCTTATGTGGCTTTTCAGACTGCTTATCTTAAGGCTCACTACCCGGTAGAATTCATGGCTGCGCTGCTTTCCCTGGAGGAAAATCCCACCAAGATCACCTTTTTTATAGACGAATGCAGGAAAATGGGTATTGAGGTCGAACCTCCCAATATCAACGAGAGCTGCCATGATTTTACCGTGCGGGGCAAGAAGATATTATTCGGTTTAAAAGCGATCAAGAATGTCGGGGAAGGAACAATCCGGGCCATAACAGAAGAGAGAGACAGGAATGGCCAATTCAGTAACCTGTTTGAGTTCTGTTCGCGGCTTGATTGTCTCAACGTTAATAAGAGCATTCTGGAAAGCCTGATTGCTTCAGGAGCCATGGATGATCTCGAGGGTAGCAGAGCTCAGAAATATGAGGCTATCGAATCTGCTCTGGAATATGCATCAGCTCTCCAGAATGAACGCAAACGGGGTCAGATGATGTTCTTCGATAGTTTCAGCGAAGAGGAGGAACAGGAATATTTTCCCGAACTACCTCACCTGCATGACTGGAGTTTCAATTATAAGCTGAAAAAGGAAAGGGAAATTCTCGGTTTTTACTGGTCCGGGCATCCTCTGCACAAATATAGCTTCATTATCGATAATTTTTCTCTTACCAGTTCCCGTGCCGACGTTAATGAATTGAAGAGTAATTCTTTTGCCATAGCCGGAGTAGTATCGGAAATCATCAAGAAAACCGATAAAAAAGGCAATTCCTTTGCCATCATTATCATGGAGGATCTGGAGGGAAAATTCGAACTTTGCCTGTTCAATCAGGATTATGAAACCTATTATTCCCGGATTGAGGAAGGCAAGGAATTTTTCATTATTGGCAATCGCTCCAGTTTCAGTAACGAAAATGAGGATATCCTGCGGGTCATCCCTCGCAGTCTTTTCGATTTTGATCAGCTTGACAAGAACATCTCAGGGGATGTTTACCTGAGATTGAATGAAAGTAATGCCACCCCTCAACTGGCTGCCCAAATAACCGCCATTGCCGGTATGAATCCCGGGAAATTCAATATCCATTTTCTTATAAGTTCGAGTAAATACAACAAAGAGATGATGTTACATTCGCGCAAACTGAAAATCTTTCCCGGTAAAAGTTTTTTTGATTATTGTGCTGAGAATAATCTGGGAAAACCCAAAATAAAGCTGGATCTATAAAAAATACTACAGGAGGCTTGGCATGAGATTAACTGCCGTGTTGTTAACTTTAGGATTCCTGCTTTCAGCCTTTATCCCCATATCTGCGGAAATAACCCTGTTTGTTGATGCAATTAATTTCCTGGATTATGAGAATAATACCTTACTGACGGTTATCTATCAGGTGCCCTACAACCAGCTACAATTTGTCAGGACTGATATCGGTTTTCTGGCAGATCTGAAGGTGAACTTTGAAATTTTCAGGGAAGACAGCCTAGTCTATGACAAGAATTTCACCAATAAGATAATCGTCACCGCTGAAGATGTTACCTATACTGAGGAAGGTTATACCGACAAGATATCTATTACTCTTTCCCGGGGCGGTTATCGCATTCAGCTGGTATTCACCGATCTGAATTCTCTGGAAACTGGTGCCTGGTCTAAATTATGCGAACTCCTGCCAGAAAATGCCATGATCAGTGAAATAGAATTTTCCCATGATGTACGTGCTGATACTACCATCAGCCAGGATAAATTCCATCGTGGTGATCAGTTATTTTTCCCCGAACCGGATCATATTTTCAATCTTGACCGCACTCAGACAATGTATATCTACTATGAATTTCAGAATTTCAGCCATGGTGAGAACGGGAATACCGACCTGCTGGAAAACCTTGTCATCAGCAGGGACGATGTAATATTACAGGAGATTCCAGATAGAATCCTTTCTGATAAAGAGTGGCTACCGCGTCTGAAAAGAATTGATCTGTCCTCCCTGGAGTCGGGATTGTATAAACTGGACGTAGTTTTGAGGGATAATATAAGCGGTAGAGAGGAAACGCGATCCGATCTTTTTAGTGTTATGGTAAAAAAGCAGAAAAAGCAGCACATGTTCACAGACAGTGAAGAAGAATACCAGTTAATGCGATATTTCTGGCATTCATCCCAGCTCAAGAACTGGAAAGAACTGTCCCAGGACGGGAAAGCAAACCTGGTTGATCGCTTCTGGTCTTCTTTCGATCCGGATCCTTTTACCACTGAAAATGAGTTCTTTCTGGAAATTAAGAAAAGAATTGAATACTGCAATAATTTCTTTTCCCATTTTGCCGATGGCTGGACCACCGACAGAGGCAGGATTTATATCAGACAGGGAGCTCCAGATGAAACCAGGGATCTGACCACCGGTTTGAATACCAGGCTGGGGACCAAGGATTTAACCATCTGGAAATACCGGGGTAAAAAGAATCTTACCTATCTTTTCCTGGATGTTCAGACCAGTGGAAATTTTAAACTCATCTATGCTGAGAATGATGACCTGGAATCATCTCTGTCCGACTGGGAAAGCTATCTGGGTGAAGATTTCGATTATGATCTACTGAATTAGGGGAAACAGGATGCATCTGGAAAGAAAGCATCAGGAGTATGTTCAATCCTGATATTTCCTTTGCAGGTATGGATAATTATTATATCAAAACGTGTTAACATATTATCATATTGAGGATAACTGGCTAAGAAAACGAGGGCTGTGCGGGACATTTTAAGCTGTTTTCGCCGTGATACAGCAGACTCAGTACCGGACTGAAAATTACTGCGGGTTTTGATCTCAAGAAAGACCAGTTCATCATTTTTCCGGGCAATGCAATCCAGTTCTCCATACTGCGTATGGAAATTTCTGGCTACTATCTGATAACCCTGCGAGATAAGGTATCTCGTTGCCAGTGATTCTCCTAGAATGCCCAGTGAATAGTTATTTGCCAAGCCCATAGTTCTAAAAAATTTCTTGACTTATTAATTGTCAACGAGTTAATAAGTAATGGGAACAATTATGGAGGTACATAATATGGTCAGATTTGGTTTAATTGTATTTTTGATATTTGCAGTATCGATCTTAAGTGCAGTTCCATATACTGCACTGGGAAATATCAATATTCCTGATGCCTATGTCTTACCTCACCTGATGTTTGAAGTTTCCTATACGAATTATTTCGTGCAGGATCCACTTGCTTACGAAGATGAGGATTTCCACTACAATATGGCTGGTTGCATGAATTTTGGTATTCTAAACCGGGGTGAAGTAGGAGTAGTTGTGGGTAATAATGATCTCATTTATGCCAACCTGAAGGTTAAGATCATCAATGAAACCGATAAAATACCTGCAATTGCCCTAGGTGTGGATAACTGCTTCTCGCGTCTGGGAAATACCGAAGAGAACATGATCGAGGACGAGTTGGCAGATCGCAACGATTATATCAAGAATTCACCATACTTCGTTCTCAGCAAGTCAACTCTTTTGCTTACCAACTTTCCCTTTCTGGAGGAACTGGAAACGGTTTTTCATCTTGGTCTTGGTGCCCGTAAGTTCAAGGGCAAGGGTGAAATTGTCAGGAATGCTGAGGGAATTTTCGGTGGTGTGGATTTCAGATTTTCAGAACCACTTGGGATGAATATCGAGTTCGATGCTCAAAATATCAATCTTGGTCTTAACTTGTTCTGGAAGAATTTCACTCTCCGTGCTGGTGTGTTTGAGATTGAAGATATCTTTGATATCAAAGAAGAGGATTCTGGAAATAAGTACGCCATCAACATCAAGTACACACTTGATGCTTTCTCTGAAGTTAAGGCATCGGAAAAGGAAAGCTATCAGAAACAGTTCGCTCCTCAGACCTATCGCAAGACAACCTCAATCTATCCCAGCACCGTCACGGACACCGAACAGGATGCCCTTCTGGAAGAACTGAGAAAAATAACTGAACGAAGAAAGGAAGCTGAAAAAGAACTGGAAGAAATCCGCAAGCTTCTGGAACAAGAATAAGAATATAGAATATATCCATGAAAGGGTTTTTTTTTATTCTCCTGGTGCTTATTCTATCACAAGTTCTAAGTGCCCAGATAGAAAATATTGGTACCTGGGACAATATTGATCCTGAGGAAATCAGAGAAGAAGATCCTTACCTCTATTCATTACTGCTGGAAAAAAAGAATACACAGGACCTTTATGAAATCGGTCAACTCAAGAAAGTTGAAAGGAACTTTAAAAGAGAAAGCCGCCGACTCGATCGCTATATAAGAAAAAGTGACAGGGAAAATCTGCTCAATCATCTTCTGGAAGTAGAAATAATCTATGGCGGTATTCCTACCCTGGAAGACAAGCTGCTTTATTATCAGAGCGCCAATTATTTCCTTCATGGTGCAATTCACCGTGCCCGGGATACAGCAGAAACCCTTTTGCTAACCTATCCTGAATCTGAGAGATTCGACAAGACAATCGAACTTCTTCAGGAAATTTACTTTCTTTTACAGGAAAATGATACTCTGATTCTCGTATCCTCTCTCTACTCCGGTAAGATGAATGAACATCAGAAATTCTGGCTGGCACAGGCTTTATTTAATACAGGAGAATACGGGAAGGCAGCTGCCCTGTTCCAGGAATTGCTGAAACCCAAAGAATACAGATTTCGCGCCGAGGCGATGCTTGCCCTGATTACCTACTTCGAAAAAGACATTGATAGCTCGCTGCAGGCTTTCCTGGTACTGGAAAATAAATATAAACCAAGGACTGCTTATTATTATTTCCTTTACCTGTCGCTGGCGCGGCTGTTTGCGGAAAAGGGCTATCAGGCTGCTTCTCTGGAATACTACGAGAAATTCGTCAATTCCTTCAACTATGAAATACCTGATGAAATATATTATGAAATCGCCTCCGGATTCCAGGACTATGGCGATGATGAAAGAGCCCTCTATTATTACCGGCATATTGTTACCAAACCTCAGAAAAGTGAATATTTTCCCCTGGCGAAATACCAGATTTCCGTGGTTGAACAGAGACAGGGTAATTTTCCCGAAGCAGTTGACAATCTCAACGATATAATATCTCAGAATCAGCTGGTGCTGGAAACCCTGGAGATAAAATCCGGTCTTACCGGCAAGTACGGTCGCTTACAGCATGAAGTGTTCCAGGACAGGAGTGAGAATGAGACCAAGAACAGCAAGCTGAAGGAAACCAGCCTGATAGAAAATGCCCTGAACAGGTCAAACATTACCCTGAAGGATTTATACACAGGTAAGGACAGCAGATCGGTACATATCCTGGGTGAGATCGAATCTGAATACTTTTCCTATAGTTCGACCATCAACCTGATGAATGCCATCATAACCATTGCTGAATCCAGACCCAACACAAAAGTCCCCCGCCTTATCGACAGTTATATTTCTGAGCTGGACTCCTCTCTGGTAACACTGGAGATTATCAGGTACATAGGTCATTTACCGCGGATGACCTATCGCGATTATCAAATCGCCAAGATCCTGGCTCAGGAAAAATTGTACGAGCAGAAACTGCTGATTGCCTGGTATGATGTGGGCAAGATAGCCCGTAAGAAAAATGATCCCGAACTGCTGGCAAGTTCCGAACGCTCGCAGCAACTGCTGCAACTAAATCTGGAAGCTCTGGACCGGATTGCTGAAATTTCTTTCAAGGGAAGCCCCTCCGCAGAAATCAGACAACTCATTTCTCAGGAATCTGAAGCAATCAAGAGTAACAGGGAAGATCTTCAGATTCTTAAAGGCCAGGTCATGGCCAGATTCAATACCCAAATTGCTAAAAAACTTAGTAAACGGAAAGATAACATGATTCTGGATTTCGATCAACTGGGTAAAACTTATAATGAAATAATCTCTTCACTGCAATCCGATGTTAATGAAGTAAATGACCAGTACGAATATAATTTACTCGACGTTCATTTCCGTCAGACCAATACGCTTGACCGGGAATATGAGAAAATACAGAGAAACCTGCAGGAAAACTTGATCAATGAACAATCGAACTCTGAATAGAATACTGGCAGGCACTGCAGTACTGTTGGCAATGGGTTATTCCTTTGCCCAGGATATAGATGAGCAACTGAAAGATAAATATGACAGTAAGCATTCCTTTAAACGGGGAGTGTATCAGAATACTCTGCAATATATAGCTGATAATCCCCAATCACCCAATATTGCCGATCTCTATTTCAACCTGGGTGAGATGAGTATTGAAATAGATATTGATCAACCTGGCCGGACTTTGTATTATTTTCAGCAGGTTCTTCTCCATGATCCCGATTATTCCAGAAAGGATGTTGTTCTTTACAATATCGGCTATTATTCCTTTGCTGATGTTGTGAATGAGAGGGACCAGGGGCGACTTGACAATCTGGACCTGGCGGTGAACTGGCCCCCGGATTTAAGATTAACCGAAGAAAAATTACAGATACCAATAGAAGCCTTTTCTGTCATAATGAATGAACATCCCCAATCTGATTATTATACAGAAAGTATGTACCGTCTGGGCATACTCTATTTCGAAATTGCCATGGATTCCTACGAACCGCAATCTTTCTACGGGAAGGCAATTGCATATTTCGATAGGGTGGCAAATAGAGAAGCAGATCCCCTGCAGCATCTGGGCATCTTCCAGAGAGGCTGGTCTTATTTCAGTAGCGGCAGGTTTGAAGAAGCAATAACTGATTTTACCAGGATCCTGGAGATTATCAAAGAAGACAGTCTTACAACCAAGAAAGCCTTTTTCGAGGCTGATGCCATCGACAATATTGCATTCAGCCTCATTGAATATGATGGCACTAATTATGATCAGGCATCAATAGCAGCTCAGAAAGCCAGGGAAAT
Source organism: Candidatus Cloacimonadota bacterium (assembly GCA_016935235.1). Taxonomy (GTDB): domain Bacteria; phylum Cloacimonadota; class Cloacimonadia; order Cloacimonadales; family TCS61; genus JAFGRJ01. Next base: position 19,765 of record JAFGRJ010000116.1, read on the forward strand.
CTTCCGGAGCTTCGTCAGTGAACAATATGCCCAGGAAATATTATTGAAGGCAATTGAGCTGGAATTGACCTATTCAGCTCCCATGCGGGCAGTTGACCTCTACAATTCGTATATCTGGCTTTATCCTCTCAATGCAGAATGTCCCGCCTTCATAGATTCCATCATTACCATTTATAAAAGATATCCCCAGAGGATTCGCGGTGATGCCAGCGCGGAACAACTGATAGTTGAACAGAGAATCAGGCTGGTGAATGATTATCGGACTGATTCCGACTGGTATCAGCATAATATTCTACATGATGTTACCTCACAGCTGAGTATTATCCGCGAAGCCTATGAATTCGTTGAGCCCCGTTATTTTAACGATTTCGTATCAAATAAGAACGAGAGAAATTATTTTCTGTATAAGAATCTCGTTGATAATTACGGTAAATATCCCAGTTTTCTGGATGAAGAAGGGAAAGAACGTTATCTGGACATGAGAATCAGATGTATAGATCTCAGCACTAATCTGGCTGAATTATCACAGAATCCCGCCTATTATTTCTATGTTATAGATAATATAACAGCCTTCAACTCCGATTATCCTGACCATCCCAGTTATTTCAGTTATGAAGAAGAAAAGTTCTACAGCAGCGAGAAAATATATCAGCTTCTGATCGATCAGGTACAGACAGCTGCTTATTCAGATTCCCTGCATGATCTGTATCTGGACAGGAATCTGCTAGAATCCTTCTATATAGCTGCCACCATAAATTATGAGACCATGTTGCAGTCACCTGATTATACCAATGTCTACAAGGAGGTGGAGCTGATCCGAATTACACAGCTGCGAGCAGAACTGAGGTATTTCCGCAATGAGCTCGATGATTCCTTCCGTGATTATTCTGCTCTTCTGACATATGGCATCGATGATGATTTGCGTACCGAATCATACGCCCGTCTCGCTGAGATCAGTCGCTACCGGGAAGATTATGCTCAGGAGGAATCCTTCTATCGGGAAGCCATAAAATACGCTCTGCCCGAAGAAAAGGAAGCTTTTTATAACAACATTCTGGCATCAATTCAATCAGGTGCTGAGAAGAAATCACGACAGGGTGAGCATCTGAATGCTGCTTCAGAATATCTGAGACTGGCAGAGGAACTGGAAGGTCGTGATCCGAAAAAGAGCATTGCTTTCCGCCTGAAAGCAATCGACTCCTATCAGAACGCCAGGGAATATCAGGAGGCTATTGATCAGTACCTTATCATTGCCAGCAAGATGGATAATAGACAGGATAAATTTACTGCCTATAGGGGAGCATGGTCCATTTCCGACAGTTTAATGGGTGACTGGGTACAGAGTGAACGATTGCGCTCCCGTTTTATTCAGCAGTTTCCTGAATCCAATGAAGCCTACCGTTTGAGGTTGCAGATAATAAGTTTTTATGAGGATGAGAGATTCAATGATAAACTCAGGGCTGCTGAGATGTATCTTGAATTATATGATGATGCGGCTGATATGGACATAGGGACCAGTAAAAGGGAAAATATCTACCTTAATGCCATTAGAATCTACAGGGAATCGGGTATGATCGACAAGGAAATAGAACATATGCTGAAGTTTGAAAAGATCTATCCCGAGCATTCTCTGGCCAATGAATTTCTGCAGAAGGTGGCCATAATTTATGACGAACGGGGTGAGACCAGCAAATATGAAGAACTGGCGCGTTATATATACCGTAAAGATCCTTCTATTGACCTGTTAACTCCGGTTGTAGCCAATAAACTGGCTCGCCGCAGCATGGAGATTGACAGTCTGTTCACTTCCGGGCAATACGACCTCATGGAAAAGAAGATAACTGAGTTCCGCAATATAGATCAGCAATATCGTAATGATGGCGGTAAACTCGATCTGTCAGCTTTTTATGATCAATTTAATTATTACCAGTCCTATATTGATTTTCACCACAGGTATGAGGACTATCTGTCCTATGTGGAAAGTGAATTTCTCAAGAGTAGTCCTGATCAACTTATCAAGGTAAATGAACTTACACAGTGGAAAGAGCATATAATTGGTGATAGGCGCATAGAAAAACTGCTGGAACGTACGGATAAAATAAGAGATGATGTCATCAGTATGATTCAGGAGGGTAATAATTACGAGTTGGATACTGAACTGAGAACGCATGGTTTGTACCTTTCGGCCCGAGCCTATGATTATGCCGGTAATGCTGTGGAAATCCAGATCCAGAAATTCCTTGATATTTCTCTTCAGCTCAACAGTGAACAAATGCAGGCAAATCCGGTGCAACAGCAGCAATATAAGGACAATCTGGAAGTAGTCGGCAAAAAAATGGCTTTCGATTTCAAGAAGAAAGCCAATGAAATCTATCAATCTCTGCTGCATACTTTTTACGATGACAAGGGATATTCGGACACCTGGACGGAACTGGCTTATGATCGCCTGGTAGAATGGGGAGTCAGAAAACCCAAGATATTTATGAGGTATTATACGGATGATTCCTGGGAAACTGCCTGGCAGGCTGTTGAAATAACTACTGCCGGAGATACGGCATTATGGCAGCCAGCCAGTATGCTGCCTGAGATGATCGTGCTGGATTCATCAGCAGTGATTATCTGCCAGCCCGGGCAGGACACCTTTATCAGAAAAAACTTCCAGGCTGAGATAAAACCGGAGTTATTGAAGATTGATTATATTTCCAAGCAGAAAGCAGGCATTCTTCTGAACGGAGTGGCGATTGGTAATGACACGAAAGCAGAACCAGTTGCAGTTGGCAAGCTGCAGGCTTTGCACCGGTATCAGGTGGTTTCCGGTACGGACCTGTTGCCGGGTGCTAATGTGGTTACTTTTTACCTGCAGGCATCAGAAGACAATACGGGGGATGATTATTTTGCCGCCCGTATTTCCCTGCAATTCGATCAGGAAGCCCTGGAGTTGCACAGGGCAACTGAGGTCAGACATCTGCTGAGTGATTATACCTGGCGTACACAGAAAGTTTTATCCGGTGCAGAGGAATTTATTGATGCTCAGGATTATCAGGCGGCAGGAACAGCAAATTTCAGTTTCTATATCAGCCAGATGGAGGGTCTGGAAACAACTTCAGCCCTTCCTATCTGGTATCCGGAATTGGACAATACAGCTCCAGAATCTGTTTATTTCTGGAAAGATTTCGAAATAGAAGCGGAAGTCTTATCAGCTGAAGCCAGTTATATTGGACAGGATCGTATCAGCATCTGGGTCAATGACATCAAATTTGTTGACTCAGAACCGATTATTCTGGATACTAAGCTCAATAAAGTTTTAGCACGTAATCTGGTTATACCCAACCTCGGAACAGGCAAGAACCGGATTCTGGTGCAGGTGGAAGGAGGTCCTGAATTCAAGGGATTCATTTTCGATATGGAATACAGATTAATTAAGACAGCAGAAACCGAGCAGTACCCGGAGGTGGAAATTATGGAAACGGGTGAGCCGGAGCAGTCGGAACAATAGGGTGAATAAAGATGAAAGTAATACTTGTGGCAGTGATTCTCCTGACTTTCGGCAATTTATTGATGGCTGCGGAAAATGACGGGAAAGTCGATCTGGATAAATACAAGGATATACAGAAACTGCAGAGCAGTGAAGAAGAAGAGGTAAAGGTGGAGATACCGCGTCCGGATAATACATCTCTGCTGACCAGGCGACCCACAAATTTTGATATTGAAAAACAGTTCAAGGCTTACGAAAGATTGAAAAAATCAAATACTCTTTTATATTAAGCCAGGGAGGATTACGTAATGAAAAGGTTCGGGAATAAGATTCTCATATTGTTATTGATTTTATTCAGTGCAGTAGAGCTGTCAGCTAAGAATGTATTGGACATCTACATGGACGGTGGTCCTGTGATGCATATAATCTCAGCTTTACTGGTTATTGTCATAATTCTGGGTGTGATCAAATACTGGCAACTCACCATTAAGGAAAAGATTGATGCCCAGCGTTTCTATTTAAAATTGAAGGGTTATATCAAGAACAGCCAGTATGAAGAAGCAACCAGGATATGTGCTCAATTCAAGAAGACCACCATTGGTTTCATATTCTGGAGTGGATTTCTGGGTTTCAATGATGCACTGAAAGCCGGGAAAAAGGGAGTGGAATTACAGCAGGTTCTACAGAACAGCTTTGATGAAGCAGGCCTGCAGTCTATACCCAGGGTAGAGGCTGGAATCTTCTGGTTCGAGATCATTGCCCAGGTTTCAACACTGCTGGGTTTACTGGGAACAATATTTGGTCTGATCGGAGCTTTCGATGCTCTGGCTAATGCTCCCGAGGCAGAAAAAAGCCGCCTCTTGACAGAAGGTATTGCCCAGGCCATGGGTACAACAGCTTATGGTCTGATCGTAGCTATTCCCACCATGTTCCTCAAAGGAGCACTTCAGGCCAGGGCTGATAAGATTATCAATGATATCGACGAATATTCGGTTAAAGTAATTAATCAAATTAATTATTCTGTTAAGGAATGACAATGGCTCATCCTCCTTCTAAAAGCAGAAATCTTCGGAGAAGAGCTCAAAGACCGGTAAATCTGATTCCGATCATGAATCTTTTCATTGTGGTTATTCCAATGCTGATGACCGTAATGGTATCAGTGCATATTGCCATGATTGAGATAACCCTCCCCCTGGCAGGTACGCCTCCCGAAAATATTGAGGATACAAAAGACCTGCCACCCCGCGTTATCCTGGCTTTGATGCAGGATCGTTTCGAGATCATGATAGACGGCAAGGATGAAACAAAAATCCCGGTGATCGATTCCCTGGGTATCCTGCGTTATAACTACGCCGCTCTTAATGATGAATGCCGGGCATTAAAGGAGAAATACGAGGAGCTCAATACGATCGATATCCTCCCCGATCCCCAGGTCAAGTTCGATATTCTTCTGAAGTCCATTGATATCTGTAAATTCAATGGTTTTCCTAACATCAAGTATTTAACCTCCACCAAGAGGTTGTTCAGACCGAAGCAGCAATAGGAGCATAATATATGAGATGGCGTAAAACCGATATCATCAAGCGCAGGGCAGACGGACCTTTTGAACCCCGTCCCCGCACCTCCAAGATCAAGGATCTCAATATAACCTCACTCATCGATATTCTGACTATCCTGCTTGTTTTCATGCTGAAAAACATCTCAATGGATGCAGTGGTGAAAAGTGCTCCGGAGGGTATGCTGCTTCCTACCACTATTACCAAAGATGAACTGGTGCAGAGTGGTCTGGCTATTAATGTGAAGATATATACTGATAAAATCCTGTATGGTACCGATAATATCAGAGTGGGCTCTCTTGACGAATTTATCAACAAGGAAGAAGTAAGAAAATCCCTTCTGGCATTGCTCAAACTGGAGGCACAACGTATAATCGAAGACGGTAATGTGCCATCTCTGCTAATCCAGGCTGACCGTGAGCTTGATTGCAGGTATATCACCGAATTTATCAATTTCAGTGCCAGCGCCAGTTTTGCCAACATATATTTCTCAACCATACATACTGATAATCTGAAAGAAGTTCTAGGCGTTTGAGCAGGTAATGATCATGGCAGAAAAAGAATTACAGTTAAAGCTCAAGTACAAGGGAAAATATCTGGATACAGCAAAATTCAAGCGGGATTTCAGGAAGAGATTCTATATCGGCAGTGATCGTCATTTATTCTGGCAGATACTGGATAAAACCTTCCCGCATAGATTCCTTTTTCTGATCAGGAGCAAATCCATTTTCAAGATCAGATTGGCACCCACTATGGATGTTAATGTCCGGATAGAAGGACAGGATCTGGATAAACCGGAATTAAGGAAGAAGAACCTGTTGCGGGGAAACTTGTTGACTCTGGATGAGGATTCCAACGGTCAGATCAAGTTGACCGACGAATGGGAAATCGAATACATCTTTCTTTCACCTTATCGTTTTCAGCCGGCTCCGGAAGAAGTAGCCATTTTAAGAGAGTTCTCGCAATGGCCTCCCCTTACCTATGAGCAGAAATTCACCCGGAATTTTCTGCTTCTGGGTTTACTGGTTACTATTATCGGTCTGTGTCTTTTTGAAATTCTCTATGTTCCGCCTCCCCGGCTTAATTTCAGGGAAAGATTCAAACGGATAGATGTTACGGCAACCCGCGTTACTCCCCAATACATTGAGGAAGAAGTCCCGGAAGTTCAGATTAATATAGCTGAGGAAAAGGCAGAATCCGAGGAGATAGCCAAGGAGGCAGTGGAAAAAGCAGAGAAAACAGCTATTGCTGAATTCGAGGAGATGTTTGGTGAGCGCTATGACATTGGCGCAGATTTTGAGGGTGAACTCTTTGAAATGGATGTGATCAGCGAAATTGTCGCGACCGGTCCGGTCACCTCGGAAAGTGTGCCGTTAGTTTCCAGAGGCAGTCAGGACAGAATGTCTGTTCTACAGGAAGCCAGCGATAAGAGCCTTAATCTTTCTGATCTGGACAAGGATTTAAGTCAGCTGGAAGAAATCAGTCTGGGTCAGGATTTTCAGTTCGAGGAAGTCGATATCAGCGCTCTCAGTGGGGAAGTTAAGGACTTTACTGTAACCAAGGTAAAAAGTAAGGCTCAATTCGAAGTGGTAAAAAGGAAATTTGCCACATTGCAGACAGTTAAGGAAACAAGTATAGAACTGGCAGAACTGGAACCGGAGACCAAGACCGAGATTGCCAATATCAACCAGGTGGTAAATGCCTACAAACCCCAGATAACAAAATTGTACATCGTGGAGAGAATGTACATGGACATGTATGGAACCCTGGAATTTGTTCTGTATATCGAGGAGAACGGCAAAGTTGTGGCAGTTGACATCACCCCTATTGCCGGCAGCTTCTTTACCGATTCTTTTCTGCAGAAAGCCGAAGAGATCATATTAAAATGGAAAGTCCCTGTTAAGAGAGCTGTACCCTACAGTTTCCGCATGAAATTTATCAAACAGTAAAAACATTAATTTTTTTGTTGCCCTTCTTCAGGAAGGGCTTTTTTTTTTGTTATGCTCTATTATGAAATAGCGTTACCAATAAATCTCAACAAGCTGTTCACCTATTGCTGCCGGGAAGAGATTCCCAGAGGCAGCCGGGTTCTTGTCCCCTTCCACAAAGCATACTATACCGGCATTATCTGGCAGGAATCATCAGATAAAGCGACCAGGGAGAAGATCAAGGAAGTACTAGAAATCATTGATGATAGACCGCTAATTAA
>JAFGRJ010000117.1 GCA_016935235.1 Candidatus Cloacimonadota bacterium
AATAATACTTTCAGATGCAACTTCACCAACTCCCGCTTTCGTGGCGCCTGATGTACTTGTGGATACACCATTTGACATCATGCTGGAAGTAAGTGACGGATATGTTCGTGATACGGATACTGATATGGTCACTATTACCGTGCTGTTTGTTAATCAACCTCCGGTTGCTGATGCCGGTGGTGATCAGAATGTATACGAGGGAGACCTGGTGCAGCTGGATGGTTCTGGTTCCTACGATCCCGATGGTCAGGCGATCACTTACCTGTGGACAGCGCCCCCGGAGATAATCCTTTCCGATCCCAGCATCGTTAATCCCACCTTCACGGCTCCTGATGTAACCATGGATCAGGTATTCACCATCTCTCTTACCGTGGACGACCAGTATGGCGGGCGTGATACCGCTGTGGATGAGGTGGATATTCAGGTGCTCTTTGTGAATCAGCCACCAATAGCTGATGCCGGTGATGACCAGACGGTGGATGAAGGTGTTCTGGTACAGCTGGACGGTTCCGGTTCCTGGGATCCCGATGGGCAGGAACTGCTCTACAGCTGGGCAGCGCCCCCGGAGATAATCCTTTCCGATCCCAGCATCGTCAATCCCACTTTCATAGCCCCTGATGTAACCTCGGACCAGGTATTCACCATCTCTCTTACTGTGGACGACCAGCATGGCGGACGTGATACTGCTGTTGATGAGGTGGATATTCAGGTGCTCTTTGTGAATCAGCCACCAGTAGCTGATGCCGGTGAGGATCAGACAGTGGATGAAGGTGACCTGGTACAGCTGGACGGTTCCGATTCCTACGATCCTGATGGTCAATTGCTGACCTACCTGTGGACGGCTCCACCTGAGATCGTCTTCGACGATCCCACCTTGGTGGCTCCCACCTTTACAGCACCGGATGTAATGGCTAACACCAATTATACAGTTACTCTGGAGGTGAATGACAATTTCGGACGGGCAGTTGATACAGATGATATGATAGTTACTGTCCTGTTTGTGAACCAGCCTCCGGTAGCCGATGCCGGTGAGGATCAGATAGTTCCGGAACAAACAATCGTGCAACTAGATGGTTCCGGTTCCTATGATCCGGATAACGGCACCCTGTCCTATTTCTGGCAGGCTCCTGCTGGTATCAACCTGTCCAATCCCTATGTGGTAAATCCTCATTTCTATGCCCCCAATGTGACAGCGAACGTGCAATATTTAATAACACTTACAGTAAATGACAATCAGAGTCGGGCCAGCGACAGTGACGAGGTGATGATCACGGTGGAATTCGTTAATCAGCCTCCGGTTGCCAATGCCGGTAATGATCAGACGGTGGATGAAGGCGAAATAGTCTACCTGGATGGCTCGGATTCCTATGATCCAGATGGACAAACCCTTACCTACTTCTGGACTGCACCTCCGGAGATAGTACTCTCCGATCCGACAGCTGAAAGTCCACATTTCACAGCTCCGGATGTAACCATGAACACGGTATTTAACATCATCCTGGAGGTAAGCGATGGTAACGACAGGGCTGTTGATACTGATGATGTAAATATCACGGTTCTTTTCATCAACCAGCCTCCGGTAGCCAACGCCGGTGACGACCAGTTCGTGTACGAAGGCGATCTGGTGCAACTGGACGGTTCCGGTTCCTACGATCCCGATGGGCAGACCCTGTACTTTACCTGGGATCCTCCCTATGGTATCCAGCTTTCTGACATTCACAGTCCCATGCCCACCTTCACCGCACCCGGTGTGGATGAGGATGAGGAATATATATTCGAACTGATGGTTCAGGATAATTATGGAGCACGCCTTTTCGATGAAGATGAGGTAATGATCACAGTACTCAAGGTAGTTGATCCGAACCCGGTCTGTGCTGTGGATCCCGTTCCACCCGATGGATGTCTCCAGGTGCCTCTGGATGCCATGGTAGGCTGGTCCTATTATCATGATGATGAATATTCCCTGCCTGCCGGTTTCAGGATCTTCATGGCTTATGACGAGGATCTCACCGATGCCTATGAAGGCTATGTACCTTACGACGGGGAAGGTGAATATCTCATCGATCATCCCATTGATTTTACCTATGAAACCCAGTATTTCTGGCAGGTAGTGCCAACCACCGAAGGCTCTCGGGGTGATGCAGTTGATTGCCCGATCTGGAACTTCACCACGGTTGATCTACCCACCTTCACGGTGAGCGGTTATGTCGGCATCCATGCAGTAGTAGACCTGGGAGGAGGTTATGCATCCAACAGTTCCGGTATGTACAGCATCGTGGTCGGGATGGGTTCCGATCTTACCCTGACACCTGTGCTGGAAGGGTTTGATTTTGATCCGGAGAGTGTTACTTTCTATGATATCCAGGCGAACATTATCCAGAACTTCACGGTGGAAATGTGGTGCCCTCTGGCTGCGGCTAACGGTCAACCTACCGGTGAGAACATTCCCGTCGATGTGGAAGAATTAACCTGGGATCCTCCTGCAATGGGAGTTATGCCCACTTTCTACTATGTCAGCCTTTCTGATCATCCGGAGTTTGTGAACCCGATTCTGGACGAGATAGAGGTATATGAGACCTATGTTTCGCTGGCGAACATCAACCTGGATTATGACACGGTTTACTGGGTGGAAGTGATCACCAACTACACCCCGCCGGGATACAACTATGGCTGCAATGGACCTGCCTATGTCTGGAGCTTCAGAACAGAGACCCTGGTCGATGCTGATCCTCCTATTGTCCCGCAGGCTACCCTGTTAATGGGGAACTATCCCAATCCGTTCAATCCCTCCACTGTGATCAGTTTCTCGGTAAGGGAAGGCGAGACTGCCTGCCTGGAGATCTACAATCTTAAGGGTCAGATCATGGAATCGAAAGTCTTCTCAGCAGGTAAACATGAATACAGCTGGCAACCCCAGGATGAATCAACCGGTGTATTCTTCTACAGGCTTCATTCCAAGTCTTACAGCCACATCAAGAAAATGTTGATGCTCAAATAAAAAAAGTGAATAAAGAAAAGGGCTGAAGAAATTCTTCAGCCCTTTTTCTTTAGATATCTGTTTAAATTCCCCTGCTATAAGAGAGATCGAGAACCATCACACTCAATCCCGAGAAATTATCCAGATTACCGAAGACATCTTCAAATCCCTTGATAACGGCATCGATATAATCCTTGCTGATCTTGAGCATAATGATTCTGCTGTAGAGGTTCTTATCGCCGGTAAAGTTGAAGAAACCCATGAACAGTGGTACCTTGGAAAGCAGGTTTTCCATCTGCTGGGTTTCGATAATAGTCGATTCCTGGATGCCATATTCGAGGAAAATCTCGGTTATATCCTCCATGATCGCATCATCGCGTACAATCAGCAGCATCAGCTTTTCTTCACCTTTTTTCTGGGTAGCGGCTATCTCGGCATCGGAATTACTGAGGAACCTTTCGTAAAGGTCTATCCGGGAGGATGTTTTACAGAGGCTCTCCATGGTGCCTGGTTCCTTGAGTATTTTCGATATCTGAGCCAGCAACTGCAAATGACCGCTGCGGCTGCTGCTTGGACCCACTATCGTAACCAGTATCCTTACTTTTTTCTTATCCATGGAATCAAAATTGATACCTTTCCTGCTGCTGACGATACTCACCACAAAGTTGTCGATATTATCGAGTTGACAGTGGGGGATAGCGATGCCGCGACCAAAACCGGTACTGCCCAATTCCTCTCTTTTTTTCAGGGCTTCGTAGATCAGGGAATAGTCTATTTTCTGTAAAACCTCGGTCTTAACCATTAATTTAGCTATCTTCTCCAGGGCGTTGTCCTTGTCGCGCGCCTTGAAATCAATATCACAGCATTCCAATTTCAGAACATCGGACAGTTCCATGCTCACCTCCTTTTGAGGTTCTTCATTATAGCCACTTTTGCCAGAGGCGGTCCCGCCAGTTCATTGAAGAAAACAGACATCAGTACTATATTGATCATACGGGCAATTTCTTTCTGAACTTCCGGGGCAGCGAGTTTGACGACTGGGGTTGCCTGCACGAACAGGACCAGACCGATAGCCACCCCAGCCTGAGGTAATAAAGCCAGCCCGAGATAATTTCTGATCTTGATATCAAGTTTCAGGAAGGTAGCAGTGCTGAAAACACCGAGATATTTTCCCAGAGCCCGGAACAGGATAAATCCGATTCCAGCCAGCAGCACATCGGAGCTGCGGAATACTGCCAGTTTCAGTTCAGCCCCGGCAATGGCGAAAAAAATGGCATAGAGGGGGGAGGTTAGCGGTTCCAGGGAATTGAGGATACGGACATTTTTCTTGCGCAGATTGATCAGGAGCATGCCCACCGTCATGTTCACGATGAGGGGAGAGAGTTGCAAGCTGATAGCGACCGAGGTGGTCAGGAACAATATGCCCAGGGTAATGATCTTAATCTCGTTCACATTCCTTTTCCGGGTGGTGGTGAAGTGGATCAGTACTCCGCCAACCGTACCGAGGATAAGGGAGGAGAGAATCTCGGACAGGGCATGAACAATGGAATGGGTAAGATCTGTAGCAATACCAGTTATGGCAGTAGCCGAAAGGGCAAAAATCACCGAGAACAGGATCACTGTCCCGGCATCATCCAGGGCAACGATTCCATAGAGATAATCGACAAATTCTCCCCGTGCTTTCAGTTTCTCCACGATAACCACAGTGGCAGCCGGAGCAGTTGCTGCCGCGATCGCTCCCAGCAGGGCAGCTACATAACCGCTCAACCCGATGAAATATAGACCTGCAGACACCAGACCGAAGGTAAGGAACATCTGTGCCAGGGTGAGGATCACGATTCTGCGACCATAAGTTTTGAGCTTGTAGAAGGAAAATTCACCTCCGATAATAACTGCAATGAAAGACAGAGTCACTTCCGAGAGGACGTTGAGAATCTGCATGTTTTCCTGCCTGATCAGCTGGAGACCAGACCTGCCGATCAGAATACCTGCCAGAATATAACCTGTGATTACAGGCAGTTTGAGTTTTTCCGAAACCTGACCGAAGATATAACCGATAATCAGCAATAATCCGGCACTGAATATCAGATGGTGGGCAAAATAACTCTCGATAATTTCCAGTAATTTAAACATATCATTTCCTGCTATCAGTTATGTTGGCGCAGGTATTCCCGGACACGTTCCGGATCAGGGAATTTGCCAAATAAGATCATCAGTTTCAATCTCATTTTAGGTCCCTTGAGATCTCCACCCAGAATTACACCGATCTTTTCCAGATAAGCTCCGCCCCCTTCATAACCGTATTCGGGCAGTACTCTGCCGGTATAGGTGCGGGACACAACAATAACCAGAATGTTGTTTTCCATTAAGTTCCTCACTGCCGGAATGATTTGAGGAGGAATGTTTCCCCTGCCAAAGGCTTCCAGAACGACAGCCCGGGCTCCTGCCTGCAGGGAAGCGACCAGGTGACGATCATCCATGCCACTAACGCACTTGATCAGGTCTATATTGGTCTCAATTGTTGTGGTATGCAGTTTTTCCCGGAAATAGGACTGCCGGTAGTAGATCACCCGGTCCGGATCGATGATGCCCAGCAGACCATAAGCAGGTGTCAAAAAAGCATCGGTCTTGCCGGAATCCGTTTTCACCACGTCACGGGCGTAATGTATCTCATCGTTCATCACCACCAGCACTCCTTTGCCATGAGAATCCCGGTTGCTGGCAACCCGCACAGCGCCTACGATGTTTCGGGGGCCGTCCAATCCCAGATCGGAAGCACTGCGCATGGCAGCAGTGAACACTACAGGCTTTTCCGTTTGCAAGACCAGATCGAGAAAATATGCGGTTTCTTCCAGGGTGTCCGTACCATGGGTTATCACCAGGCCATCATAAGCTGCAATATTAGCGTCGACGAATTTTGCCAGTTCCAGCATTTTCTGAGGAGTGATGTAAGGACTGGGCAGGTTGGCAAACTCGTGAACGTGTATGGCAGCAAGGTCATTGAGATGAGGAAAAGTCAACAGCGCCCTGGTGAATTCATCATCCGGAACAACGCCAAAGGGGCTGTTCTGTTTCATGGCTATGGTGCCACCTGTGGTCACGATCAAGATTTTCTTCTTCATAATTCCTCAGAAAATATTTTTGCAAGATAATTGTTATAAGGGTAAAGGTCAATTATATTTTTTTATTTGTGCAGATTAAATTTGACTTGACACGGCGGGTAGAAAAAAATGCTTTTAAATCCATTGTGCGCCCGTGGCTCAATTGGATAGAGCATCTGACTACGGATCAGAAGGTTAGGGGTTCAAATCCCTTCGGGCGTGCCATTTTTTTTATCTGCCAGATATACTATTCCAGAAATATCAGAGTACAGATTCCGATTAAGGTCCGAGTAAGGTAAGATATTGATATCCAGTAAGTTGGAAATTCTTTCGCGTTTGTTGTGCCATCTGTTCCCGCACAAGCGCTTAACCGTTTTAGCCAAAGTCTGGAATCCGGTCACTCATCCTGGAGATTATTCTGAGGATTAATCAATTGACTGCGGACAACGGCATTTATATAAATGTCTGTGATTTTAGAGGTTGATAGCAGAAAGAGCATTAAACAGGAAAGCAATAGTAACAGGCATTTGAAATCATGTACATGCGATTATTGAAATCTGCTGATCATGCAGAATATGAACGTATTGCCCGCAGTTGGGGCTCAGTATTCGATCAGCTCGGCTGGCTGCAGCTCTATGGCAATAGGATACGACTTTATGGTATTTTCGATAACGACGACAGGATGATCGGTGGTTTCCATATCTATATCAGGAAGTTCCTGGGGCTGAGGTTCGGTTTGAATCCGCCGTTTACCAGTTCCTGTGGACCTTTCTTCATTGCTAACAAAAAGACCATGTTCACCAGGAACAAGATGGTCAGAGACGTTATGAAACTTGTTATGATGGAGATCGAAAAACTGAAACTGGCTCTCGTCTTGATTTCCTTCCATAGGGATATCAGGGATACCCTGCCTGCCAGTCGCAGGGGATTTGATGTCAAGGTCAGGTACACTTACCGCATAGACTTAAAACGATCGATCCAGCAGATCCATGCTGATATCTCAACTTCTCATCGGGGCAGCATCCGCAAAGCTCAGGCAGATGGATTGATCCTTCGGAAAATAACCGACATGAAGATCGTGGAACTGATGGTAACCAAATCTCTGGAGCGCAACAGGCTCAAGAAGGATTTATCCTTTCTGCGCCGTATCCTTTATGAATTCGTGACTGCCGAGAATTCCTTCACTTATTGTGTATATCATCATAATGAACCCCTGGCAGCAGCTTTATGCTTCTTCGATTCTGATACTGCCTTATATTTAAGCGGTGGTTACGATGCAGACCGGAAGCATCATGGTGCCGGCGCTCTTGCTATCTGGCAGAGTATACAGCAAGCCCGGGCTCTCGATCTCAGATATTTTGATTTTGACGGATCGATGATCCCAGCCATTGAGAAATATTTCCGCGGTTTTGGCGCAGAAATGGTGCCTTACTATAGGATTTTCAAAGCAGGTTATTTGATAAGATTACTGCTGGCAGTCTTCGCGATAGAGATCCGGTGATTCCTGCTTCTTAACAGCAGAACCACTCCCATTATTCCTGTAATTACATTATTAACCAGGAAGATAAGCATGGAACAGACTATTGCTGCTTCCGGAACCATATTGTATCTTGTGAAGATGAGAACGGCAAAGTGTTCCCGCAAACCAAGACCAGAGTAGGTGATCGGTATTATATTCGCTATCAGGATAAGGGGAACGGAAATAAAAGTATCGAGAAAGCGGAATGATTGCACACTGGTGATGATAAGATAATACTGCACCAGGGTAATGATCATGAATATTATCTGGGCAGATATGATAACCAGGGCATGCTCATTGTATTTTCGGGAATAGGGGTACAGGCTCTTCCCGGGAAAAAGCCTGGGAATAAGATATACCCATCCCGGCATGGACATGATGATGAAGAAGACAACTATTCTTATATACAGGGCCAGGCTGGTAAAATAAAAGATACCTGCCAGTGCTGCAAACAGAAGCGAAGTCCAGATAATGAAAAATTTCTCCATGCTGACCGATATAATGGTGGCTGACTTCCTGTTATTGACATAGAACATCTTACCATAGGTGGCATAACCACCTGGAACCAGGAAGCGGAGCGCTTCCCCGATCAGGAAGGATCTGACAACTTCCCCTGTTCTTATTTCGTATTGCGGGTTCAAAGCCAGAAATTTACCCCAGTTATAACACTGGATTACCCACTTCAGAACTGCAAGCAGTAATATCCCCGTCAGGGTCAGGGGGGAGACCATGCGCAGATATTGCAGCATACGCGGGATGTTGATGTGTTTGAAAATGGCATAGAGGATCAGAAATGAGATCAGGATCTTGAAAAGGAAAAACAATCTTTTCAGGATCATATTCCAGGTTGATTTTGCTGATTTCGCCATGTTAGGTACCCGTCATGATTCCGGTCATTGTTCCTGAGCCACAATTTCCAGCAGTATACTGACGGCATCTTCCACGAGTTGAGGACAGAGCTCGGCACTAATACCCCTCTCCTTGACGATCTGGTGCCCTTCCGGAGTGCTAATATCATAGCCAAGCAGTTCCCGACAGAGAAGTGAATGGTTCTTTAATTGAAACTTCCGGCTGAATTCCCTGATGAGCGAATACAGATTTTCCTTGATCTCTGCATTCTTATCCTTGCCGCTCCCATACTTCAGACCTAATACCATCATGGCACCGGTTACCGCTCCGCAGGTATTTGCCATTCTTGCCATACCACCTCCGAACCCGGAAGCGATTTTCATGGCAGTGTCAGCATCAAGACCCAGTTCAACACTGAAAACTGAAAATACGCTCTGGGAGCAGGAATAACCTTCCTGGAACAAATTTTTAGCATGTTCAATTTTATCCATTCTTATCTCCACCAGTTGATATTATAACGCGGAATAGCGGCGAATATCCGGGGATCCTGCCCTGAGAAGATGGATTACTATCAGAACAATTACTTGAAATTCGATGTGAACCCCCCTTTTTTGATAGTATAACAGCTGTTTCAATCATCATCTATGGTTCCCCCTTTGATAATGAATGAGACCGGATTATGATCAGAATAATATTTTCGGAATAGATCATGGTCATAAGGCTCTCCAGGATAAGCAATACCGGTTTCAGTCCAGAAGGATTTCATTTCCCGACGCAGGTCTGTTATCTGAAAACTGCTGCTGTCCACCTCGATTGAAAAGTCCGGATTATATACCACATGATCATAGGGTCGTGGTGAGGCAGGATTGGTATTGGTAGCCAGGCACTTCCGATTCAGTGACTGGAATCCCGGGGGTATCACGTAATCAAGCTCTTCCTGATCATAGATATTCATATCCCCCAGAATGATGAAATCTTTTTCCCGGGCATGGTGCTGATGGATCCATTCATTTATTGAGGTCAATTCCTGTTTACGTCTTTCTGATTGGTTATTGTCTGGTTTAAGGTGTACGGTGATCAGGACGAAGTCAAGCTTGCTGTCGGTTGTCTGCAGGGCAAAGGCGTAGGGAACCCTTTCATAGTAAGGGTTAGCACTTCTATCGTTAGCCAGGAATCCTGCCGGCAGAGAAGGAGCAGGAAGTACTTTATCGGGCTTATAGAAGCAGATCCACCACTCGGTGGCACTGGTGATCTTATGTATCATTTCCCCGGGACCGGTATCTTCCTCGGAAAGCAGGTAAGAAAATCCCCGCTCGGTCATGGCTTGCAGAAAATCCCGGGCTTCCTGATCTGCGCTATAACTGCTGGCATCCGGGTAAAAACCATCACAGGGCGGTGCCACCAACTCCTGAATAACAACAACATCATAAATTTTCAGCACTTGCGCTAATCCTATATCATCCTTATCCTTGAAATGACCCAGAAACTGTATATTAAAGGAGCAAATCTTCAGATCTTTTTCTTCTGCCGGTTCCCTTTGCGTACAGTGGAAGAGCAGGATAGCGAGACACCCCGTCAACAGCAGCCTGGTGAAGAACCGGCTCAATCTAAGCTCCAGTATACAATTTTTTTTAAAACAGGAAATTTTATATCCCCTTAAAGTCAAAAATTATTTATTATCAGATTTAATACGATCATCCCAGAGATTTTCCCAGTCTATGTTTTCCAGGGCTTGAACCAGACGCAGAGAGAAATTTCTAATATGGAAATGTTGGTTGATGTGATCGAGGAATTCCCTATACTGGTTACGGATATTGAACCTGCGACTCTGGCACTCCGTATTCAGGACTGGCAGGCCCGCATACTTGTGGATGGCATTGATTTTCGAGTTGTCCAGATAGATCAGAGGCCGGATCAGAATCATGGGTTTCTGGTGGAAGACGACGCGGGGAGCAAAGCTGCCCAGGATACGATGCTGGATCATGTTCATCAGGAAAGTTTCTGCGGCATCATCGGCATGATGTCCGTAAGCAACCTTGGCAGCTCCGGTATCCCTGATGAGATCAGCTATGGCACTTCGTCTCAGGCGGGAACATAAGTAGCAGTTATTAGTAGTGCTGCGGTTGTTTTCAAAAAACAGATCTTTCTCATGATAGGCTATTTCTAACTGCTTACAGTAATGACGAAGAATTGCGGTATCATAGTCTGCCATCCTGATGTGTGCTGCTTCCAGGGCAAAATCAAAATAGGAGTATTTCTGTACACAGAACAGGATATAAAGCAGGGTGATGCTATCCTTACCTCCGGATAAAGCAACGCACACCTTTTCACCGTTGCTGATAAGACGGTATTTCTGAATGGCATGAATAACCTCGGTAAGGAACCATTTACCGAAATTCTTATTGTAGCCTGTATTGATCTTGCCTGCGTCAGTATTCATGATCTGATATTCGCAGAGAGATCTTCCCGGTCAATGATATTTTTCGTATCTGGGGTTTTATATTTTCCCGGCAGAACAGCGGGGAGTAGAATTCTGACCCAAGGTAAAAGTGAGTTCCCGTTCTATTGCAGCAGCAACATTTTCCGGGTGGCTTGATAATGGTTGGTAACCATCCTGTACAGGTATATTCCGCTGGGAACGTGTCGGTCCTGTTCATCCCTGCCATTCCAGGTGATCTGGTATTTTCCCGCCAATCGAATTTCATCGAGCAGGTTTCTGATCAGCTGTCCGCGCAGATTGAAAACATCTATCCTGATCCTACCGGGATATGCCATCTGAAAGGATATCATCGTTTCTGGATTGAAAGGATTGGGATAATTATTACCAAGGATGGTAATTGCCGGTAGATCGCCATTTTCATTGCTGGTAAAATCGACTTCCACTTCCACGGTATTGGAAGGAGATGATTCATCGTTCTCATAAACAGCGGTTACATAATACAGGTAAAAACCGTTAGGCAGATTTTCATCGTAATAGTTGTTTACCAGGGGGGGATGATTCTCGAAGATCAGTTCATCATTGCGATACAGGCGATAAGCAGTGAGTTCTCTGCTGGATCTGGTATCAGAGGATGTTCTGGATGTTGTCTGGTTAATCTTCAGGCTGGTTTTTTCCCTGCTGCTGCCAGCTGTTTTGTCATAACTGCTACATACGGGATTATCCCATGACAGCAGAACATTATTTTCCTGAACCTGAGCTGTCAGGTTCTGGGGAGGTGAAAGATAATCCAGGGTTAAATCCTGCTGTGTGGTCTGCATGACAAAAACCTGTACTCCCTCAAAAACTGCAGTGCTGTATCCTGGCAGCGTAGCTGTAAGTGTATATAAACCGGCAGGCAAAGCAATTATATATTCCCCTTCATTATTGGGAGAGGTTACCTGTTCACCTGCCTGGATAATGACATCTTCCAGTTCCCCATTGCCACCGTTAAGACTCACAATACCGGATATATAGCCTACTGGCTCGGCACTGATACTTTCGATGATCACGTTATCGATATACCAGTGGTCGATGTTATAACTATCACCACTGTAGGTAAAGGCTATGCGTAGAGTTGCTGAGCCAATGTCAGGTGTTTCCACGGTAAGGTCTTCGTCCGTTGCCGGCATATCCTCAGGAGGAAAGCTGATAACATTGTTCCAGCCAGAGCCATCGCTGGAAGTCTGCACATAGAGGGTATAATCTCCACTGAAATGATCGATCATGTGTTTAAATTGCAGGCTGAGTTCGGATGAACCGGTGGTATTGATGGGCATGGTGATAAGTCGGAAATCTCCCACACTGGAGGGGGACCAGTTGAACTGAGCTTCGGGAGCATTACCTCCGGCATGGTTGCCGTTACCCTGCACCCAGTTCTGATTACCCTGTATGGTCCAGCCGGGAGGGGGAAAAGTGGTGAAATATTCTTCTACAAGAACAGGAACCTGGGATACCACAATCTCAAAACTGTCTTCTGCCTGATAAGTGAAGTCAGCGTTGATCAACCAGTTGATGGTTATACTGTGTCCTACCGGGGCAGATTCATCTACACTGATATTGAAGAATCCTGTCTCGCTGGTCTGCTGGGAGAAGGTGCCAAAATTGAATTCCGCATCGTTTATGATTAGATAGGGATCAGCCGAAAAAAGCAGGATATAGGCATTATAGGCAGCAGCTCCCCCCTGATTGAAGAAATTTATCAGCATGTCACTGGTCTCACCGGGGTCAATGATATTGTTATTACCATCATTTATCAGAAAGTAATCAAATATAATTGATGGAGCATAGGTCTGAATATTGCAGAAAAGTTGCCATTCATCCTGGTCGCTCTGTATATTAAGCTGGAAGGAGACAATGTGTCCATCGGGGCAATTGGGAGCGATATCCATATTGAAGGCGTTGACATTGGTGCCGGAGCCGCCGCCGGCGATATCGTCGTAAGTGGCAGTGTTGTTATTCAGGGTGATGAAGGGGTCGCTGGTGGAGAGCACGGCAGTGATGTTGGTG
>JAFGRJ010000118.1 GCA_016935235.1 Candidatus Cloacimonadota bacterium
TCCCTCACTGTGATAGGAGGAGGAGTCATAGGATGTGAATTTGCTTCTCTGTTGACCGATCTGGGCGTGGCAGTGGAAATCGTGGAGTTTCTGCCAGACCTGGTCAGCAGTGAGGATAGAGAAATATCACGACGCCTGCTGGCGGCTTTGAGAAAAAAAGGCATCAGGGTACATCTGCATAATGCAGTCAACAATATTGAGATGGAAAAGGGTAAGGTAAGATTGCATCTGTCTTCGGGTCAGATCATAAATACCAGTAAAGTACTGTTAAGTGTGGGTCGTAACCCTGTGATGAGTATAAGCTTTACCGATGGCGGTCCCGCTGAGGAAAAAGGGTTTATCAGGGTAAATAATGAGATGCGTACCAATCTTTCCAATGTATTTGCCATCGGTGATGTAACCGGGAAACTCATGCTGGCCCATACGGCAAGCAAACAGGGAATGATTGTTGCTGACATTATCCGGTCTCAGCTGCGCGGTGACAGTGGGATCGGGTGGGATCTTGAATACACTGATATACCTCGCTGTACCTATACTACCCCTGAAATTGGTTCGGTGGGCCTCACTGAAGAACAGGCCAGGATGAAATTCGGCGAGATCAGAATGGGCAGATTCCTGTTCTCTGCCTGTGGCAAAGCGATAGCAATCAGACAGACCTTTGGTTTTGTGAAGATTATCTCAACTGTGGATGGGGCAATAGTAGGTCTGCATATCATAGGCCCTCAAGCCACGGAACTGATAGCCCAGGGTGCCATATTACTGGGTATGAAAGCGGGGCTTACGGATGTGAAGAAAATAGTCTTTGCCCATCCCACCCTTTCTGAAGCGATAATGGAAGCCTGTGAAGACAGCGAAGGTCTGGCAATACACAAGATCTGAGTCAAAATAAATATGAATGTATTAAGAAAGCCTGCCTGGCTTAAATCCAGTAAACTCGGTGCCAGAAAAGCAAGTGAGATCAGTCATTATCTCAGGGAATATAACCTGCACACTGTATGTGAAAGTGCCCGTTGTCCTAACAGGGGCGAATGTTTCGAAAGGGGAACCGCAACTTTCATGATCCTGGGAGAGCGCTGCACGCGCAGATGTTCTTTCTGCGCTGTAGAAAAGGAATTACCTCCTTTATCACCCGATCTGGATGAACCGCGGAGAATAGCAGAACTAGTAAATAAACTGAAATTGAAACATGTGGTGGTTACCACTGTCACCAGAGATGACCTGGCTGACGGAGGAGCTCGCCATTTCGTGGCGGTTATCAGTGCAATTCATCGGCTTTGTCCTCCTGATACCACGGTCGAGGTGCTGGTATCAGATCTCCAGGGTGTTAAAGAACTAGTGGCGGAGATCATAGATGCACGACCCGACGTCTTCAATCACAATATTGAAACAGTGTCGCGGCTTTATCCCCGGGTAAGGCCTGGTGCCAGTTATGAAAGGTCTTTGCAGGTTTTACGATTTGCCAGTGAATTGAATCGCGATTTAATAACAAAAAGTGGTTTTATGGTTGGTCTGGGTGAGACAGAAGATGAGATTATGTCTTTAATGAAAGATTTGAGGGATTCTGCTGTTGATATCCTTACCATAGGCCAGTATATGTCACCCAGCCGTAATCATTATCCGGTGCAGGAATATATTAAACCGGCAGTCTTTTCCTTGTATAAGGGGGAAGCCCTGAAACTGGGATTCAGCCTGGTAGAGTCTGCTCCTCTGGTGCGGAGTTCCTACCGGGCCGAGAGAGTCAGAAAACTAATCAAAAAAAGGGGATGATTATGCAAATTACCATTACCGCTCGTCACTTTGAACTGACTAAAGCCATCCGTGACCACGTGGAGCATGCCAGTGAAAAACTGAAGAAGTATTTCGATCATATCATCAATGTTCATTTTATTCTTTCACTGGACAATGGTCAAAATAATGCGGAAATGATGCTCCATATTCCCAAGAACAATCTGAAAAGCATCGCTGAAGCCAATGACATGTATCTGGCTATCGACAGCGCGGTGGACAGAATGGAGGCACAGGTCAAGAAACTCAAAGGTAGATGGTCTGATCATCAGAAGAAGAAGAGTCTTAAGGAAAATTCCCACTTCGTCTATGCCAATCTTATTGAGCGGGGACAGAAGAGGAAAATAATCAAAACGAAAAGGATTCTGGCAGAAGTCATGACTGTTCAGGAAGCGATAGACCAGTTTGAAAATGTTGAGGATCCTTATTATATCTTCAAGAATATTGAAACAGACAGGATAAATGTCCTGGTGAAAATGAATGAAGATCATTACAAGCTGATCGAACCCTGATGCCTGGTCTAAGTATGATCTGCGTCTACAAGCCTTGGAGTTGATATGAAGAAGATAACTGTCAAAGAATTTTTCAATACCAAGAAAGAGGATTTCCTGCTTTCACTGGTCACCAAAACTCATACTCTGGAGAACAGTATCAGCAGTGAATATCTCAATAGACCGGGATTAGCTTTAGCTGGTTATTTCGAACGTTTTTCTGCCGACCGTATCCAGATACTTGGTGAAACCGAAGTCAGTTTTCTGCAATCCATGAAGGAAGAAGAATTGTATGACAGGATGAAGGAACTGCTGGTATTCAGCATTCCCTGTTTCATCGTGGCCAAAGGGCTTTCAGTACCGGAGCAGATGGAATATCTGGCTAATGAGATGAACATCGCGATCCTCATATCCAAAATGTCCACGGATAAGCTTTATCATGCCCTGCGTAAATACCTGGAAGATTATTTTGCACCTTCCAAGACAATTCATGGAACCCTGGTCGATGTTTTTGGAGTAGGTATTTTATTGACAGGAACAAGTGGGATCGGAAAAAGCGAATGTGCCCTTGATTTGGTGGAGAGAAGTCACCGCCTGATCACCGATGATGTAGTGAAGATCACTTATCGTGATGATGTTCTGATCGGGACATCGACCAACGATTACGGACATTTCATGGAGATACGGGGGGTTGGTCTGGTCGATGTGGAAAAAATGTTCGGGATCCAGGCGGTCAGAATCCAGAAAAGGATCGATGTCCAGATAGAACTGATGCCCTGGCAGGATAACATGGACTATGAACGTATAGGGCTCAGTGATAACTATGTTGATATTCTTGATGTGCAGATCCCGATCATCTACCTGCCGGTTTCTCCCGGCAAGAATGTCTCTGTTATTGTTGAGGTTGTAGCCATGAACCATATTCTCAAGATTTACGGTTACGACGCAGCCAAAACCTATACCATGAGATTGCAGGAAGATATCCAGAAAAAGGCCAAGATCAGGGGTGCGCTGATTGATGATAAGGAGTAAGTAAGATATTGCAGGAAATGAATGATCAGGAAAACGATAGTAATTGTTAATAAACTTGGCATGCATGCTCGGCCAGCCACAATGATAGTAAAAGCTGCTTCCAAATATCGGTCTGAGTTCAAGATCAGAAAGGATAATATGGAAATCAACGGCAAGAGCATTATGGGAGTGATGACACTGGCAGCAGAATATGGTTCATCCCTGGAGCTTATTGCCGATGGCGTAGATGAAGAATATCTGATCGACGAGATCGCTGGATTATTCGCTGCCAAATTTGATGAGGAATGATGAAAACACTGAAAGGTGTACCGGTATCCAGTGGCATTACCATAGGTAAAGTCCAGATAATCGCTCGTCCCAAGCTCAAGATTAGGCGGAAAAACATTCGCCAGGAACAGATAGAAACAGAGCTGCAGAAATTTGAGAAATGCCTCCAGGCTGCCATTAACGAAATAGATCAGCTGATCAGTCTTTCAGAAAACATTGACAATCGCAATATCCTGAATACACATAAAATGATTTTGCGGGACCCGGAATTTCATAAGAATATCAATAAAATGGTAGCCGAAGATTTATTGAGTCTGGAAATGGCTATCAAAAATCATTTCTCCAGTATTATCGAGATTTTCAATAATATTGAAAATGAATACTTCTCGCAGCGCTCTTCTGATTTTGAAGATGTGGCATACCGTTTGCTCAGTAAGATTCTTGATAAGAAAAATGATAAATTTGCGGAATTGCAGGATGACGTGATCCTCGTTACAGAAAATATCACGCCCTCGGAAGTGACAAGGGTGTTTCAGAAGAAGATCAAAGCTCTATGCACCGAGAAAGGCAGCAAAAACTCGCATAGTTCCATTATTGCCAGGTCCATGAACTTACCCACACTGGTCAGCATTACCGGTTTGACTGATAATATCAAAAATGGTGATGATGTAATCGTTGATGCCAACGAGGGGGTTCTGATCATCAAACCCGATGAATCCACCATGCATAGATTCCGCCCCTTGTGGGAATATGAAAAACAGGAAAGGATCAAACTGGCACAATTGGTTGATGAGGACTGCATCACTCAGGACGGACGGACAATAAACCTGATGAGTAATATTGAAATCCCGGCTGAACTGGACCAGGTATTGAAAATTAGAAGCAAGGGAATTGGATTGTTCCGGACCGAGTTTCTCTTCATGGGTCACAAGGGTTTACCTGATGAAGATGAACAGTATGAGATCTATCTCCATATTGCCGAAAAACTTTATCCACATCCAGTTGTTATTCGTACCATTGATGTAGGTGGTGACAAGCTGTCGCAGATTCTGAATATCGAGCATGAGCTCAACCCCAATCTTGGTACTCGAGGCATCCGTATATCACTTAAACATATACCCGTTTTTAAAACCCAGATCAGGGCGATACTCAGAGCCAATAGAAAAGGCAATATCAGGATAATGTTCCCGATGATCTCTACGGTAGGAGAAATCATAAATATTAAAAATATTGTACAGCAGTCAAGAGGGGAACTACTGGAGGAAGGATATGAATTTGAGCCCGATATAGCAATCGGAGCCATGATAGAAATTCCCTCTGCTGCCATCACTTCCGATTCTATCGCGGAAGAATGTAATTTTCTCAGTATCGGCACCAACGATCTCGTGCAGTATACTCTGGCAGTGGATAGGGATAATGACACTGTTGAACAATATTACATTCCTCATCATCCTTCCGTTCTACGTCTGATTAAAATGACTGCGGAGAACTGCCATCAGCATGGTATAAAAGTTGCTATATGTGGTGAAATGGCTTCAGAAAAGAAATATATACCATTGCTGGTGGGTCTGGGAATTGATGAATTCAGTGTCAGCCCGGGCAGGTTGCTCATGGTCAAGAATGAAATACGTAAATGCAAGTATCAGGATGTCAGAAAAATGGCAGAGGATATTCTGCATTACAAGACCTATATAGACGTATATACCAGAATTACAGCAAAGGAGTGCTGATTTTGGATATACTGGATGATCTGCAGAAACAAGCCACTATTGATAAAGACAACCTTTACCACAAGATGATCAATCTACCGGAACAGATCTTAAACGCCTATCAGAAACCAGAGATTATCCGGGGACAATTTTCCGGGGTAAAAGGACCGGGCACGGTGAAAAGAGTGGTAACGTGTGGAATGGGTGGCTCCGCTGTTGCCGGCGATATTGCTGTATCAGCTTTCGGAACCAAAATGCCTTTCAGCTCTGTGAAGGATTACAAAATACCTTTCCTCAACCAGGATACCCTGGTAATAATATTGAGCTACTCCGGTAATACTGCAGAAGCTCTTGAATGCTTGCAGCAGGCTATTGCCCGAACTGAGCATATTGCAGCCGTAACATCTGGTGGTAAATTAGCTGAGCTAGTGAAAAAACGTTATAACTGGGTCAGGATACCTTCTGGTTATCCACCCCGGGCAGCGATTGGATATCTCTTTTTCTCCCTGATGAGGTTACTGGAAATATTTGCGGTCATTCCCGATCACTCTGCGACCATTCCCCGCATCGTAGCGAATCTGGTGAAAAAAGCTAGTGCTATAGCCAACAGTGTACCTGCTGCCAGAAATCTGGCGAAAAGTACGGCCCTGGAAATTTTCGGTAAGATTCCGATCATCTATGCTGAGGATCCCCAGCTTCTTCCTCTAGCTTACCGGTGGAAAAGCCAGATCAATGAGAATGCCAAATACCCGGCTTTCTGTCATTTCGTGCCCGAGATGAATCACAACGAGATCGAGGGCTGGGAATCAGATAAATATGTCTCCAGTTTTATTCCCATTTTTTTAAGACGTTTGGAGCAACAGGAAGAATATAGCAAAAGAATTCATGCATTCCGGAACCTGATAGCAGACTGGGGCATAGAAAGTCTTGATTTTTTTACAGAAGGAGATAAACTGATTGAAAAGATATTCTCTCTCATCTACCTGGGAGATATGGTGAGTTATTATTTAGCCCTGTTGCAGAACATAGATCCGGGTGAAATCAGATTTATCAGGGAACTTAAAAAAAGCATTGAAAAAAAATAAGAAGGAAACACATATGCCAGACGGGAAATATCTATTTACTTCAGAATCTGTCACAGAAGGACATCCGGATAAGATTGCCGATCAGATCTCCGATGCTGTTCTGGACGCCATCATTAAGGAAGACAGAGATGCCCGGGTTGCTTGTGAGACTTTTCTGACCACCGGTCTGGTGCTGGTGGGTGGGGAAATAACAACCAGCTGTTATGTCGATATACCCCAGATTGCCAGGGACACCTTACAGGAGATCGGCTATACCAATGCTGATTTTGGCATAGACTATCATACCGGGGCAGTAATAACATCTATTGACACCCAGTCCACTGATATTGCGCTGGGAGTGGATAAAAAGAAGGGGCATCCGCAGGGGGCAGGTGATCAGGGCATGATGTTCGGTTATGCCTGTGACGAAACTCCCGAGTTGATGCCAATGCCAATTTCCTTTGCCCATAAGCTGGCTCAGAGATTAGCCCGGGTGCGCAAGGAAGACATTCTGCCCTATCTTCGACCCGATGGCAAAACCCAGGTGACAGTGGAATACCATAATAACATGCCCGTCAGAATAGAAGCAGTAGTTATATCAGCCCAGCATAATCCTGAGATAACTCAGGAAAAAATAAGAGAGGATATAATCACGCAGGTTATCCGGAAAACTATTCCTGAGTATCTTATTGATGATAAGACCAAGTACTTTGTCAATCCAACCGGAAGGTTCGTTATTGGTGGTCCTCATGGTGATACAGGTCTTACTGGCAGGAAAATAATCGTTGATACTTATGGAGGCAAGGGCAGCCATGGGGGAGGGGCTTTCTCCGGAAAGGATCCCAGTAAAGTTGACAGAAGTGCGTCCTACATGGCCAGATATATCGCCAAAAATATAGTCGCTGCCAAGCTGGCCAAGGAATGCGAAATACAACTGGCATATGCCATCGGTATTGCCCATCCGGTTTCGGTAATGGTTTGCACAGCAGGTACTGGAATAATTCCCGATAACCATCTCCGGCAGATCGTTCAGAAAATTTTTCCACTCACTCCGGCTGGAATAATCAAGTATTTGAATTTGCTGCGTCCAATTTATAAAAGAACAGCAGCTTATGGACACTTTGGCAGAGAACTGGATGAATTCACCTGGGAAAAGAACGATAAGACTGACATATTACTGGCGGAAGCCGGAAAGTGATTCCATTTCTGCAGGCTGAAAATCTGATGGGATTAATGAATCCTTTATCTTGAGAAGCGCATATATCTTTTAATGCAGTAGAAATAATCATATTGCCTTCTTACGGAATATTATCATACCTTGTTAATCCTTCCCGGAATAAAAAAACAGGAAATAGTTTGACCGTTTGTAAGGTGCTTATTTTTTGGTAGAGCAAATCAGAGGTCTGGTTTGCTTTATTTTTATCTAATCATCGGACCTCGATAAGAATAAGAAAACAAAGAGATGAATCAATTGCTGAGAACTGATTTTTTGGGGATCGAGGTCAAATCTCCACTGGTCTTGCCTGCTGGAATAATGGACATGTCCTATTCCGGTATGGCTATCGCTGCCCGAAATGGGGCTGGCATGGTAACCAGCAAGTCCTTCACCCTGGAAGCGCGTACCGGTCATAAAGGTCCTGTAGTAGCTGAATGCGAAGGCGGTATACTTAATTGTATGGGCTTGTGCAATCCTGGAATTAAAGAAGGGTTACGTGAGGTCGAGCAATTCCGGAAAAACTGTGAAACACCTGTAATAGTAAGTGTTTTCGCTACTAGCAGTCAGGACTTTATCACCCTGACAGAACACGTTAATAATTCCCCTGCGGATTTTCTGGAGTTAAACCTTTCCTGTCCTAATGTTTATGATGAATTTGGCATTCCCCTGGCAGCTTCGCCAGGTCAGGTAAGTTCGATTGTTCGGGCAGTGAAATCTATTGCACAAATGCCGGTGATTGCGAAGTTGTCACCAAATACACCGGACATCTTGCCCATTGCCAGAGCCGCAGAAGATGCTGGCGCAGATGCCCTGTGTCTTATCAATACGCTTGGTCCGGGTATGCTGATCGATATCAGGATGGTTCGTCCTGTTCTTTATAATAAATTTGGCGGCTTATCAGGACCCTGTCTCAAACCTGTTGCTCTGAGACTGATTTATCAGGTCTGCTGCGAAGTCCGTATACCTGTGATCGGAACAGGGGGGGTGCAGTGTGGTGAGGATGCTATCGAAATGCTGATGGCTGGAGCCAGTTTGGTTGGAGTGGGGACTGCAGTATATATCCGGGGTATAGAAGTTTTCTCCGCAATCAACAGGGAAATTGCAGTTTTCATGAAAGAAAGGAATTATCGTAATCTTGCAGAAATCCCCAAGCTTAAAGATCATCTTGACCGAATGGTACAGGATAATGAAGAGTAAGCGGTTAATTTTGCCGATAAACAGGATAGTAAGAGAATGCAGGGATGTTAACACCTATTTTTTCAGTCATCAGCTTGAGGCAAAACCGGGTCAGTTCGTGATGGTTACAGATTATGAAGGTGGTGAGAAACCTTTTTCTCTTGCTGACAGCACGACTGCTGAATTTGCCATAACAGTGAAAAGAGTGGGGCAATTCACCAGCCGCCTGTTTCAGAAAAAAGCCGGAGAATATCTTGCTCTAAGAGGACCGTATGGTTCCTCTTTTTTTATCTGTCCTCATCGGGTTCTTCTGGTGGGCGGGGGCTACGGTACACCGCCGCTTTACTTTCTGACCAGAAAACTGCTGGAAGCAGGAAGTGAGGTCATTGTGGTGAATGGTGCCCGTTCCGGAGATGATCTCATATTCTGTGAAAAATTCCGCGCACTGGAGGTGAATTATCACAATATAACGCAATCCGGTTGTCTGGACCGGAAGGGCACTGCTGTGGATCTGGCCCGGGAATTAATGAACACGATAAAATTCGACTTTATTTATGCTGCAGGACCTGAACCTATGCTGAAAGCGCTGCAGGAAATTGTCAAGGACACAGAATATCAATTTCTAATGGAAAGATATATGAAATGTGCCATCGGGATATGCGGCAGTTGTACTATGGATCCCCTTGGTATAAGGCTATGTGTGGAGGGACCGGTTCTTTCCCGTCTCCAGATTGAGCAGCTCAGTGAATTTGGTCATTATCATCGTGATGCAACCGGGGCAAGGATATATTTTAACAACGGGCAGGGATTTCATGATTAGACTTTTCCGGAATTGCCAGATTGGTGACAATATTACCAACCTGGTCACGGAGAA
>JAFGRJ010000019.1 GCA_016935235.1 Candidatus Cloacimonadota bacterium
AAAAAAAAACATGAAGGTTTTTAAGCAACAAATAATTTAAATTTCCGCAAAAACTGCGATCAGTTGTTTTGAGTATTCCCGGTGCATGATGGTAATCCCATCTTATTATCGAAGTATATTTCCTGCTGTTTTCAGAAATCAACTTTGCAGGTCTGGTAAGGATTATCTGGGATCAGCCAGAATCCTTTCCGGTATTCAGCGCACTGGTCGGCATTTTAAGAATGGGGTATAATGCCGTATTATCCTTCGTTTGCCATTTTTGTTTCGGGAGGTTTATTAATTACCAGTTCAGCGTAATAACCTTCATCGATTTTGGTCATCTCAAATCCGCGTTTTCTGAACATATGCAGCATGATATGATTCTCGGCCAGGATGTTTGCATAGATCTTCTGAATACCTCGTGATTTTGCTATTTTACAGATATAATCAGTAAATTTGTTGCCCAGTCCCAGATTATGCCAGGGATCTGCGATCACAATAGCGAACTCGGCAGTCTCATTGTATTGATCGGCAATAAGGCGTACCACCCCAGCCATCATCTTGTGATTGTTTTCGGTGACCTCCGCGATAATGGCTATTTCCCTATCGTAATCTATCTGAGTGTACCTGACCAGTTGTTCATGTGATATATTCTTGATCAGTTGAAAGAAACGGAATTTCTGAGTGCGTTCAGAGAATTTGGAGAACATCTCTTTTTCCATGAGTTCATCTTCGGGCTTGATTGGTCGCAGCACGACTTTTTTCCCGTTGGCAAGGGTAAAATCGCTGATATATTCGGAGGGATAGGGGGATATCACCAGGTGTTTGTTAGGGTGTTCAATATCGACCTTCACTTTGTCATCAAGCAGAACCTTGGCATCAAGAACAACGCCCCCTCGTTCGTCAACACCAAAAGGATTGATATCGATATCGAGAATCTGGGGGAAATCCATCAGCAGATAAGCAAATTTGTAGAGCAGGAACTGGACGGAGGATATATCAACACCGGGCATACCTCTGTAGCCTTTGATCAATCTGTATATCTTGGTGTCCTCGATCATTCTCATGGCCAGGGCCATATTCAGAGGTGGAAGACCGACAGTAGTATCCTTGAAAACTTCTACAGCAACACCGCCCATACCAAAGACGATAGTGGGTCCGAAAATAGGATCTCTTTTACAACCGATGATGAGCTCGTATTTTCTTTTCAGCATCTGTTCCACCAGCACACCTCTGATATCCGCATCGGGAACTTTCTCCCGGGAGGAGGCTAGAATCCTGATAAAAGCTTTACGAGCGTCTTCCCGGTTGGGAATGTTCAGGATAACACCACCAACATCGGTTTTATGAATGATGTCAGGAGAGGCTATCTTCATCACCAGAGGATAACCGATGTTATCTGCAAGACGTACCGCTTCTTCTTCGGTCTTAGCCAGCCCATTCTTGATTACGGGAATCCGGTAATTTTTCAGAAGCTGCTTTGCTTCGAATTCAGTCATTACTGTTCTGTTATCGGCCAGAACATCCTTGATCAGTTTTTGGGTCGCGACCTTATCGGGGATGAACTCATGCGGAATCTGAGAAGGCGTTTCATGGAGGATTTCCAGATTACGGGAATAATCATACATGTGGATAAAACATTTTACTGCACTTTCCGGAGTTTCATAAACAGGAATATTATTACTCTCGAGGACCTTTTTCCCGGCGGCAATATCTTCTGCACCCATCCAGGAAGCAAGAACGGTCTTCCTGCAACCACGGGAGATTTCAGCTACTTTTTTGGCAATTTCAGTAGGTTTGGTCATTGCCTGGGGAGTGAGGATGATGAGAATCCCGTCTATATTTTTATCTTTCACGCATAATTCTACGGCTTTCTGATACTGTTCCGCCCGGGCATCCCCCAGAACATCGATGGGATTGTTCTTGCTCCAGTAAGGAGGAAGATGACGGTTGAGTTCCGTAATAGTCTCTTCTGACAGTGTAGCTAGCAATCCCCCTTTGGCAATGAGCGTATCGGTGGCGATTACTCCGGGACCACCGGCATTGGTGATAATAGCCAGTTTGTTGCCGGCTGGCCTTTCCTGCATGGATAATGACTGGGCGATATTGAAAAGTTCCTTAACTGTATCCACTCTGATAACGCCTGCTCTTTTGAACGCTGCATCAAAAACCAGATCATTTCCCGCCAAACTACCGGTGTGGGACATAGCAGCCTGAGCGCCTTCCGGGCTTTTTCCCACCTTGAGTACAATAATGGGTTTATTCCTGGCAAAGGCTCTGGCAGCACTGAGGAAACTACGGGCATCCGTCAGAGATTCCATGTAAATCACAATACTCGAGGTTTGAGGATCGCTGCCGAAATAATCGATCAGATCGTGAAAACTGACATCGATCATGGAACCAATGGAAACAAAATGACTGAATCCCACATTCTGCTCA
Organism: Candidatus Cloacimonadota bacterium; assembly: GCA_016935235.1. Lineage (GTDB taxonomy): Bacteria > Cloacimonadota > Cloacimonadia > Cloacimonadales > TCS61 > JAFGRJ01. Next base: position 2,419 of record JAFGRJ010000019.1, read on the forward strand.
ATTGACCAGTCCAGGATTGCGGTGCAGAGGGCACCACTCTGTGAAATGAAAGCAATCTTGCCGGGAAGGGCCATTTTGTTGGCAAAACTTGCATTTAATTTAATTGCAGGCTTTATAAATCCAAGACAATTGGGTCCGATCAACCTCATGCCATATTTTCGTAAACTTGCCATGATCTGCCTTGTCAGTTTCTTCCCTTCTTCACCGATTTCAGCAAAACCAGCTGAGATCAGAAGCACACCTGATACACCAACAATACCACAATCTTCCACAATGGCAGGGACAGTATGGGCCGGTGTGGCAATTATCGCCAGATCGATTTTATCAGGGACATCTTCCAGTCTGGCATAGGCTTTTACGCCCAGGACATTTGTCCTTTTCGGATTAATGGGGTAGACAATTCCGTCAAATCCCGAACCGATGATATTTTTCATCAGAGAGTGACCGACACTGCCTTCCTTGGCTGATGCACCGATTATGGCAATAACTTCCGGATTGAAGAGTTTTGTCAGTTTTTTCGTTATCATTATCTTTCCTTTTCTCCTAAATTGATTTCCAGTATCGGGAGAGTTCCTTACTCACTATGGCTTTGCGCCCTTCATATTCATAAAATGTCTGGATCATGGAATCGGTTTCCCGTTCCGAGTATCTCATTTCATTCTTATTAATCCCATCCAGGAAATTATATAAGCATTTCGGGAAAAATTCTATGTTATAGCCGCCTTCCAGAGTGGCGAATATATGAGTGAAATTTTCTGCAAGGGCTCTGCCTATTTTATAGAAGGAGTTAACCGTAAGCCGCAGGTCAAGGAGCAGATCGTATTGATGAGAATCGAATCCGGCAGAGATGGCAACAATATCCGGATTGAACTCCTTTGCCACCGGGAGGAAGGAAGTGAAGGCATCCATGAAAATCTCATCACCACTTCCTGGGGGTAAGGGGATATTCATCGTATAACCTTTGCCCTTACCCTGTCCAATCTCGTCAGCGTCACCACCCCCGGGAAAGGCTGGATATTGATGAATTGACCAGTACATCACCTGATTTGATTCGTAGAAGAATTTCACAGTACCGTCTCCCAGATGACCGTCAAAATCGAAGATCAGTACTTTTTTGCCCTGATTTGCCTGATACTGGGCGGCTATTGCTACATTATTGAAAAGACAAAATCCACTGGACCTTTCCACATGGGCATGATGCCCCGGCGGTCTGGTAAGGGCGAAATCGCCGTTTTCCGAAGCCATGATGGTGGCAGCAACAGCCCGGATGGCAGCTTTATAGCTTCCCGGGGATACTATCGTATCATTGTCGATGTGTCCACCATACTGGCAGGATTCTTTGATAAAAGATATATAAAGGGGATTATGAAAAAGTTCCAGAAATTCCTCACCATTTTCCAGTGGTGTAACCGGCAAATTCCCCAGGGATGATAAACGCTTGCTGTTCTCGGGATGCATACCGGTATCATGTTCCAGAAAGACCGGATTATAAATCACTTTCATCAGTCCTCTTTTTCCATAAAAAGTTGAAGACAAATTCAGGGAGTGGATTATTAAGACAAGTAATTTTGTTATGAAACTTGATATTTTTTCAAAGTGCCTTAAGTAATGGTATATTCAATTGTACCATCTTGCTTCCGGAGTTTAAGTTTGCTGATGCTACGGCATTCAATGAGATTTCATTTTTCCCAGGTATGGATAACTCACTCTGTTGCATGATATTCTTGTAGCCTGGATTTCTGCAGAACAAAATCCCGTGTGTCCCCGGATGTTTTTCTGAAACAGCATGATAGAGGTGATCTGCAGTTTTCTCTTTTTCAATAGCACAGGAATGAATCAAAGTTGAAACATATCAACAGTGAAATCTGGATAAATAGCGGTAGGGTTGACTGATTTGCTTACTTCTTGATTTTCTGTTCGACCAGACTGTAAATTACCGGTATCAGGATCAGAGTTATGAAGGTAGAACTCAATAAACCCCCGATAACCACTCTTGCCAGGGGAGCCTGCGCTTCACCTCCTTCCCCGATTCCAAAGGAAAGCGGGAGTAATCCTAGTACAGTGGTGAAAGTGGTCATGAGAATCGGTCTTAAACGCCGCGAGCCAGAGAGGGTTACAGCTTCGACCAGATTCAGTCCTTTCTTTCTTCTTAACTGATTGGTATAATCAACCAGAAGGATGGCATTATTTACCACGATACCAGCCAGCATGATGCATCCGATCAAAGCCTGAATGCTGAAAACTGTCCCTGTCAGGATCATTGTGATCACAATACCAACAACTGCCATCGGGATGGAGAACAGGATTACGAAGGGATCAATGAAGGACTCAAATTGACCTGTCATGACAAGATAGACAAGGATAATGGCAAGAATGAAACCGAACAGCAGCTCTCGAAAGGATTTTTGCTGTTCTTCATAATCTCCCCCGAAAAGGATGGAAAAATCTTTCGGAACGGGTACTGCTCTCAGTTTTGCTCGAATATCTGAAATTACTGCACCCATATCGCGGTCCGTGAAATTAGCTGAGATATATATCACTCTTTCCTGATCTTTCCTTTCCAGTCTGACAGGACCTTCCTGGGCAATGGTATAGACCACATTTCTCAAAACCACAGGTTCATTGCGGTTATTTATTACAGTGATATCCAGAATATCATCTAGACTTGTTCTGTCCTCTTCCTGAAGGCGGATCAGCATTCTGTACTGTTTACCACCTTCCCGGAAGTAGGAAACATAAGATCCGCTTATGGCTGTCTGCAATGTTTCGCCTATGGAATTAATGGAAAGGCCGAGATCGGCAGCCTTCTTCCTGTCTACCCGGATTACCTGTTCCGGATTTCCTTCCTCCCGGCTTATTCTGGTATCGGTAATCCCGGGGATGATTTTCATTATCTCTTCAACTTTTACTGCCAGCTCATTGGCGATTCTCAAATCGTGTCCCCGGACTTCTACATTGATGTTATCATCAGACGATGCCCCCATTCTCATAATAAAAAGTCCGCCGGCAGCTCGAGTGGTAATCCTCACTCCAGGGATGTTCTGCAGAATTTTCCTTAGATCATCGGCAATATCTCTACTGCTTCTTTTCCGTTTATTTCTTTCCGAAAGAATTA
>JAFGRJ010000119.1 GCA_016935235.1 Candidatus Cloacimonadota bacterium
ATTTCGATTCTATCTCCGATCTCATAATTGATCAGGGGCATCAACAGGTTATGATATTCATTTACGCAGGCTTCTCCCTTCTCACCGGTAAATATATACACTGCTTCTTCAAAGATGTGCATTCCCCCTTCCGGGCATTCGTAAGCAAATAAGCCGCCATCAGCAGCTCCATATTCGTTAGCAACCGGGCAGCCAAAAATCTCAGATATGAAGCGGCGGTCTTTTTCGCTGAGGATCTCAGAAGTAACGAAGATAACCTTCAATTTAAGCTCGGCTGGATCAAGATGCTGGGAAGTAACAAGTTCGGCAAACTGTACCAGCCCCGATGTATATCCTCTCAAATAAACTGGTTCAAAATCAACCAGCTCCTGGAAATACTGCTCAACTGTCCCGCTTCTCAGCTTAAATACATCAATGAAATACTCCCGGTTCAGCAGATCACGTTTCCAGCGTTTGAGCAGGTTTACTTTCCGCTGGGAAATTTCCAGATTTCCCCAGATCAAGCCACTGCGGTCAGAAGGTTTAATACCCCACCAGTGTAGCATCCGCAGGTGACCTGCCCTGCGGTATGCTTCCGCATCCCGGCTCAGATAAATCTCAACTGGTATGCCGGTACTGCCACTGGTTTTATGTCTGATACCCTTATCCCTTTTATCAGTAAAAAGTTCTTCCGACCGTTCCTGAATGACATCCTTGCTCAGTTTCGGCAGCGATTGCAAGGTTGTTAAGGCAAGGTTCCCCAGATCCACCCCTGATAAGGCAGATTTATAATAATCACTTTTATCACTGGCTTCCTTTAACTGCATCCTTATTTGTTCCAACTGGTATTCCCCGATCCTGCCCCTGCTCCAGTACTGTGTTCTCAACAGCCAGCGCAGGATATGCAGGGGAGATTGCGGATACTGCCTCCCGTAAGCGTAGGGCAACCAGATCCTGTTGAAAATAAAAGGTGATATCTTCATTATTTCTTTTTCAGAAATGGATTATAGCCCGATTGAGTACTCATCTTTTTGAATATCCAGTAAGTTCCGGAAAAAAATCCGATCATCTGAGCCCAGGAGGGTTTTATGGGATAATTACTGTCCCTTATTCTTACCAGTATTCTCCGCAACAGGTCTTTCAGGCAACTCAGGAAATATCCCAGGTGGAAAACAAGGAAGTCTCTTTTACACTGATGCAGGTAATGCAGGATTATCTTGCTCTCAGCATCCCAGAACATCATCACCGGGTTGCCCACACCACCGGTGGCATAGCTGCCTATATGCCACAACCTTGCCCGGGGGCAGTATATAAGTTTGATCCCCTTTTCCCTTGCCCTGATGACCAGGTCTGCCTGCTCGTAATTCATGGTGAAATAAGGGCAATAACCACCGATAAGATCATATACCTTGCGCGGGAAGAGCATCATCATGTCATCAATGGCTTCCCTTTCCGCCTCTTCCTCGAATTGTCCCTCATCCTTAACATCCCTTCCCAGAGGAGTTACCTGCAAAGTCCTGTCATCCCGGTAACCACCTACATTTTCAAAAACATCAGGTTGAAAATACCTGTACACCTTCCCGGTGACAAGGCAGTTATCATCATATCTGCGGGAGGTTTTTACCAGTTCGGTCAACGATTCCGGGGCAATTTTGATGTCGTTATTTATGATCAGGAAATAATCTGGAGATATCTCAGCAGCCTTTTGCAGACCAAAATTCATTCCCCGGGCATATCCCATGTTCCTGCCTGTCTGCAGCAGCTGCACCCGATTATCCGTGCCAAATTCTTTCTCGAACAATTCCCAGCTCGCATCAGGAGAACCATTATCAACCAGATAAAGAATAAGATTACCATAATCCGAAGCCAGCAGCGACCTGGCACCTTTCACCGACATTTCACCAGCATTCCAGTTCAGCATGACCGCACAGACCAGAGAGTTGTTACTGGCTGCTTTCTTACTTTTTACTCGCATTTTTTTTCAACTCGGATTTTATATAACTGATGATATTGCTGATCCTGATATTTTCCCAGACCAGCATGAAATCATCCCTGGTCAACCACTTCAGCATAAAGAAGAGAGCATAGGTCAGAATAAGATACAGCAGAGGTATGATGAACAATTGAATTGTCGTCAGATGATGAACCAGCGCACGGTTTATTAACAGTAACAGGATAAAACTCAAAATGCCATATATAGCCAGGTGCAGGTTACTCAGTACTTTTATACCCGCTATCTTGATCCTGATGATGACACGGGCGGAAACACCATAGATGATATTCACTGCTCCGGTTGCTATGGCGGCACCCAGGGCCGCCATACTCAGAAAGGCAGGAGAAATGAAAAAAAGATTCCCAATATAGGATAAAATAAGAAATATGATTGATATGATAGCGGACAATTTTATCATGTTAGCCCCGAGCATAAGATTGCCAAAGGGTGTGTTGAGCGTCATGATGAAGGTGGAGAAGGCAAGAATGCTCAAAATGATGGCAGAACCGGAATATTCTTTGCCCAGGGTGATCTTCACCAGTTGCGGAGAAAATATCATTATTGTTATCAGCAGCGGCATGAGAAAAAGGTAGAGAAAACGTTCATATTTTATTATAGTACGGTTGATTGCAGTAACATTGTTTTCGGCATAAAGACGGGAAAAAGTAGGAAAGAAAAGCAATCCCACCGTATTCGAAATCATCAAAATAAAAGTTGATAACCTTTCACCTCCGCTGTATATGCCTACCTCTCGAGCATCCCAGAAATAATCGATCATCACCTTGTCAAGATTATGCATATATTTGTTTACCATATTTACTAAAAATATCGGAACTCCAAATTGCAGATAGGATTTCAAATATTCCTTATCCCATCTGGAAATGGGATAATCTCTGAAATAATAGTAGGCCAGCGGTGTTATCAGCAGAGTTGCCATTACAGGTGAAATGGCCAGGGCAACTGCTCCCCAGCCCATAATTGCCACGATTATCTTGAATATCCCTGTAAATATGGATTCCGCAGTGCTAACCAGATCGGAACGGGCTTGTTCGGTTCGCGCTGAAAAAGTAGTTATACCGATACCGGTTATATCTTTCAGAATCAACCCGACAATAGCTATTAAAATAATCTGCTGATAAATCTCCGATTCGAATTGACGATGCAGGGCATATTTGAAAATGATAAAACCCGAAATGGTTACTATGAGAAAGATAAGCAGAAAAATGACTTTCAAAAATATAAAAGTGCCGTTGCATTTGCCCAGATCTTTTCCTTCCGATACCCTCTTGATGTGAGCAGAACCAATCCCCATACCCAGAATGAAGGTAAACATGTTCACAAAAGCGACCGGACCAGCCACAGTACCCAGCACGGTTGGCCCCAGCAGGCGCGCCGCAATAATGGATGCTATAATCGAGAAACCATAAACAAAGAACTTGGTGGAAGTTCCCAGAACTAGTTTTTTGCCCAGCATTATTATTCTATTTCCAGGTCCTTGATCTTTCTGGCGGGAACTCCTCCCCACAAAGTGAATGCTCCCACATCGTTCGTAACAGCACTGTTGGGAGCCACGATAGAATGATGACTCACGATTCTGCCTGGATAAACCGTACAATTCCCGCCTATATAAACATTATCCTCGATCTGGACCGGTGCCGTTGGTCGGTATTTCTTCCCTTTTTCAGCAAGAGCTATCCCATGCAGGCACATAGGTGCTCCGGTATGTGTCCAGATACCCGTGGAAGGACCGGCAATGTGTACAAAGTTTCCGATGGAAATGTTGTCACTCCAGTCAAGGACTGTGCCAATACCGATATAGCTTTCCCTGCCTATTCTGATCCTGCCCTCGCCTACTCCTGTAAATATCACGTTATCTTCGATGTGCGTATTCTCACCAACTTCAACGCGGGAGATACGGCAATTCTCCCCGACCCAGACCTTCCCGGACATCCTGCAGTTCTTCCCGATCACACTGTTCCTCATGATCTGACAACCTTCCTGCAGTACAGTGCCATCTCCTATTACCACTCCTTCACCGATCAGGACATTTTCCCCGATACTTACCTGCAGTCCGATTCTGGTTCCTGATTCTATCAAACTTGCATAACCAATTTCTGTTCCAGCTCCAATACTGCATTTCCTGCTGATTTTTACTCTTTTTCCCAACCTTACCCCGGCCAGAAGCAGGAAAAGTCTCCTCATGCCATTACCAGGTAAATACCTGGAAGATTTCAACAATATATCCTTCATGTTCACTTCTTTATCAAACCTCTTATTCCTATTAAAGCCTCGTACAGTTTACTGGTCTTTACTGCATGGTAGAATTTCATTTCCCGGGCTCCGAATTTCTCTTTGAATGATTTCAGAGAAGGAACAAGATTACCCTTGCTGTCATGATAATGCAGCATGTCATAAGAATCATAATTGTTTTCCCGGGCTGTTGCCATTATCTGCCACTGGAGCAGAGTACCCGGAGCGTAATTCCAGTAATCCCTGTCTGTGCCTGCACTCCACCAGGTAACCCGGTTTTTGAAATACAGAAATAACCCGGCAGCTATGGGTTTATTCTCCAGATAAGCCACCAGAAGTTTTATGGCTTTGTTTTCCGCCAGTGCTTTATAGATTTGCTGATAATAGGCAAGCGGGATGGGGGTAGCCAGTTCCAGCCGTTCTCTGGTCGAATCCAGGAGATCATGAAAGACTGGCAATTCCTGCCATCCCCTTTCCTCCACCGTTACACCTCTCTTTCGGGCTTTTCTCACCATGCGGCGATTATCACTGCCAATATTGCTCCATAAGGTTTCCTCATCCACATCAAGGGGAACGATAAGAGTCTCCCGCACATTTATGCGAAAACCATGTCTGCGGAAGACCGCTGCCCCCTGGCCAGGGGAGGTGATGATGGCAGTGGAAACCTGTAAGAACCTTTTCTTCTGTGCATTCAGAAGAGCTGTAATTATCCCTTCGTTCCCCTCCGCAGCAGCTACCGGACCACCGTAAGGCATTTCCAGAACGCAGCTGATCGCTTCCTGCTTAAACCATTTTACCTTATACAGAAAGAAGGCAAATACGCCCACCGGATATTTATTTCTATAAGCCAATATCACAAATCCCGGTATATTTTTGTAATCAGCGGTTGCTTTTATCCAGGCAGGAGTGTGAAAAACAGTGGCATCGGCTGAAATATCCAGAATTCTTTCCCATTCCTGCAGTTCCTTACGTGATAGCCTGGCAACATTCCTTGTTACAGTTTTAATGCCCATAATTTCCCTGCATCCTGTTAATCCTGTTCAGGAAACGATAAAGGAAAGGTTTCCGTTCCAGACTGTAAAAAGGTGTCACCTCCCGGGCAAAACCACATTTGAAACTGGCAATATGAGGCAGATGTTCCTTATCGACAACACACATATCATAAAATCTTGCTCCCCTCCGCTGTGACCATTTAATCGCTTCCCACTGTAATAATTCACTTTGACCGAGATTGGGGGCTTCCTTATTCACTGTGCCCTGCCAGTAGTGCATGCAGTTTGCATTGCCAATTATCAGGACAGCAGCCACCAGCTCTTTACCCAGTTCTGCCAGAAACAGCCTTACCTTGCCCTGAGGTTGCAGCAACCGGAAAACCGCCAGATAAAATTCTAATTCCCGTAATCTTAAATTGGCAGCAGTTCTTGTCTTTTGTAGCAGAGAGCAGAAATCGGGCAGGTCTTTCTCCTCACCCTCCCTGAAACTGATCCCGTTTTTCCAGGCTTTTCTTACCTTATTTTTCTTTCTTGGATCTATCACATCCTGCCAGATTGTTTCTTCACCTCTATCCAGATCGATTATAGCGGTCTGGTGTTCGGTAATCGCTAAACCTGATCCTAAGCTTATATTAATGTTAAAGAAACTAGACCAATAAATCAATATTTCGTTAATTTTTAAAGGCATCTTCGCAATAAGATCTCGGGGGCTGTAATCCTGATCCAGTACCCAGCCTCCGTAGGGCATTTCACAGTGGGTGGGATTGGAATAAATCCTGGCTACCAGGCCCTGTTTAATAATATGAGCCGGACAAATGCCAGCAGTCCTAAGATCATTCTTTATTAAAAAGAAATATTCCAGATTACTCCCAAAATAATCGGCAACAATTCTATTGAAACCTGCTTCGTGAAAAATTAGACCCTGGTTCCTGCTGATGAGATTGTCGATTACTTCCAGATCTGTACTTGATATTTCAGACAGTGCTCTTCTGACTATTCTCATAAATTAACTGGTCTGATAAGCTTTTTCTTATGTTGATCTCGGTATAGGCAAGCAGCAGCGTGATCATGGCAACTGCATCCATGGTAAAGGAAAAATAATCATACACGTAAAGAAATTGAACGAAAAGAGCTACCCAGGCTGCATACAGGATCTGCTGGGATTCCTGGCCATGCTTCAGGGCTGTTCTGCCAGTCTTTTTTATGATATGGACAAAGAAATAACTGAACAAAAAACCACCCAGGATACCAAACCTGGCTATGGCATTGAAAAATCCCCCGATATCGTTGGAAATCACTGTTGTATCAGCCCGGAATCCCATCCCCAGCGGCAGGCTGTTCTTGATATGGTAGAGTACATTATAGAAATCATCCATGCGGGCTGTAACCTGGGACAGGTCTCCCCTGGTCAGGGTGATCAGGGTTTCATAACGCCCCAGTACGTTTATCAAGAGGTATTCCAGGTTGATGATATTTGAAACGATCAGGATCATGAAAGTAATCATGATCACCAGGATGGGTATCAGGAAGGTCTTGCTCAGTTTTTTTGTTCTCAGCATCGCGAGGCTGAAGAGAATGATCAAATTAATGAACCACTGCCTGGTACCAGAGAGGAGGATACTCAGCGAGAATATCCCCAGCAGCCAGTAATTGTACCTGAATTGTTTCACCTCTTCGAATACATTGCGGAAACTGAAGATCAGGAACAGGTACACCAGGTAAAAAGCCGTGGAAAAGCTCCTCACCTGTTCCGATTCCTCAAAATACATCATCTGAAAACTCTTCCCGGTGAGAAAAGACATCAGGTATTTCCCGGTTAAAAGTGATAAAAATTGATCCAGAACGCTGAGTAAAGCTATGAAAAGGGCAATTTTCAGGAATATTTTATTCTGCTGTTCATCCTCCAGGAAAGCTGAAAAAACGAAATAGGAAGTAATGAAAAAGTACTTCCTCATGCTCGAAATGGAATAGTCAAAATCACTGCCGTCAAAAAACGAGGAAATAAAATAGAAGACTATCATCACCAGCAATAATACTATCGGTTTGCTGAACAGGAACTTCCTGTGAAAATTGAGCGCCTTGATCAGGAGAATAACACCCATGATATCAAAAACACCCAGGGAAATACCGGGAATTATATTGTAGATAGGCAGATCATAACTGCGGAACAGGTAGAGCGGATTCATTAACAGGACGAGGTAGAAAACCGCCAGTACTCCGTATTGCCGGGACCGAAAAGCATAGGCAAAAAGCCCGACAAAGAAGTATTTGGCTATTATCCCCGGCAGGAAGTAGACAGTGAGAAAGGATCCCCCGAAAATTATCAGAGCTGTTAAAACAAATCTCGGGCTGTACTCAGTTTTTGGTACTGTTAAGGTCGTATCCATTTAAGTCCTTTTTTTCTCCATTCTCTTAATGAACTGCAGCAGACCCCAGAAAGCAAGCAAAAAATAGTAAGGAACTATTATGAGCCGGTACCTTTCCTGGACATAGGTAAAGGCATGCAGGATAGTATGCCCGGCCAGCATGACCAAGAACATGACCAGATACCACTTCTTTAATTTAAAGGAAAAGTAAACCCCTGCGATGAATAAAGGTATCAGGAGGCCAATATGTATTATCCCTTCCAGATTGTGCTGCCAGGACCAGGGATCACTCACGGATTTACGGTTGGAAAGTGGCAGCAGGAAATGCCTGAAATTACAGAATTTCCAGAATGCCCCCAGACGCACTAACCTTCCTGGCAGCGGATGAGTTTTATAATAAGCATCCTTACTCATCAACCTGTCATAGACTTCCCGGGTGAGTGAATCCTCTTCCACTCTGTCCAGTAAACGTTGTCCGCTTTTTTCCAGCGTCCTCTGTTCCGCCTGGTAATGCAGAGTGTGCTGATAATCTTCCCTGTCAGCAAAAACCTTGGTGAATAACTCCATCCGGAATCTGGAAATGAACATCCACTCCCCGAATACAGATTTCTGCCTGATTATCCATGGCGTTATTATCAACAAAGGTATAAATACCAGCAAGAGTAGATCCCTGATTTTCGCCTTCAGGCTGTTCCGGGTAAAAAACAGATATAAAAGCGCTACCAGAGCAATATGCATTATATACCGCATGTCCGTCAGTACCAGTAATCCGCAGCATAAGCAGAATATCAGATGATCTCTTAACCTGCCGTTAAAAAAATATCTCAGAGAGAAGTAGTAGAGAAGGATAATCCCGTAAAAAACCCAGATGTCACGGGCCGGATTCCAGATGTATGAGTAAAAACGATAGCTGGTCATGGTCCAGCATACCACCAGAAGAGCCAGTACATCGCCACCGAAATGAAGGCTCATCTTATAAAGTAAAATCAGTACGAGGGCAAACAGAAGCGATTGTGCGATACCCAGACTTATCCTGTCATCACCCGGCAGTATCCGGAGAATGCCGATAATGATGTTGTGAAGTGGTTCCAGTTGCCCGAACTCGGGAGAATGCAGCAGATATCCCGGGGAAGAGGCAATCCTGCCGGCATGATGCCAGTAGTCTACCAGATCCCCACCTAATTCCTGCTGGTAATAAGTCCGGAAAAAAATCAGACAGAACAGGAGGGTAAAGAACAATATCGCTGTATAAACGAATCTCCTGTTATTTGCCAGCCATTTATTCATGGTTCTTACTCCTCTCTCCCGAAGACTTGTATTCCGCTTGAGACAGCAGGAACAGGAAACCTCCTGACACTGCTGCTACAATTATGATGGCAAAATCCAGAAAAGCCAGGGTCAAGGCAAGATTTTTATCAATTCCAAACAAGGTCAGAAAACCTATGTAACCTGTTTCCCTTACTCCGATACCGCTTATGGAGATAGGTAATGCCACCAGCAGATTGATGAACAGGATAACAGCTGTCAGCTGTAATGTAGCCACTTCCACTCCCAGGAGTTTAGCAAGAACAACTCTGGCTGCAACAGCACAGAAATACCAGAATACCTTTAAAACAAATGACAGCAGAACACGGAACCTGTTGTTATGGAAATCTTTTTTTATTGCCTGATAATCGGTCTTGAGCCTGCGCAGAAGATTGCTGATTTTCCCCCGGAAGAATATTATCAGCGCAGCCAGGATAGAAAACGCCAGGATAATTATAAGCGTTTTCCCCGGGGAAATATCAATTCTAAAATCATTCAACTTCGCTGTGACATCTTTCTGCAGGACCAGCAGTGCTGCCAGGGCACAGAGCAGGAATATGGTAAAGCCAGCCAGCCGGTTAAACAGCAGACCAGAGATGACCCGCGAATACTTACGAAAAGATTTGCCATAATAATAGGTGAGGTAGAAATCAGGGGCAAAAAAACCGGGAATGAACAGAAGGAACATACTGCTTATCAGATTGTGCTTAAAGGCATCTGCCAGCGCAACCTTGAAATTGAATATGGAAAATATGCTTTTCTGAATGAGAACATTCAGTACTATCTGAAAATAAGAGAACAGAATCACGAATACTATGGCTATGGCTTTGAGTTCCATCAGGTTAGCCCATACTTCCTGCCAGTCTATCCGCAGCGATATCAATACAATCAGCAGGATACTGATGGTCACCCTGATGAAGAATCCCGGATTGAGTTTTAACCTGTAGGAACTGTCACCGTTAGCCATTGCTCTCCAGCGAGTCAAAAAGATCTTTATACTTCTGCAGCATGTACTTGAAATCCAGATTATCATTGAAGTACTTTTTTGCCCGTTCTCCCTTTTGAGCGATATTTCCCGGCTTATTCATCAGGTTTCTTATGGCAGCGGCAAAACTCAAGGCATCCGGCTCAGCCAGGATGGAATTGTCATCATCCAGGATGTCGGCATGAATAGGGCGCCTGGTAGCAAGGATACATTTACCATAATTCAGGTAGTCGAATATTTTCATGGGCGTGTCATGCCCGAACTCGCGCGGGGAAACTACCAGATGAGCTTGTTCATAATAGGGGCGCAGGTCATCCTGAGCCATTCTTGGATAAAGCAAGATCCTGCTGCCAATTCCCAGTTTCTCAATTTTAATCCTTTCCACTTCCAGTTCTCTCTTCATCCCACCAATAAGAATCAGTTCTACATTCTCATTCTTCAATTCTACCATTGTCCGGTAAAGCAGTTCCAGGTTCTGCACCGCTACAAAGGTCCCGGTATACAGTAAAATGAACTTTTCGCCTTTTCGGTAAACTGGATTG
>JAFGRJ010000120.1 GCA_016935235.1 Candidatus Cloacimonadota bacterium
ACCTGTTTATAGTTGTAGGGGTTTCTGACCTTTACCGATCCGGCTCTTATCCGGTTCAGGAACCATTGACTGTAGAAGGCTGGAATATCAGTCCGTCTGCTGACACTGATGATCAATTTTACCTCCCTGCCCTGAATAAACCGGAAAGCTCGGGGAAGGCAAGATTTTTTTACTCAGGCGTTGTTTATTCATTATTGACAGAATGATGCGTCTGAAAATGATAACAATATGTTCCAGATAGCCCTGTTTTTCCTGAAAAGATATTTCCACTCTCCCCGTAAGGAATGGATGAGATCTGATTCATTTTTCATGATTCTGGGGATCGTTCTCTCGGTGGCGACTCTGACCGTTTCCCAGTCTATTTTTGAAGGTTATGAAAATGTTCTGAAAGACACGATACTGGGAGTTAATTCACACATATATGTTTTCAAGCCCGGAGAGGCAAATCTGGATATTGCTGATATTGGATTCCTGCAGGAATTCCTGAAGCAGCAGCAAGAGGTTGCAAGTTATGCTCCCGTAATCATGAATCAGGCTATGGCAACCAATGGGGAGCAGGTCAAAGGTTGCCTGATCCGTGGTATCGACTGGGAAAAGGCTTTTCTTCCCACTGCCTATCGTGATTATATAATCAGGGGCAGCTGGCGATTACCCGGTATGAATAATGTTGTGATCGGTTACCGGTTAGCTCAGGAACTTAATCTTGGGGTTAATGATACATTGACGCTTATCAGCATAGCCTCAGCCCGGGTCACACCCCTGGGCGTGAAACCCAGAGAGGAACGTTACCTGATAACTGGTATCTATAAATCCGGTATGTATGAATATGACAGTAAATTTCTCTTTATGAACCTAGATGCGGCACATAGATTTACCGGGATGTCAGAGGAATACTCCATGCTCGAAGTCGGACTCGAGGAATCTTACATCGAGGAAGCGGATTACCTGGCTTACAGGTGGGAAACACTTCTAAATCAGGAAGATTACAACTACCAGATTTCCTCCTGGATAGATTTTAATGGTAACCTGTTTGCCCTGCTTAAATTGGAGAAATGGGTAATTTTCATCATTCTGAGCTTTCTTGTTCTCATTGCCTCTTTCAATGTTATCAGTTCTGTTTCCACTGCGATAATCAGCAGAAGAAAGGATCTGGGCATCTTGCTGGCTTTCGGTACCTCACGCAATATTCTGCAGAAGATCTTCCTGAGCAGGAGCCTCAGTATTTCCCTGGTTAGTGTATGCTGTGGATTGATACTGGGGATACTGATAGCACTGGGGTTGAGTTGGCAGAAGTTCTTCCTGCTTAAAGCTGATGTCTACTTTCTGGAAAAAATAAATGTCAGTATCGAATTGTACAGTCTGGGCTTGATCTTTGCCGTCTCCATGCTGGTTGTATTTGTAGCTACTGTACTACCATTAAGGAAAATAACAAAATTACAGGTAACCACCATTCTGCGGCACTAGTATAAGGAGTATACATGTATTTGCTGGAAGCCAGAAATATAAAGAAAAGTTATGCGGAAGCTCGGGGGAAACTGGAGATCCTGAAGGGCCTGCATCTTCAGATAAACCAGGGAGAAACCGTTGTTATAACAGGTGAATCCGGAACCGGCAAGAGTACCCTCCTGCACCTGCTGGGTATGCTTGACCAATGTGACTCCGGCACAATTCTCTTCAATGGCAGACCCATCAGTCTCAAAGACAGGAATATCAGTAGATTTCGCAATAAATCAATTGGTTTCGTCTTTCAGTTTCACTATCTTCTGGAAGATTTTACCGCAGAAGAGAACATCGCGATGCCCATGTTCATAGCCACTGCCGAACTGAATAAAAGCCTGCAGGCTGCCCGGGATCTTCTCCAACAGCTTGATCTTTATGAACGCCGGTCTCACTTTCCATCTCAATTGAGTGGGGGTGAGCAGCAAAGGGTAGCGGTGGCCAGAGCACTGATTAATGACCCTGAGATAGTGCTTGCCGATGAACCCACCGGAAATCTGGATATTAACCACAGCAAAGAATTGATCGATCTGATCATTGCCCTCAATAAGAGTAAGGGGCAAACTTTCCTTATTGTAACACATAATCTTGATATAGCTGCCAGAATGAAACGACACCTCATTCTGGCCAACGGGATACTGCACCTGAAGAAATAGCAGGTATCCCCAGAAAAAAAACTTTGAGAAAGAAGAAATGGCTGTTCATCATCGTGGGCATATTACTGATCATCAATCTCCTGTTTCTGATCCTGATTCGTTATGCCAAAGTCGATAAAACTGTACAGCGTAAACTGGAAGATTACCTTACCCGGAAACTACAGGCTAAAGTCTCCATCGAAAATTTCAGTTTCAACGATAAGCAGATCAATATCAATGGATTCAGCATCCGGGATCCCGAAAATACCTATCACCTTGAAGTTAAACAGATATATATAGAATATAATCTGGGTCGCCTGCTTTTCTCAAGTTTCTCTGGATTGAAATCAATTAAGAATATAAAAATCTATCAGCCCTATCTGTTTCTTTCCCTTGATCATATCGCTTCGCAATCCGATCAGAAACGGAAATTACCTGATTTCAGCCGCCTTTTCCGTTCCATGAATGTTTTTGACGGAAGAATTGACCTCATATACAGAAGTAATTCTCTGCAGGCAGAACAACGCTTTCGTAATGTCCGTATCGACATCAACAATTCCGTATATTCAGAAATCAGTGCCCAGGCTCTTACTCCGGACTCTGCGGATTTTGCATTGGGGATGATTCTGCGCGCTGGTCAATTGCGGGAACTCACTCTGGAGACCAGAGATTTTCGTCCTGCCCGGCTTCAGGTGGAAAAACTGGAGAAAATAGATTTTCTGGTTGATCTTATCCTGGATTACAGACACAGGAAATTGACTTATACAGGTAAGATCAAGGATCTTCAGTTGCATGGTTTTTCCAGTTTCGCTGTCTGTGATAGTGTAAATTTCGAAGGCAACCAGGATTCCCTGCGCATCCGGGTGCAGGACATGAACATCGCCAACAGCGTAACGAAAGGCTGGTTGTTGATCTCTAACCTGAAAAGAGAACGGACGTTACAGGGCTATTTCCAGAGTGCCGATATCACCCTGGATAATTATCTGCATGGGGTACAGGGAAAACTGCAGGCAGAAACCCGCATTACGGGTTCCTGGTTGAAGCCGGATATCCACATGTTGGTTTCAGGTGATACCCTGTCCTATCACAGGCAGGTCATCAGCAATCTGGAAACATATCTGGCCTATTCAGGGAATACCTTAACTGCTGAACTGCGGCAAGCCTACTGGAAAGAAAACAGGATTCAGGGTGCAGGAAGTTATTCCATCCAGGATGGCTTGAACTATGAATTATATATTCCAGATTTTTATGTAAGATATGATTGGGGATATATGCAGGGGAATCTCGATATTAACGGAAAATATCCCGAGGATAACTTTCTTGATTTCTCATTTCAGAACCTTGAAGTTCGTTACCACAATGCTGTGTTCTATGATCTAATCTGGGAAGGAGATTTAAGCCGGGAAAGATTCAGTTGTAAACTGCAGAACAATAACCGTAACTTCGTTCTTACCGCTGCAGGTGATATTGACCTGAAAAAATTATCCGGCAATCTCAAGTTGAAACGTTTCGATCCCAATCCTCATTTCACCGGTAATTTATTACCCCTGATTTCAGGTAATACCAAATTCAACATGAACAGCCAGAATATCAGAGTCAACAGCTCGCTTATCGTCTTCGATCAGGATTTTGGCAGACTCAACGGCAGGATCGAAGCAGAACTTGAAGCTGATCTGCAGTCAGGTCTGCTTGTCGCATCACTCCGTACTCGCAATCTGAAATTCAATTATGAACCGGTGGATCTGACTTTCAGTTGTTATGGAAAGACAGACAGTCTCAATATTTCCTATCTGAATATCAACGATGAGATATATGCTTCCGGTTGGCTTGATCCCACTGATCTGCAGCATTTCAAGCTGGATCTGAAGGCTGCTAATCTCGATCTGCAGAATTATCTCAGATATTTCGCAGAATCTGCCACTGCATCTGATATAGCGGGAAAATGCAACATAGATCTTCATTATAATTCCAGGAAAGACAGGCAGGTTGCCGGTAATATCGAAATCAAGAATTTCTCTTACAAGGACCTGACGGATATCAGGGGAAATATGCTGATCAGAGCAGAAGGTGATCAGATCGAAACTGACAATTTTAGCCTGTTTAGGGCGGATCGGAAATTGTTCTCCCTGACCGGTAACCTCAATCTTTTTCCTCAATTTGCTATGAGCATCTCTGGAGAGATGAACGATCTGGAACTTGCTGAACTCTTTCCGGAAACAGGGACCAGTGGTCTTCTGAATGTATTCTTTAAGTATCTTCATGATGGCAGAGAATCTGAATTGGCTCTGTCGTTGACGTTGCATCAGTCAATCATAAATAATATGGCAATTGGGGATATTGAGGCGGAGTTCGTTCAGAAAGACTCTCTCCTGCTTATTAAAAAACTGATAGCGGAACGGAAAAACTCATATACACTGAGTGGGAACGGCACCATCGGTTATAATCTTATCAGGAACAGGCTCTATCCTGACACCAGTCAGGTTACCCTGAAATTCTCCGGTGACCTGCTGGCATTGATACTGGCTAAGAATAATCATGTGGAAGAGATCAGATCAGACAGCGATATTGAACTGATAATGAAGGCTGGTGAAGAAGGCTTATCGGTGACCAGGGGTCAGGTCAATTTGCGCCGGGGTAGACTGAAAATAAAGAATCAGCCTACTCCCGTTGATAAGATCGACATCCAGTTGAGTATTCTCAATGATATTCTTACCTTGGATAAATTTACTCTGCGCATGGGTGAAGGAAGATTCAGGGTGTACAATCGGATTTACAATGACGGGAAGGACCTGGTTTACGGCATGATCCGCATCGGCAGGATATATATCAATACAACCCAGGATGGAGTGCTGTTTCATTTACCCCGTTACATGCCGGGAAAGGGTGTGGCAGTAACCCGTATTACCGGAAGGGAATCCGATTATCTGGAAATAAGTGGTCCTTTTGACGAAGTTTTCATCATTGGTGATATTCATTTTTCCAATGGCGCTGCCATCTATCCTCCCGATACAGAGAATATCCTGAAATTATTGCAGAGATTGTCTACCCAGAAGAAAAAAAGTGAGACTTCTTCAGATTTACCACTGGAATTCGACCTGCGGCTCTACTTTGATGAGAATATCCGTTATGTAACCTATCCATTGAATTTGACCGTAAATGAGGACAGCTACCTTTATCTGGAATATGTGAATGGTAAGTATGTCGTCCCTGAGGCCAGATTCGTGGCAGAAAAGGGAACAATAGATATTTTCGGAACCAGGCTGCAAGCCGAATATGTTCATGTCTTCTATAACCAGTACAGTAGTTCTGCAGATATCCAGGCTGTATTCTCCCGACGGGCTGCGGACGGTACTCTGATTACGCTGGAAGTTATCAGTCTTGGTGATGAGGAGGGAGGTTCTCCGGGTGCTTTTGATTTCAGACTGAGCAGTGACAATCCAGGCGACAGCCGGCTAGATATACTTGCTTTATTGCGTTATGGCAGAAGAGTTGATGAAATTTCCGGTCCTCAGAAGAAAATTCTGCTTCAGGATGAAGTTATCCAGATCGCTGGTTTCAGCATCGAAAGTGCAGTTGTGGATCCCTTGATCTCCCCGGTCGAAAACTGGATCAGGCAGGCATTGAACCTGGATTTTTTCCATCTTCAGACAAACCTTATCCAGAACATCTTCTCCCGCTATTCATCTGATGAGACGGATTATTATCTGGACGAAGAAGGGAAAAAACAGGCCAACTCAACCTCAGAACTTTTTTTAAATAACCTGAGTGTGGGGATGGGTAAGTATATTTCCCGAAAACTTTTTCTCGATTACCAGGCTCGTTTCGAAAAGCCTCAGGAATTGGCACTTACCTCAAGTATGGGGATTTATCATGATATAGCCTTACGCTATGAACTGCCTCTTAAATTCCGTATCGTATACAAGTTTAGAATATTACCTTTTGATGAAGAAAATTCTCATGAGATATCTCTGGAGAAATCCTTCCGCTTCTGATCACTTCCGGTGTATCCAGATGGGATTGGTCAGAACGATACCTCCTTTCTCAGTAACCATTTTCATCCGACAGTAACCTTCATGGGGTAGATTGATCTCCATCCCGTTCCGGAGATCTGTCAACACTCTTTCCCTGCCGATCATCTGCTCGCCCAGGATCAATTCAATCCTGCGCTGTTTCCCGAATTCCTCTGTACTTCTCTGATCGTAATGCAAAAAAGCATTTTTCGCTGTGGTCATCTGACCAATTTCCACAATTGTCCCCGCTGTTTCCAGCCAGAAGTTGAGAAACGGGCCATTACTCACGATTATTTTACCCTTTTTCAGTGCCCTTACAGGTTCGTTCTCAGAATGGGAGAAGACTGTGTGCATCTGCCCGAAACATTGGTTTCTGGAACTGTAGAGTTTCACAAAAGGAATCCTGACCTGTCGCATCAGATTGAAATTCCCGTGGGCATCATTGCCAGCGATGATCAGGAATTTATAACCCTGCAGGAGAAGCCTGCTCCATTGCAGGATATTCTTCTCCAGCTGGAAAAGATCCGCACTGTTTATTATCTGCAAATGACGAATACCGCTTTCCAGTAAATCACCGCTGTGCCAGTTACCTCTCCTCAAGGTTATCCTCTGCAGCAGCGGGATTTCCTCGAATGGATGTGCCGCCATGAACAGGTTATCTGCTCTGTGTAATTCCTTTATCTCACTGACGGAATGATCGGGACGGTTCCTGAACCATTTTTCAGCGCTGTCGCCACTGCCCGGAAGAAAATGATCATGATTCACAGCCAGTACATGAATATTCCTGCCTTTGAGATTTCCCATGGATACTTCCTCAGCAGGAATGACCCTGAAACTTGCGTTGTCGTGCTGGGCGGTTTCTTTTTTCATTAAATGCCATTTAGGCAATGATGTGTCCTGTTGCAGATAAGTTATTGGTGAATCATCAAGGTCATAAGAATGATCTGTGATAAAGAGCCACTTCAGGTCGAGAGCTCTAGCCAGTTTCACCGTATTGGCGATATCGGCTCCAAATTCCACCTGGTCAGAGGTGAAATTACTATGATAATGAGGTTCCCCGGCAAACCATCCCGGTGGATAGGGAAGACCGGCGCTGGCATAAAAACAGCGGTAAGGTTCAGGTTTGATACCCGGATAATTATCATTTATAGACATGTATTTCCTGTTCCTTGCTGTGTATTCGATGAGAACGGTAAGATTGAGTTCGGAATCCGGTTTGAATTCCTGCACGGGACATTCAAATGATCTGGCCCAGTAGGGAACTGCAATCTGCTCCCCTATACTGAAAGAATGCATTCTTCGTTCATTCCCGGCAGATATCTCGACCCTTATGCCATCGATGCTCACCGGGAACAAATGCGCATCCTTGACAATTAACAATACTGGCAATTGACCTCTTTTACAAGTAATGCGAAGGGGAGCATCGCTTATTATCTCAGGTAGCCGACGGTAATATAAGGGCACCAGGAGATGAAAACGGTAGTGGATCTCGGCATAGGAAAACAGCCAGGGAAATATGGGTATCATCTGAAATTATAAAACCCACAGGCTGTCCTGTGGGTTTTCAAGTTCTTCTTTATGATTTTAGGGTAACCAGTTGGGATCGATTATGTTTTGGGAAACATTGTCCTTTCCAACACCCCAGGGACCACTGGGGAGGTAATAGAAAACCTCGGCACCATCCTTGCCAAAATATTTGTTCGTCCTGGCAACAATCGTGGTATCAGTAACAAAATAATCAAAATAAAAGAAATCATTTTTCTTCTCTAGCTTTGATCTGATGTTCAAAAGATCGTCACCAGAAATGTTGGCCGGGATAAGATTCCCCATTTCATCACGGATAGG
>JAFGRJ010000121.1 GCA_016935235.1 Candidatus Cloacimonadota bacterium
AGTTCTTCGATTCTATCCTGTCTCCTGATTGTCCAGGTTCTTAGGATACGCATAGGATTAGGCGTTATATAATCTATATGCCAGTGTTTTCTCTTATCATGTCTGCTATGTCTTTTCAACCGGGCTTGCAGAGAATGCAATGCAGATCCCACATAAACATAATATCCAGCCGGGAAGTTGCGCCAACCCAGTGCCCCAATTTTTATGCTGATGTCCCCATCATTCTGCAACAGTAACAGGTAGGATCCTTTATTGAAAGAATTCTGCCTGAAATCGATATCCCTGATCCTGATTTCCTCACTTTTCTCTGCAGCCAGTGTCACGGGATCGGTGAAATGCAATTTCACCACCTTAAAATTTATTTTTCTGCAATTAAGGAATATTTCTCCATAAGCGGGATCAGTGTGCAAATTAGGCAGAAAAGTGGAAGCAGAGTAATTGGTGACAAGATAATAGACGTGGACACGATACCCATTTGTAGCTGCCTGCTCCAGAGTCAGCAGATGTTTTCTGCCCCTGGCAGTGGGAGCATCCGGAAACATTGCCACCTGATTGTGGCATAAAGTGCAGGATTTCACTTCGACAAGGTTCTGTTGGTTCTGATAATCCACAATCAGAAAATCGAAGCGGCTATCAAGAAAGGAAATTTCACTTTGAATACTCAGGGCATTGCTGAATTCAGCTAAAATATTACTTCTCACCAGATTCTTGAATATATGGTTCATCTTCATGGTATCAAGGAAAACATGATTATTCTGGTAAAGAGTACCGATAACTCGGTAGCGTAGATGACCAGATTGCTGGGGTACAAGAAAGAAAGTATTTCCGGGTATCAGGAATTCATCCATGCGACCAGTATTAGGCAAATAGGCCTGGATTTTTCTGTTTTCCCTTTCCAGGTCCATTACAAAACGATTATACCTTTTTATAAAATAAGCTTCTATCCACTGCGGATGTATTCTTAACCGGGTCATTTGTCAGAAAAGGAAAGGCATGTTCTGAAGCGAACATGCCTGTATAGTGATCAGCAATTATTATCCGGGATCAACCTACTACTCCAGCGTCAATAAGACCGTGCATATGAAGCATGCCCACAGGTTCATTGTTCTCATTGACCACAGGAAGCATGGTTATTTTATGATCTTCCATAAGTCGCAAAGCCTCGACGGCATTGGTGGTGGCATAGACCTTTTTGGGATTGGCAGTCATGGCATTCTTAGCCGTTTTGGAGAGGATATCACCCGGCTGGGCCAGGATACGGCGCAGGTCACCATCGGTGATGATACCAACCAGTTTTCCCTTGCCATTGATGACACTGGTACAGCCCAGGCCTTTGGATGTCATTTCCAGGATAACCTTATCCATCTTCACATCAAGGCTGACCAGGGGATTACCGGCACCACTATGCATCAGGTCTGCTACTTTGAGAATCAGTTTTCTGCCGATAGTACCTCCAGGATGATAACGGGCAAAATCTGATTCCTGAAAGTTCCTCTTTTTCAAAAGTGCTATGGCAATGGCATCACCCATGGCCAGTGCTGCCGTAGTGCTGGCTGTAGGTACCAGGCCAAAAGGCTCGAAGTCCCTGGGAACGGAACAATCAATGACAATATCAGCATTGCGTGCCAGTTGTGATTCCACATTACCTGTTAGAGCGATGATCGGCACTTTATAGAATTTTACATAAGGTACCAGGGAAATCAACTCCTGGGTATTACCACTATAAGAAACAGCCAGAACCAGATCTTTTGCTTCCAGAATGCCCAGATCGCCATGGATACCTTCTGCAGCATGCAGAAAAATGGCCGTGGTGCCCGTGCTGGAGAGGGTTGCGGCTATTTTTCTTGCTATGATGCCAGTCTTCCCCATACCAGTCACGACAATTTTTCCCCGGCAGTAATAGATCAGATCGACTGCCTTGATGACCTTTTCATCTACTCGTTGCGCCAGGAGGCGAATCGCTTCCGACTCCTGCTCCAACTGCCGCTTAATGAATTCCAATAATTCCATAGAATTCCCGGTTTGAATGTTATTTCTTGGTGAGGATCTCTTCCTTTAACCTCTTCACGATATCCTGCAGCAGGAAACTGCCTAGATCACCTGCAGTATGACGCCGCACTGATACTGTGCCCTCTTCTTTTTCCTTCTGACCCACTATGAACATATAGGGGATTTTCCTTACTTCAGCTTCCCTGATCTTATAACCGATTTTCTCACTCTTCAGATCGATTTCTGCTCTTATCCCATGTTGCCTTATCTCTGCATAGACTGATCTGGCATAATCCTCATAATTTTCGGAGATCGGGAGTATCTGGACTTGTATCGGACAGAGCCAGAGTGGGAAATTCCCGGAATGGTATTCAATAAGAGTACCGAAAAATCTCTCGACCGATCCCAGCAGGGCGCGATGCACCATGAAAGGTCGGTGGGGCTGGTTATCAGGAGCGATGTACTCCATGTTGAAACGCTGGGGCAGATTGAAATCGAATTGAATGGTCGAACACTGCCAGAGCCTGTTCAGGGAATCTTTGACCTTGATATCGATCTTGGGTCCATAAAAAGCACCTCCGCCTTCATCCATCTCGTATGCTATCTTGTTTTTATGCAGTGCTTCCCGTAACGACTCAGTAGCCTGATCCCAGTTCTGCCTTTCCCCTACGGCTTTTTCCGGCATGGTAGCAAGATATATCTTGAAATCCCGGAAACCAAAATCCCGGAGCATATCCAGCGAGAAGACCAGGGTTTTCTCGACCTCATCATAAAGTTGTTCAGGTGTACAGATAATATGGGCATCATCCACGGTGAATCCCCGTACCCGCATCAGTCCGTGCAGAGCTCCCGAATGTTCGTAGCGATATACTGTGCCCATTTCCGCGTATTTCAGGGGCAGTTCCTTGTAGCTGCGTTTCTGTGACTGGTAGATGGCAATATGAAAAGGGCAGTTCATGGGTTTAACGTAATATTCCTGTTCATCCACCAGCATGGGGCTATACATGCTCTCGCGATAAAAACCGAGATGTCCGCTGGTATCCCAGAGCTCACTTTTACCGATGTGCGGGGTATAGACGATCTTGTAATCTGCTTCCAGATGTTTATCGATCCAGTATCTTTCCACGACATTCCTGATCATGGCACCGTTGGGATGCCATAGAACCAGACCTGCTCCAATATCATCCGAGATCGAGTAGAGATCAAGATCTTTACCGATTTTACGATGATCCCTTTTTTTCGCTTCTTCCAAATCGACCAGATACTGATTGAGTTCCTTGCTGGTAGGAAAACTTATCCCGTAGATACGTTGCAGCATCTTGTTACGGGCATCACCGCGCCAGTACGCTCCTGAAATCTTGAGAAGTTTAATTGCCTTGATTTTACCGGTATGAATGATATGAGGTCCCCGGCAAAGGTCGGTAAAGTTACCCTGGGAATAAATAGAAATTTTTTCACCGGGTGGTATCTCTTCCAGAATCTCTATCTTGTAATTTTCCTTCATTTTTCGGAAAATTTCGATTGCTTCCTCACGGGAAACTTCCCGTCGTTTATACTCCAGATTTTCCCTGGCCAGCTCCTTCATTCTGGTCTCGATCTTTTCCAGATCTTCGTCGGTAAAAGGGACATCTTTATCGAAATCATAATAGAAACCATTTTCAATGGCAGGTCCGATAGTAACCTGCACTTCCGGAAAAAGATCTTTCACAGCCTGAGCCATCAGGTGAGCTGTACTGTGCCAGTAAATTTCCTTACCCGGTAAGCTGTCGAACTTGAAGAGCTCGATCCGGGCATCTTCCTGAATGGGGTAATTCACATCCACCAGCTTCCCGTTTACGCTGGCGGTTATAACATCACGGGCCAGTCCGGAGCTGATATTTTCAGCAATTTGCAGGGGAGTGGTGTTCCGGGGAAATTGATGGACTGAATTATCAGGAAACTTTATATTAATGTTCATTGTATCCTCTTAAAAATTTAATTTATCAAACAAACTGAAAACAATAAGATTCAGTTCTCACGTGTAGCGATCATGCTGTTGATCTTTTCAGCAGCTTTATCGAGGGCTTCCCTGGCTGGGAGAGTACCCCTGATCACCTTCTCGATAACATGTTCTTCCAGGTATTTCCTGGTCTCGAACCATTCACTGATCTGCGGTTCGTAGGTGGAATAATTCAACTGATCATAAACCGAGGCAATTTCGGGATTATCCTGCAGTCTCTTCTGCAAGCCCTCTTCCTGAAAAGCGCTTTTTCTGACGGGCATATAGTATGTCATTTCGGACCAACGAGCTGTCTGGGCTGTATCGGTAAACCATTTTACGAATTCCCAGGCCGCTTTTTCCACTTCCTCGTCATCAACGCGGAAAATTGCTACATTTGTTCCACTGATAATATTACGCTTTGTTCGGCTGACGGGGATGGCAGCAACTCCGATATTGAAATCAATACCGATTCTCTGCATATAAGCAAGGGACACACTGGAATCTTCATACATGGCGACTTTGCTGGCCAGAAAATCATTCTGTCCCTCATATCCCGGAGATAGGTACCCGGTTTTATCCTTATTGAGAATAGTCGTTATAAAATCCAAAGCCAATACTCCCTCTTCACTGTTAAAAAGCGGGGTCATATTGTCTTCGGACATTATCTCACCTCCTGCTTGTAAAAGAAGGTTCTCGAATTTCCAGGCACTTATCTTGAGAGTAGCACCATATTGATCTATAATGCCATCATTGTCTTTATCAACCGTCAGTTTACGGCAATATTCCAGGTAATCCTGCCAGGTTCGGGGAGGTTGATCAGGATCTATATCATGCTGAAAGAGAATATCCTTGTTGTAATAAAGAACCATTACGCTTTTATTGAAAGGAAAGGACCACAATTTTCCATTGATGGTATTACTCTCGATGAATACAGGATAGAAATCAGCCAGATCTTCCTCACCGAAATCGGGATCGTTCGCGATGAAATCACTGATGGGGATGAGAACATCGCCATCGATCATATTGGCGGTCCATGCCTCAAAAGCCTGCGTGATATGGGGCTGATTCCCGGTCTGGATGGAAGCCATCAATTTCTGGGATAAGGCGGTGTAGTTGCCCATATTGATAGCATGGATATAGATATCGGGATGTGTCCTGTTGAATTGATCAATAAGGCTGTTAAGTGCATCCCCCAGAGGTCCTCCCATGGCATGCCAGAATACCACTTCGGTCCTGTCGCCAATCCTCTCCTGTCCCTTGCCGCAGGCAGTGAGGATGAGAATGATAACAATACCCATTATCAACAATCTAATCATATCATACTCCTGTTGATCATACTCTGGCACATTACAAATAGTGTTCTTAACGTCAACAGTTTTTTAAGTTCAAATATTGATTGACAATTTGCTGTAATGAAAGAGGTAATAGAAAAAAGGGACAGCAGATGGAAAGAGTCGAATTTGCCAGCGCCATCAAGGGGATCAAGAATCCTGCCCGGGTAGTAATGGCAATTGTACAGGATGAAACCGGAAAAGTCAATCCAATCACACTGGAGTGGTTCATGCGCACTTCCATCGCTCCCCCCATGTTTGCGATCTCAGTAGGTCACAGCAGATATTCACACGACTGCCTGCAGAGCTTCAGATATTTCAATCTCTGCTATCCATCCCGGGAGATGGCAGCAGCAGTGTTGCATTGCGGCACTGCATCAGGACGTGACAGTGACAAGCTGAAGGACAGCGGATTAAGCTGGTTCAAGGGCAGGCTGGCTGGATTACCGATTATCAGGGAAGCTGCTGCTAATTTCGAGTGCAAATTAATTTCGCAGATCAGGAGTGGGGATCATACCATATTTACCGGCGAAGTAAAATATTCCTGGCTGGAAGCCGGCAGGGAACCTCTGCTAGCTGAACATCTACAATAAATAATGTCACAGGAAGTAATGATAGAAACAGTACCCCGGAAGAGAAGAAAAACAGCAGTTAAGAAAAATTTAACCAAAATACTACTCTGCACCCCCGAGGTCACAGAACTGCCGGAAGGAATGGGCAATGCAGCTAATCTTGTCGCTGCCAAAGGCGGCGGTCTGGGTGATATCTCTGCCAGCCTGATCAGATATCTTAACGACAGCAAGGAATATGAACTTCATGTAGTCCTGCCTAAATATGACAACAGCATCAAGAGACTGGCTGACATCACCAACCAGCAGATCGACCGCCTGGCGATAGTCCTCAGCGGGCGGGGTATTCACCTTGTCAACGACAGCGCTTTTTCCTATCTCAGTACACCGTATCAGGAGCATGAGATACATACCAGCATAAGGAGAGCCCTGGCTTTTCAGCGGTACATCATAAACACATTACTGGACTGGATACAGCCTGATATAGTGCACTGCAACGACTGGATGACATCACTGGTACCGGCGGCAGCCCGTGCAAAAGGGATAAGATCTCTTTTCACCCTGCACAATATTTTTACAGAGAGAAGGACCTTAATGGAGATCGAGATCTGTGGAATGAAGCCCATAGAATTCTGCGAATGGCTTTATTATGAACGATTCCCGGTTAATATCAAAGAAAACTGGCGCAATTATTTCGACAACAACCGGGTGGATTTCACTGCCAGTGCCATACTAGCCTGTGATTATTTCAACACTGTCAGCGAAACTTTTCTGGAGGAATTGAAGGATAATCATTTCAGTGATCTGGTTCCACACTCGATTTACGAGATGATCAAGCTGAAATATGAACAGGGCAGGGCATTGGGAATTCTCAATGCACCAGGTGATAACGTAAATTCTAAGGTCATGGACAATATAATAAATTTCAACAAGCATAATATGGCTGAAATCAAACCATTGAACAAGAGTCTGTTTCAGGAAAAGATGGGATTACCACAGAAAGCGGATGTGCCGTTATTTTTCTGGCCTAATCGTCTCTATTTTCAGAAAGCTCCGGAACTATTGGTGGATAACGCAGTTTATTTCATGAAAAAATATGATCTGCAATTTGCAGTAGTAGCTAACGGGGACACCAAGCTGGAGAAGAAACTGGAGAGATTATCCAGGAATTACAGTAATATAAAATATTATCATTTTGATGATAAACTCAGCAATCTGGGTAAAGCGGGAGCCGATTTCATCCTGATGCCATCGCGTTACGAACCCTGCGGATTACCGCAGATGGAAGCCCCCCGTTTTGGAACCCTGCCAATAGTACGTTCCACTGGTGGTCTGAAAGACACTGTCGAACACCTGGATGTCAATAATAATAAAGGTAATGGATTCCGTTTCGAAATTGCCGATAAAGCCGGACTGGAATTCGGAATAAACGAGGCTTTGAAATTTTACCGTCTGCCTGAAAATGTAAAAATCCAAAACCTGCAAAGGATAATGAGTGAATCCAAGCGCAAATTCAATTTACAGAAAACAGCAGAAAAATATATGGAAGTATATCAGAAGCTACTATCTTTAAATTCACAGTAAAATATTATTGATAAATTCGATTCTCTTTGAAAATTTCAAAACTCAATTTTTTGCGATGTAATAGTACCGGGAGCCATATATTCACCCATCCGGAAGCGAAGGTGAAACAGGGTGAATCCCGGATGTTCTGGTTTATCCCAGTAATCTTTGATAAAGGAAATCTGCTGAAAGACCTTTCTTTTAAGAGGCAAGTCACTCACTAGCTGTACATTTCCGGAAAGTCGCAGTGAACCAGTACTTTGCCCCTCCTTAACCTCCAGACAGAGCTCGAAATTGGGATTGCCGGTTATCTGTTTCACCTTGGCGTCTCCGGTTCCCGTCGCTATTAAGTACTTACTGTCCACCTGGAACATGGTCAGTGGACGTACATAGGGTTGCTGGTTAAGACTGGTAGCGAAATAAACCAGCTGCATCGGTGCGATCATGGACATAATTTTATCCCTGTTAGCAGCATTCATTATTCCCCCTCCTGGTATAGTTCCTTGTATCGGAAACAATTGATCTGATGATCATTCACCATACCTGCAGCCTGCATGAAAGCATAACAGATTGTTGAGCCGACAAATTGGAATCCTTTCTTCTTCAAGTCCAAGCTCATGGCATCCGATTGCTGAGTCCGAGCAGGGATCTGCTGCAGTGTCTTCCAGTTATTATGAATCGTCCTGCCGTCAACAAAGCGCCAGATATATTCATCAAAACTGCCGTACTTATCTTTTACATCCAGGAAGCAACGGGCATTGGTTATGGCTGCAATGATCTTGAGACGATTTCTTATGATACCTCGATCCTGCAGAAGAGATGCAATTTTGTTATCATCATAGGAGGCAATGAGTTCAGGATTAAAATTGTCAAAAGCAGCTTGAAAATTTTCACGTTTATGGATAATTATCGACCAGTTCAGACCAGCCTGGAAACCATCAAGGAGCAGAAATTCATATAATCTGTTATCCTCATGCAGAGGTACTCCCCATTCCCTGTCGTGGTATCTTATC
>JAFGRJ010000122.1 GCA_016935235.1 Candidatus Cloacimonadota bacterium
ATCTATCAATCCTGCTTTAAGAAGATCCTGACAACCAATATAAACACCAATTAACAGGCTGCCGTTACCCACAGGTAGAAGCAATGTATCGGGAAGTCTATATCCCATTTGTTCCCAGATCTCAAAAATAAAGGTTTTGGTGCCCTGGAAAAAATAAGGATTCCAGCAATGGCTGGCATAATAAGTTTGTCTGGCTTTCTCCAAAGCTCTTTTAGCTGCAACTACTCGGTCTGGAGAAGAATCATCAATAGAAGCCCCGTACAATTTGACCTGTTCCTTCTTACTTCTGGCGGTACCTTTAGGAACAAAGATGGTACATTTAATGCCACCCCTGGCAGCATAAGCGGCTATGGAAGCTCCAGCATTTCCGGAAGAATCCTCGACAATTTCCCTGACCCCGATTTCTTTCAGTTTGCTGATCAGGATAGAAGCACCTCTGTCTTTGTACGACCCGGTTGGAAAGAGATGATCCTGTTTTACAAGCACCTTTTTTCTATATAGCGTCAACGGGAGGAGGGGAGTAAAACCTTCATCATATGTGACAATACACTTATCATTAAGAACCGGGATCGCTTCCCGGTATCGCCACAGGGATGCAGGACGTTCCCGGATTGCAGTCAGGGGAAATTCGACCTGGAAATCAAGATCGAGCAAACCGCCGCAGGAACAGCGCCAGACTGGATCAAGGTGATCGAATTCCTTATTACAGGTTCTGCAGTAAAGACGAGGTTTATTGACCAAGTAATGACCTCAGCTCTGCGATGAAACCTGTTATGTCATCTTCAGCGGTATCGAAAGATGTCATCAATCTTATTTCGGATATGTTCTCATTCCAGTAATAGAAAAAGAATTTTTCCCTCAGAAGAGACACAATTGCTGGAGGTACTATAACAAAAACGCCGTTTGCTTCAACCTTGTGGGTGATCTTGATCTGAGGGAATTCAGCTAGTCTTTCAGCCAATAATCTGGCCATACTGTTGGCATGGTATGCATTACGTTTCCAGAGGTCATTCTGCAGGAGAGCGATGAACTGGGCAGAGATAAAGCGCATCTTTGAGCCAAGTTGCATTCCCTGTTTACGTATATATTTGAAGTTAGGTACCAGATCCGGATTGAAGAAAATAACAGCTTCACACAACATCCCCCCGTTCTTGGTCAATCCGAAAGAGAGAATATCAACACCCTGATCAGCCGTACTAAGACGGAATGTTGAATCAAGATGAACAACCGCATTACTTAACCTGGCTCCATCCATATGAAGTATCATATTGTTCTCATGGGCATAATCAGCAATTACCCTTATTTCTGACAAAGAATATACCGTACCCAGTTCGGTTGCCTGAGTGATGGATATAATCCTGGGCTGTGAATGATGCTCGAACCCAATACCGTAAACCAGCTTTTCAATAGAAGGAACGGATATTTTCCCATGCCGGGATGGAACAGTGAGAACTTTGCAACCGGTGAATTTTTCCGGGGCGCCACATTCGTCCTCGTGAAGATGAGAAGTCTCCGCACATATAATGGAATTAAAAGGCCTGGTAGCTGCCTGGCAGGAAAGTACATTGGCACCAGTGCCGTTGAAAACGAAAAAAACCTGCGCTTCCTTGCCAAAATGCTTTTTAACCAGAGTAACAGCCCTGTCGGTGTACTCATCATCACCGTATCCAATAACATGACCTTTATTGACCGACTGAATAGCCTGCATAACTTCCGGATGAACCCCGGAATTGTTATCACTGGCAAAACCTCTTTTCACTTTCTTCATACCTTCCTGCCTTCATTAAGAGCCGAACCTGTCGATTTCCCGGTTACAATGAAATCTGAGATCAAAACAACAATAGATCACATTTCCTGATAATTCAGAATTCTCAGGATTGGTGATTATAAATGTGTATATCCCTCTGGGGGAAGGGTATTGAGATACCCTTTTCATCAAAGGCAAGTTTGACTCTTTCCTGCATATCAAAATATACTGGCCAGTAGTCAACAGTGTTCACCCAGACACGGAACACGAAATTGACCGAACTGTCACCTAATTCCGACACTGAAACCTGAGGAGGGGGATCCTGAAGGATACGGTTATCAGCATTAATGATATCCATCATGATGACCTTTGCCTTTTTTATATCATCATTGTATGCTATACCGAAAACAAGGTCTACGCGGCGGGTAGGTTCCCTGGAATAATTAACCATATTCGAGTTCGAAAGCGATCCGTTGGGAATTATTATAGTTTTGTTATCCGGGGTTTTCAGGATAGTATGAAATACCTGAATGGAATGTACCGTTCCAGCATGCCCCTGGGATTCGATAAAATCTCCCACCTGGAATGGTTTGAAGAACATGATCAGGACTCCGCCGGCAAAATTCGCCAGACTGCCCTGCAGGGATAGGCCTACCGCCAGACCGGCTGCTCCCAATAGAGCGACGAAGGAAGTCATCTTTACACCAAGCATTGATATCACGGTAATCCAGAGCAAAACTTTTAAACCAATATTTATGATACTGCGCAAAAAAGTTGCCAGGGTTACATCAACCTTGCTGGCAGGTATTTTCCTGAATATCAGTTTCAGTACTGTGTTGATGAGCCATAAACCAATAATCAGGGTAATGAGTGCTACAATCAGTGTAGGACCATATAAAATAATCATTTCTAAAATTTTGTTGGCGATGCCCTTTAAATCAACCATAATTTTACCTCTTTTTAGTACCCTGGAGAACCTCTAAATAACAGAAATGGCATATAAGGAAAGTTTTCCATATAATATCTCTAAAAAGAAAAAACACCGCAACTGCGGTGTTTTTTCTTTATTCATTTCTTATCTTTTAATTCCTACATATTGGGCACTACCAAAAGCAAGAATAGGATAGAAAATAAAACCTAACAAAATGAGCCCTATACCAAAGCCACTGTCCTTTCCGAAAGCCTTGGCTATATCCAGGGTAACTATGATCCAGATCACCAGATTAACCACGGGTATGAGCATAAGAATGAACCACCACCCCGGTCGAGCAGCTATTTCCAGCATCAGAATGATGTTATAGATGGGAATCAGACAACCCCATCCTGGTTTTCCTGCTTTTACAAAGACTTTCCACATGACAATGATATAGAAGACAGCGATAATCAGATAAAGAATAATTAAACCTGCACCTATACCGGCACCACCATCATAATCCATAACATTCCTCCCCTAAGATTTATGGGGCATTTATCAGGCATTTTCCCTCAATATGTCAAGATATTTACTGGTGATTTTTTACATCTTACAGGTTTTTCACAGCCATGATGGCAATTCCAATCAAATGTGCCTCCGATGCAGAATCTCCATTCAGAAGCAGGGGTGAATATTCCTTGTTGTAAGGAGAAAGCAATATTTCCTGACCATCTGAGAAGAGGGTAACTTTTTTCAGGGTGATCTCACCGTCTATCCAGACCACGCATATTCTATCATCCGCCGTCTGCCAATCTTCATGCCTTTTTACCACGACCACATCCCCATTGCCAATACAGGGAGCCATGCTGTCCCCGCTGGCATAAAAAGCGAAATAATTGCTGAAATCCCCGGGTAATGACCGCGAATCAACCATTAAAAAATCCTCAGCCTCCGCTTCCAGCACTTCCTGAGGAGAACCGCAGCTGACTGCGGCGATAACCGGCAGATTGTAGTATTGACGATTGCCGATGTTGGTAATTTCCTCACCGGCAAATATCGGACCGTCACCCGTGAGTAACCAGTTAATATTCACTCGAAAGGATGATCCCAGCTTCCGCAGGAAATTATAGTCCGGCATGGTTTTGTTATTTATATACCTGTTCACCACCACATTGGACGTGCCAAGAGCCCTGGCCAGACCTATCTGCGACAGATCCAGCTTAAGCAGCAACTGCTGTAAACGTTCCCCAAGTGACATTACCCACCTCCCGTTCTTATGATTCCTTGCTCCGGTAAAACCAGATTTATCTCCAGAGCTTACAAATATTAACTTATACCCACTATTCTTTTTAAATTATTAACCCTGAAGTTAAAATAAATATTGACTTTTTATCTGTCCAGTTAATTTTTTGCGGTGAGAGTTTTTTTGTTCCTGATGCACAGGTGCGGGAGGTGAAATGGATAAATATATCTGGAGAACCGATGACACTATCGGTGCAGTTTACCGGTTTGAGCCCAGAACACACCTGCTACGGCCTCTCATTGGCGCGGAAATCCCGGCCGGGTTTCCATCTCCGGCTCAGGATTATATTGAATCCAGCCTAGATCTTAATCAGTTCCTGATCAAGCATCCCACCGCCACCTTCTTCGTCCGGGTACAGGGTTTATCCATGGTAAACGCCGGGATCAACCCTAACGACATTCTGATCGTTGACCGCTCCCTGGAGCCGGTACATAAGAGTATCATCATTGCCGTTCTGGAAGGAGAGCTCACTGTAAAACGTCTTTTGACCAACAATGGATGCTGGGTACTGGCGCCCGAGAATCCCGAATTTGCCGAAGTAACCATCACCGCAGAGATGGATTTTCAGGTCTGGGGCGTGGTTACTTATGCCATCCACAGATTATTCTGAATTCCCGGCGGGGCAGAGCAATGAAAAAGAGCGAGATTTTTGCCCTGGTTGACTGCAATAATTTCTATGCTGCCTGTGAAAGGGTCTTCAATCCGGAGCTCAGGGATAAACCCATTGGTATTCTATCCAACAACGACGGCATCATTGTGGCCCTTTC
Organism: Candidatus Cloacimonadota bacterium; assembly: GCA_016935235.1. GTDB lineage: Bacteria > Cloacimonadota > Cloacimonadia > Cloacimonadales > TCS61 > JAFGRJ01. Next base: position 4,731 of record JAFGRJ010000122.1, read on the forward strand.
TGAGGAACTCAAGCAGCTGGGCATCAAGCGTGGCACTCCCGTGTTCGAGATCAGGAAGCAGATCGCCAGGCATGATATCAGGATCTTCTCCTCCAACTACACCCTTTACGGCGACATGTCGGCCCGGGTCATGAAAATCCTGACTTTCTTCACCCCTGATCTGGAAATCTACTCCATAGATGAAGCCTTTCTGCACCTGAACGGTTTGCGTCATCTGGACCTGACCGCTTATGGTTACAAGATCAGAAACAGTATCAGAAAGTGGACCGGTCTGCCTGTTTCTGTCGGTATAGGCCCCACCAAAACTCTGGCTAAAATAGCCAACCGGGTAGCCAAAAAGAACGGGAAGCTGGATGGTGTTTTTGATATTACCGTGCGGCCGGACCGTGATCGGATACTGGCGGGAATAGATGTAAAACACGTCTGGGGGGTGGGACCTCAGTATGCCAATCTGCTCCACCGCAATGGTTTTCACAACGTTCTGCAGCTGGCTGAGGCTCCTCAGAAATGGATAAAAAAGAAGATGACCCTTGTAGGGCTGCGCACCGTTCTGGAGCTGCGTGGCATTTCCTGCATCGATCTGGAACAGGATATTGATCCCAAGAAGGAAATAGTTTCCTCCAAATCCTTCGGAATACCGGTGCTTTCCCTGCAGGATCTACGCGAAGCATTGAACAGCTACTGTATCCGGGCTGTGGAAAAATTGAGGGAAGAAAAACAGGTAGCTTCCCAGATAATGGTCTATTTAACCACCAACCGCTTCAAGGAGGAGCCGCAATATGCCAATTTCGCCTCCTGCCGGCTGCCTCTCCCCTCAGCTTATACTCCCGATTTCCTCCGGGCTGCTCAGACAATTCTCTCCGGTATTTACCGCCCTGGTTATAAATACAAGAAAGTCGGGGTAATGCTTTCCGATATCACTCACCAGAGTAATCTGCCGCCCGACCTGTTCGCCCCCTCCTATCTTGATGACAGAAGAAAAAAAATAATGGACTGCCTGGACAGCATCAACCACAGAATAGGGGCAAACTGCATTACCTACGCCGGCATCGGCAAAGCCCGGAACTGGCAGATGAAAAGGGAAATGCTTACTCCCCGCTATACTACCAGCTGGGATGACCTGCCCCTGGTAAAAGCCTGAGGATGAGATGTCCGATCAAGTAACAGCCCGTAAAATAATCCATATTGATATGGACGCATTTTTTGCAGCGGTAGAGATTAGGGACAATCCTCAGTATAAGGATAAGCCCTTAATAGTGGGAGGTTCACCCCGAAGCCGGGGTGTGGTGGCAACCTGCTCTTATGAAGCCCGCAAGTATGGTGTTCACTCCGCCATGTCTTCCGCTCTTGCCCATCGGCTCTGCCCCCAGGCTATTTTCGTGCAGGGACGTTATCATGTTTACAAAGAGGTGTCGGACCAGATCCGGGAGATCTTCCACGAATATACTGAACTGGTGGAGCCTGTTTCCAT
>JAFGRJ010000123.1 GCA_016935235.1 Candidatus Cloacimonadota bacterium
AATTTACAGGTTTTATGGGAAAATCTGGACCTTTCTATATTCATTCCGGGGTGCAACTGCAGATACACTGAAATAGCGATACAGACCGATAAACCTTCAATCCTGCAAATGTTTATTAATATACCTTTTATCCAGAGTATGATATTATTCTTCCGTAACCTTCTGGAAAAAATCGGTCAGATGATCTTCGAGAACAAGTCCATCTTCGGTGCTATCATACTCCTTGTCATATTTATCTTCCTTTTCCTGATAATTCTATCCAACATCGCCAAGAGGAAAAGGATCGAAAAGAATATAACCAGGGAATATCATAAAATAGATCAGAGAGTCGAGGAATGCACCAGAAAATTAAGGTTATCAAACCAGACACTTATGGAAGAAATAGAGAATCTCAAGGAAAATGAGCGTTACCTTTTACAGATCAAACATTGTGTGGATAATATGGAGCTGGGGGTAATAATAACAGATACTTTCGGCAAGATACTCTATTCCAACAAGGCAAATGCACGCATGCATGGTTACGCGGTGGAAGAACTCATTGGTAAATACGCCAATATTTTCACTTCCAATGTATTACGGGAGGAGCTCAATGTGGATGCCTACCGAGAATGGCAGGGCAAGGTCCGCAAGAGTTCCAATATCAGAAAAGATGGTTCTGTCTTCCCGGTGCAGCTCATCTCAGATCTGGTTACGAACAACAAGGGTGATGTCACAGCTGTAGTAACTACCTGTGAGGACATATCAGAAAGGATGAAAGCCGAGCAGGCTCTTAAGGACAATGAGGAAAACTACCGCAGAATATTCGAGAACATCCAGGATGTTTACTACGAAGTAGATATTGATGGCATAATCAAGGAGATCAGCCCTTCCGTAAATACCATAGCCAATTACAGCCGTCAGGAACTGCTGGGAAAACCCATGAACGACATCTATGCTGACATCCAGCAGCGGGATATTTTCCTGAAAGCTCTCAAGAAAGACGAAAAAGTTCATGACTATGAAATATATCTCAAAGGAAAGGATAATGTTACCATTCCCTGTTCGGTAACTGCGAAATTAATTCTCGACGATAGTGGCTTACCAGCAAAGATCATAGGCTCCTTAAGGAATATAACCGAAAGGAAGAAAATTGAAGAAGAACAACTGAGAACCTTGAAAGAACTGACTGCTGCCAACAAGGAACTGCGTGATTTTGCTTATGTGACTTCCCATGATCTGAAATCACCCCTGCGGGCAATCAATACCCTCGCTAACTGGATATCCCTCGATTACTCTGATAAATTTGATGATAATGGCCGGGAACAGATGAACCTGTTACTGGGCAGAGTTGACCGAATGCACCAACTGATCGAGGGAATATTCCAGTATTCGAGCCTGGGCAGCTATCAGGGGAAAATTGAAGATGTGGACCTGGATGAACTTGTATCCAAAGTCATCGAAAAACTCAATATCCCCCATGAGATGAGTGTCAAGATCGACCACCAGTTGCCAGTTATCTATTATGAACGGGAAAGGATAGAGCAGGTTTTCCAGCATCTGATAAAAAATGCTGTTCAATTCATGAATAAACCCAATGGCAATATCAACATAGGTTACCAGGAAAAAGACATGTTTTTTGAATTTTATGTCAGTGATAATGGACCAGGCATTGAGAAAAGGCATTTCGAAAGGATCTTTGATATGTTCAAGACCCTGCAGTCCCGTGATGACATGGAAAGCTCCGGAATTGGACTGACTATAGTGAAGAAAATAGTGGAAATGAACAACGGCAAAGTATGGGTGGAATCGAGATATGGCAAGGGGTCAACTTTCTACTTCACTGTACCCCGGAGCAAAAAGATCATCAAGGCAGCTGCAGAAGCAAATAAGTAATAGATGGCAATGATTGCACACAGGATAAGGATTCTGCTCATCGAAGATGATATAATAGATCAAATGGCATTTCAGAGACTTGTCAGGGAAAAAAATCTTCCTTATGATTTTGAGATTGCGGGATCAGTTAAGAAAGCTCAGGAAATCCTCAGCGATAATCAGTTCGATGTCGTAATTGCCGATTATTACCTTGGAGATGGCACTGCCTTTGATATTTTTGAACTTGTGGCCGATACTCCGTTCATTTTTACAACCGGAGTCGGAGACGAAAAAATAGCTGTGGAGGCAATGAAGGCTGGAGCTTATTATTATCACATCAAAGACGCTGAAAGGAACTACCTTGAGATGCTGCCGGTCTCGATCGAAAAAGCACTTAATGATAAGCGTCTGGAGCAAGAAAGAAGAAATGCCGAAGAAGCACTCAAGGAAAGCGAGGAGAAGTTTCGCGCCATAAGTTCCGCAGCCAATGACGCCATTATCATGATGGATTACGATGGTAATGTTTCTTTTCTGAATTCAGCGGCTGAGAACATTTTTGACCGAAAAAGTGCAGATGCTCTGGGAAAAAATCTGCATGACATGATAGTACCCCCCGACAGTAATAAAACCTACCTGAAAGGATTGCGCTACTTCTGGGAAACCGGAGTAGAAACAGCTCTGGGAAAGACAGTTGAGATGACAGTTCTCAGGAGCAATGGGGAGTTATTCGATATCGAGCTTTCTTTATCTGCCGTCAAAATAGAGAAGGAAATGAATACTATCGCCATAATCCGCGATATCACCGAACGCAAACAAGCAGAACAGGCCTTACAGGAAAGTGAGTCCAGATATCGCACTTTACAGGAGAACATCCCCCTGGGTATCTACCGCTCTACCAAGGAAGGTAAATTTTTATCCGCTAATCCCTCTATGGTGAAAATTCTGGGTTTTTCGTCTCAGGAAGAATTACTGGCAACAGATGCTGATCAAATCTATGCTGATCAGCTCCAGCACAATAAATTCATCAACGAGATTGATTCCTTTGATCACGTTGTCAATTATGAACTCCAACTCCGGAAGAAGAGCAACCAGATTTTCTGGGCTGAGATAAATGCCCGTGCTATCAGAGATGAAGAGGGTCAGATAGTTTATTATGATGGCATTTTAGAAGATATTACCGTATCGAAACAGGCGAAGGAAGAATTAAGACAGAACAAGGAAAGACTGGACCTTATCCTGCAGAATATAGGCAATGGAGTAATGGTCACCAATGCACAACAGGATATTTTCGTGATCAATAACAAAATCCGTGAGCTTCTTGGTATATATGATTTTCAAATTGTTGGTAAAAAACTACCTGAAATTTTATTGAACTGCAAGGATAAAGGAAAAGTACTGCTGGATGCACTGCCTCTTTCCTCTTTTACCAACCTGGAGCTGGAGATTGAATTTCCACTTCCACGCACCCTCTACGTAACTGGTACTTCTTTTACTGACGTGGATGGAAAATCAGCAGGAAAAATATTCATCATGGTTGATGTAACCAAAGAAAAAGAAATTGAAAGGATGAAAACAGACTTTGTTTCCAATGTTTCCCACGAATTGCGAACTCCACTCACCTCAATCATTGGTTTCTCTAAAACCATGTTGAACAATCCAGCCATTGGCGAACAGCACCGTAATGAGTTCCTGGAAATCATTTACAGGGAGAGCCAGCGCTTATCGAACCTGATCGAGGAAGTCCTCAGTATCTCACGTATCGAATCCGGAAAAATGGAATATAATTTTCAGAACATTTCAGTAGCTCCCATTATCAAGGAAGTTTATAATATTCATCGTTTGCAAGCGGAAAAAAAGCATATCAGATTGAGCTACAATATCGACAAAAAACTGCCCCTGATCAGGGCAGATCGTGATGCCATCCATCAGGTAGCAGTTAATTTTGTGGGAAATGCCATCAAATTCACGAATCCGGGTGGCAATATCAATATCGCTGTCAAGAATGGTGGCAATAAACTGATCATGGAATTCAGCGATAATGGCCTGGGTATTCCCAAAATTCATCAAGGCAAGATTTTCGACAAGTTTTACCGGATTGCACGGCCCGGCACTGAAACTCAGGGAACCGGCCTGGGACTGTCGATCGTTAAGGAAATAATAGATGCCCATAAAGGAAAAATCGAACTGATAAGTGAAGAGAACAAGGGTACTTTGTTCAGAGTATTCCTGCCGGCTTTGAATTACTAATCTTTATAAGGAGATAAAATGAAGATTCTGGTAGTGGACGACGATCAGAACATCCGTCGACTGGTTAGTTTCAACCTTTCCATCGAAGGTCATGAGATTCTGGTGGCACGAACTGGTAAGGAAGGGATCGATATGGCAGTGAAAAACAAACCCGATCTCATTCTGATGGATATCATGATGCCGGAAATGAATGGATACGATGCTTGCAAATGGTTGAAAAATGATGCCAGGACAAAGGATATACCTTTGTTCATGCTTTCCGCCAAAGGCCAGATGACAGATCTGGACGAAGCCTTCAATGTAGGAGCAGATAACTATATCACCAAACCCTTTGATGTGGAAAAACTGCACAAGACCATTATGTTCAAACTGGAAAATCTCCGGCAGAGAAGAAAGTCCTGATTAATAACTGACTTACCCTGCAATGCCACTCAAAATAGCTTCGGTAACGCCAGCCAGTCCGGCAGCTGAAGCCGGATTAAGAAATGATGATATCATCCTGAAAATCAATGAAAATCCTATTAACGATTTTCTTGATTTTCAATACCATGCAGCTGATGAAAAATTAGACATAATAGTTTCACGGCAGGGAAAAACTCAACGGATAATCCTGATCCAGGCCTGGGATAAACCCCTGGGCATAGAGCCGGCAGCCCATTACTGTTCCACCTGCACCAACAACTGCATCTTCTGTTTTGTGCATCAGATGAGACCGGGTCTGAGAAAATCCCTTTATATCAAGGATGACGATTACAGGCTATCCTTCGTTTTCGGTAACTATATCACTCTCACCAATCTGAAAGCAGAAGATTACCAGCGGATCATCAGGCAGCACCTTTCCCCTCTTTTCATTTCCGTCCATACTACTGATCCTCTGCTTCATAAAAAGATGCTGCGTTATTCGGGAGATTTTGCTATCAAGGAAAAACTCCTATATCTGTCATATAATGGCATCAGTTTCCATACCCAGATCGTGGTTGTTCCAGGCTGGAATGACAGTGATAACCTGAAAAGAACCCTGTACGATCTTACCTGCGGTGATCTGCAAACCTTGTCCGTGGGGATTGTACCTGTCGGCTTAACCAGATATCGTAAGTCACTCACACCTCTGCAGCCAGTTACATCTTCATCTGCTGCCGATATCATTTCCCTGTCCCGAAAATTTCCGCTGACCTACTGTTCTGATGAAATATTTCTCCTGGCCGGCAGTGAAATACCCGGATCGTCCTATTATGCTGACTACCCCCAGCTCGAGAATGGTATCGGGATGACAAGATTATTGTTGAACAACTGGAAACGGAATAAGAAAAAATTTATCCTGGAATTTGGGAAACTCAAACAGAATATGCTCATGGTCTGTGGTGAGATCATTTTCCCCTATATCAATAGAATCGCTCTGGAGATAACCAGGGAAAGCTGCTTCCAGGTCAGATCACAGCAAATCCGCAATGATTATTTCGGATCCCAGGTTACTGTGACAGGGCTTCTTACCATGAAGGACATCTCCAATCAGATCCAGCCCCTGCAGAATGAGATCGTTGTCCTGAGTGGTGGCATATTCAATGAGGAAGGTCTTACCCTGGACAATGTCGCCAAAAAGAAAGTCAAAGACATTCTGAACCGCGATCTTTTGATCATTGACGAAGAATTTTCCGAATGGGAATTATATCCCATATAAAAAGAGGAGCAGCCCAACGGACTGCTCCTCTTATCTGCAAGGAATTTTACCAGCGTGACTGCCAGTAGTCAGCTGGAGTGATCTGTCTGTATTCGATCACAATACTGGTATTCTCACTGGGTTGATAATGTAACATGAACTCAGGAAAGATCCTGCTGCTGTTGTCATCATTCCCCTCAACCTGAAACAGCCCTTCATGGGTAGTTGTACCAAAATTCACAAAATTAAGATCAAGGTTGAAGTTGAGCTTCTCCGATAATCGATAATTGATATGGTTGGTATACATGGACTGATAGTATCCCCTGTTGTTTGAACTGTAACCGGCAGCAAAGGAAGCGCTGTGGCTCATGGTGATCCTGCTGAAATCGATGAGGGAAGGAGTCTGGAGATAAGGATTGAGAAACTGGTGTTCAACTTCAGCTGCAAGAGATAGGAACAACAACAACGTCACTATCGTTATTATATTTCTCTTCATCTCTGGCCTCCTTTTAATACGGTAACTTATTCTCAAACATTGTCTGATTTGTAAAGAAAAATCAGAGGTCAATTCTCTCCTGTTTTTCCAGGAACTTTTTTATTCTTCTTTTTATTTCCCTTTTCTTGATCTTTCTTTTCAGGAAATAGATATATAATAGCTTAGCTGTCAGAAAAATAATCACAATAAGCGGCAGGTAAATAACACCTTCATATAACCAGGCAAAGAATGACTGCATCGCTAAAACTCCATATAAATACTTTCAAGATAGAGATAATGAATTCTATTTTCTTTGATACTTACCGCATGAACTTTCTTAAAATCTCAGTAATGATAATGTTTGTCAACAATATTATTAGGATATCCCCTCAGATTTTTAAAGGTAAATTACTCAATCAGGTAAGATTCTGATATCCTTGAATTTTCTTTCACCAAATGACATAATCAGTTTTTCCAATCTATCCTGAAAAATTTCAGGTGTAGAATCATTTATAATATTGACATCAGCTCTGGCAACCCTCTCCTGTTCAGATAGCTGACTTTTAATGCGTGTTTCAGCCTCATGGCGATCTATGCCCCGGGTAGAATGGAGTCTTTCTATCCGTAGTTCTTCCGATGCCGAAATATTGATCGTCAGATCAAAGCAATCTTCCAGATTAGTTTCGAATAGGAGTGGTATCTCAATGATCAGGTATTCCTCCTCTGTTTCGGTTACTATTTTCTTCAAGCATTTGATTATTACTGGATGAAGCAGTCTATTGATGAACTGTCTGGCTTCTGCATCACTGAAGATTAATTCTCCCAGAACTTTACGGTCTATCTCATCCTGATGGAATACTTCCTCTCCAAACTTCAGCTTGATCTTCTCAACGACATCTTTCTGCCGGAGAGCATTATGACCCAGGAGATCACTGTCAACAACCCGAAAACCTTTGTTTCTGAACCAGTCAGCAGCCAGGGATTTTCCGGAAGCGATCCCGCCCGTAAGAGCTATCAGAAAAGGTCTATCCGGTCTCATCCTTGATTCTCTGTGCCAGTTCATCGATAGATATACCAGTGTAGATCTGACCATTCCTGGCTGCAGATATCCTCCCGGTCTCCTCGGAAACAACTATAGCAAAGGCATCACTTACTTCCGTAATGCCGAGAGCCGCCAGATGTCTGGTCCCCAGTTTCTTGGTATATTCAATACTCTCCGATAGGGGTAAGACCACCTTGGCAGCAAGAATTCTGTCTTTCCTGATGATCACCGCTCCATCATGCAGGATAGTCTTATTATTAAATAAGGTTAAGATGAGTTTCAGAGAGATCCTGCTGTCAATGATTTCCCCATTCTCCACGTATTCACTTAATTTTCTCTGATTCTCAATGACGATCAAGGCTCCTATTTTTCGAAAAGACATTATAGATACCGCATTAAGAAGTGGAGAATATACAGAGGTCTTGGTGTCCTTGAACAATGACCGCAGATCGTGAGTCTTGACGATTTTAATGAATAGACTCCTGATTTCCGGTTGAAAAAGAATTACGAATACTATTATCCAGTAATCCTTCAATACCTTGAGAAAAGAGGTCATCATTCGTAAATCGAGTATGCTGGTAATGAAATACAAGATGAACAATATGCCAATTCCAATGAGAATCTGGTATCCACCCGTACGTCGGGATAGTTGAATAACCCTGTAGATAAGAAAAGCTACCAGGAGAATATCTATAACATCTGTTACATTAGGTATCAGAAAATCCATGAAAACCCCTTACTGCTTCCAGCACATTCAGGAATTGACGATGTTCTTTAACATCATGGACCCGGATGAGCTGTATGGCATTATTATGTGCTATTGCGGTGGCTGCCAGGCTGCCAGCCAGCCGATCCCCGGGTTCAGCTTTATTAATCCTGCTCAGAAAACTTTTTCGGGAAGCTCCCACCAGTACCGGTAATCCGAAACTCCGGAATTCCCCGAGTTTACTGAGTATTTCGAGATTATCCTGATGCCGTTTTCCAAACCCAATACCAGGATCGATGAGTATTCTGCTTTTTTCGACTCCATTGTGCTCGCAGAAAGCAATCCTATCAGAAAAGAAATTCATGATTTCCTCAACAACATCAGCATAACAAGGGTTTTTCTGCATGTTCCGCGGTGTACCCTGCATATGCATGAGTACGACAGGAACCTTGTAATCCCTGATTATTTCGATCATATGATCATCGAAACGCAGGGCACTGGTATCATTCACCAGGGAAGCTCCCGCCTTCACCGCCTCTTCTGCCACCACAGCTTTACACGTATCTATGGAAATTGGTACAGGCAATTCATCATGCAGTTTTTCAATAACAGGAATAACCCTTTCCATTTCAAGCGCTGCCGGTACCGATTCTGCTCCGGGCCGAGTGGACTCACCCCCAATATCAATTATATCAGCACCCTCCTTACACATTGCCCAAGCTCGCTCGCAAGCTTTGTCATGTTTCTCATATAAACCGCCATCTGAAAAACTATCGGGAGTCACATTGAGAATTCCCATTATCTGGATACGATCAAAGGAAATCGTTTTTTCACCGCAGACAAGCTGCTGGGGGATTTCTTGCAGCATTATCCGGCAAAATTGCTCCAGATCCTCACGAATAGCATCAAGTCCGAATATCTTCTGACGTCCTATTTTCTCGACGAGTTTGCGCAACACACTAACATTCCCCAGCAGGATAACATCACTGGTGGTTACGCTGCCCTCCACCACACCTCTGGCAACTGCAGCATCAGCTCCCAGCGATAACATTTCCTGTTTCAGGATGTTAGCTGCCCCTGTTCTTACTTTTGTGAGTTTAACCGTCATGCCAATTGCTTTGGGAGCCATCACTGCCAGGCCACCAGTGCTGACACTGATCTTTTTCAATTCATGAAACGCCTGATCAATATCAGCAATGTAAAGTATCCGATTCATAATTGTCTTATTTAAGTTGAAAAATAAAGGTAACGAAACCTACCTGAACAGCTTCGGAGGATATCGGGCTGAACTGCCACTGGGAGAGCGCATCAATACTTGCCTGTTCCAAAATCGGGTCTGCTTTTTTGACTACCATGATATTGATTACCTTTCCTTCTGGCAGAACCTCAAATCTGATCTTCAGATCAATGTTTTTTTCGATACTTACAGGATAAACCGGCAAGATTTTTTTTTCGATGTTTCTCGAGAGGATTTCCCCTTCCAGAATGAAAGGCTCCTCTCCGCTATATCGGCTCTGGACAAGCGCATTCAGATTATTAAGATATTCATCCATATCAGCCAGCGCAGGCTTGTCCGTTACAGCATCGATCGCGATTGCTGCAGGAAAATCATCCAGATTATTGATCCTTTCCTGAATTCCCAACTGCTGATTCAAATTAACCTGATTGAAAGCCTGGTTTTCCTCGGCTGGCATAAGAAGCCTTTCGGGATTGTCACTGGTAACCTTGGGCAGATCGACTTTCCTGGGTAGCAGATTACTGTCCGCTCCAATGAGGTCACCGCTCTGCCAAGCAGGATAACCTGTAAAAGGGGTAGAAAATACCCTCTGAGATATTATATCCTCAGCCCAGCCAAATTCAACGATATCAAACTTATTTTCTATCACCGGGGGTATATACTTAATGAGAAGCAGGATCAG
>JAFGRJ010000020.1 GCA_016935235.1 Candidatus Cloacimonadota bacterium
GCAAATATCTGGCTGGGGAAATATACCTACGAAAGTAATGACAGGGCGGATTATGAATATGAAGAATCATATTCCGGATTGAATTTTGTATTTGGTGGCATGCTTGATCTGAACAATCTTAACAATCCTATCCCGCTGAAATTCGGTATAACTTTCCGAACACCCTTCGATCTGAAAATTGAATATGAAGACAGTGATGATTTTGAAGGTGAACAGACTCTTGGTCTGCCCACCATGATCGGGTTCGGGACTTCTTATCGCTTCGGTGAATTCTTCACCATCTCCGCTGATTACGAAATGAGGACCTACAGTGAGAGCAAGATTGAAGAAGATGATCAAGAATGGGATCTGACCGACAACGATATCAACCAGTTCAGGGTAGGAGCCGAGTATCTGGTGGTTACAGATTTCGCCGTAATCCCTATCCGGGGCGGCTGGCATAACTATCCCACTCTGTTCTCCAATGTCGATGAAGATGGAGAATTCGATGATCAGGTTATCGGAATGGGTTTTGCCGTAGGTTCGGGATTGATCTTCCAGAAATTTGCCTTTGATGTTACCTTTACCTATGACAGTTATGAAATAGTCGATAAATACCTGTTTGAAACAAAAGAAACTCTGGCTAAAAGCGTCATCAGTGCTTCTGCAATCGTTTATTTCGATTAAAATTCCTTATCTGGATACCCTCATATGAATTTTCGTATGAGGGTATCTTATTCTTTACAGGAGGAGGTAAGTAGATGAAATTATCCAGCTGGATACAGATATCATTGCTGTGTTTATGTGTTTTGTCACTGAAAGCCAAAACTCCTGCCTGGATCTCGCAACGGCCAATCGATAAGGATTATTATATCGGTATCGGAGTGGCAACCAAACAGGCAGACAGCAGGGATTACATTCAATTCGCCAAGGATGCTGCCCTGCAGAATCTTGCCTCCGAAATAACGGTGAATATCAACAGCGAAGTCATCAGCAACATGATAGAAAAATCGGGAGTTCTGGAAGAAGAAATCAAAGCCCGTATCAAAACCAGCACTATGGCTGAGCTGGAAGATTACGAGCTGGTGGACACCTGGGAGGATAAAAAGGAGTATTGGGTTTTTTACCGCTTATCCAGAGAAATTTATGCCCAAAACCGTGCCACCAGGATCATGATCGCCAGACAACTGGGGCTGGATCTCTTCACGAAAGGTAAATTGAGCGAGGAAAACGGAAATTACAGCCAGGCCCTCAAATTCTATATCCGGGCTTTTTCCCCTATCGAAAAATATATCAACGAACCACTGCAGGTAGATTTTCGGGATAGGGAAATCTACCTGGGCAATGAACTTTACAGTCAGGTCTCTTCTCTGCTGTATAATCTCAGCTTGCAGCCGGTACAGGATAAGATATCCGCCAAGATCGGTAAATCTCTGAAAAATCCTGTCCGTTTTGCAGCTTATTTCAATACTGCAGCTAACGAAAAAGTCCCCGTTAACGATCTACCTCTCCAGGTGAATTTTCTGAAAGGGGAAGGTGAACTGGTAGAAAGTATGGTAACCGATGATCAGGGTATAGCCAGGACCACAGTTTCCAGGATAATCTCCTCAGATAAGATGCAGATTCTTGAGGCAAAGGTTGATCTCCTCGCCATGACCGGGCAGGACACCACTTCCTTTGTCTTCCAGGAAATACTGCAGAGCTTGGAAAGCCCGGCCACCAAAGTAATCCTGAATGTTTCGGGATTGACTATTTACATCGAAACCCAGGAAAAGAATTTCGGGCAGGATATCGGGTTGAAACACATAGAACCTGAACTGAAGGAAGCTCTTGCCGACAGGGGTTATTCTTTTACCGATGATATTGGCGGAGCAGACCTATATATCATGCTGGATGTAGATACCCGGGAAGGGGGGAAGGCTTTCAACATGGTTACCGCTTATGCAGATCTCAACATCTCTGTTACAGACATGACAACTGGCAATGAAGTTTATAAGAATGCCCTCAGTAAGATCAAGGGTATAGACCTTGAAGCTCAGAAAGCAGGACTGAAATCTCTGGATAATGCTGCAGCTGAATTGAAAAAAATAATCATTCCAGACATGACTGCTAAATTTTAACAGATGAAAACGCCCCTCCTGCGAGGGGCGTTTTTTTAGTGCCTGGCATATGCCTCACAGCCTATGAAAAGGTCCGACTCGATCTTCTGCAGGTAGCAGGGAACCGGAATCCGGCTGTCATTACTGCTGTAGAGATAATATGTGAACCAGCCATTTTCCTCATTCTGTAGAAGCTTGATGAATTCCACTATCACGTATCGTCCTCTGGCATCAATGGTATTGATCAGGGAACGTCCGATCAAATTATCATTATGGCTGTATGCAAGTACCTTGCCACTCATATCGAGAGCAAACAGGTAATATCCCTGCAGCAACTTTTCATCAGCAAATGATGCAAAAGCCGCTTTTTCCCCCTTTTCCCTGAACGTGTGAGCTACCATTTCGACCAGATCCAGTGCTAAATTGGAATCAGTAACAGCGGGATTGACCTCTCCTTCCGAATTCATCCGCGAATCTACCAGACTTTGCGGATAGAGCAAAGATGTAACAGAGAGAATAGTCGCGGTAAGGATCAGAAAGCTATGAGATTTCATGTCAGCACTCCCTTTTCATATTCTAATTCATGATTCTCATTAAGGTTGGAAGCATAATTCATGCCAGAACCAGGAAGTGGTGCAACAGGTTATTTTATTTGTTTTTTACATGATAAGGCTCTCATGGCAGCCGCTGTTTTTGCTGATTTGATTCAACATTGTGTGAAATATCCGGGTCATAACCGGAAAGTTTCTTCTCTATTCCTATCAGGAGAGTATTTCTATATTATTTCCAGCCCCTGTTCATGATCGAATGCTTCTTCTGCAATCCCATATTTCTGGATTGACCAGAGCCGCAGGCTTCCTGTTTTCCATGATGGCAACAGCATTATCTGCTGCCATTAATCCCATTCTGGTGCGGGTTTCTGTTGAAGCGCTGCCGATATGGGGTACCATCACCAGATTGTTGCACGCGGTCAGTCCGGGAGTGAGGGCAGGTTCGTTATAATAAACATCCAGGGCTGCCCCGGCGATCCATTTCTTCTGCAGAGCCCGTAACAAGGCTGTTTCGTCAACTATCTGTCCCCGGGAAGTATTGATCAGAAAGGCAGATCTCTTCATGGTCTGCAACTCACCGGCACTGATATAATTTACAGTATCTCTGTGAAGGGGGATATGCAGGCTGACGAAGTCAGCTGCACTGAGGAGATCGGGCAGTGAGCAGAAAATGGCGCCTGAGTCCTTTTCCAGTTCAGAGTTCCGCTGTTGATCGTGATAGAGCAGACGCATGTTGAATCCCCGGGCTCTCCTTGCTACTGCCCGGCCAATCCTGCCAGCTCCGATGATGCCAAGGGTCTTACCATAGACATCTTGACCAAGCATCAGGAGAGGTGCCCAGCCTTTGAACCTGCCGGTCCGGGTGTATCTGTCCGCTTCTACAATACGTCGGGAAACACTCAGGATAAGAGCCCAGGTTAGATCCGCTGTGGTTTCGGTGAGAACACCCGGTGTATTACAGACGGGGATCTTTCTTGCGTTGGCAGCTTTGATGTCTATGTTGTCATAACCTACAGCGTAATTGGATATTCCGAGCAGGTTCGGGATCACATCCATGATCTCACCGTCTATCGTATCGGTAAGCAGGCAGAGCAGGATATCGCAACTGGCTGCATTCTTCATTATTTCTTTCCTGGTAAGAACCCGGTCATGTGGATTCACCCTGACCATAAAATATTCCCTCAACCTGTCCATCACAACTTCGGGCAGCAAGCGGGTAACATAGATTGCTGGTTTCAAAATTCCTCCTGATCTATATCTGAGATTTTTTCCTTTTAATATTCCGGGCCAGTCGGGTAGCGGTAATTTCCAGATTATAACGGGTCTGTTTCAACATGTCCGTTTCACTAGTGGAACGGGGTGATATCTCCCAGGCAGCGCGAAATTTCAATTTTTTCTGCAGAAATTCCTTATCTACAACGATGCCGGCAATTATCACCAGTGGTATTCCCAGCGAGTGAGCTATGTTTGCCACTCCCTGCACTACCTTTCCGGAAAGGGACTGGCGGTCCAGCCTACCTTCACCCGTGATGATAAGATCTGCGCCTGTTGCCCTGGTCCTGAAATCAGTTATTTCCAGGATTGCATCGATACCTTTTTCGATCCTGGCATTAAGAAAAGCCACTGTGCCTGCCCCCATTCCCCCGGCAGCACCACTACCGGGTATAGATGCCACTTCCTTGTGCAGGTCTCTGCTGATAATGCCGGCAAGATTGGTCATATTATTGTCCAGATAGTCTAACAGTGCTGGATCAATACCTTTCTGGGGACCGTAGATTCTGGCAGCACCATCAGGTCCGATGAGCGGATTGGTTACATCAGCCAGAACGCGGAACCGACTGGTCAGGATCCGGGGATCGGCATGGGAGGAATCTATCCGGTGCAGCCGGTTGAGATAATATCCCCCGGCATTCAGCTCCTTACCCTGCCCATCGAGAAACCTGTAGTCGAGAGCCTGAGCCATGCCGGTGCCACCATCGCAGGTCGCGCTCCCGCCCAGGGCTATGATAAATTCATTGCATCCTTGATCCAGAGCTGCTCTGATGATTTCCCCACTGCCGTAAGTTGTAGTAATGACTCCGTTCCTTTCTTCAGGTGACAGCAATGTTAGTCCGGAAGCAGCGGCAGTTTCAATGACAGCCGTTCCGTCGGATAAAATGGCATAGCTGGCTGCAATGGACCGCATCAGGGGATCATGAACCCAGGTCTGGTGCAGGCTGCCTTTTACCCGGGCAAGCAGCACCTGCATGGTCCCTTCCCCGCCGTCAGCCAGGGGTAGCATGATTATTTCAGCTGCAGGAAGATACATCCGGAAAGTGGTTCCAATCACAGCAGCCACTTCTCCGGCGGGAAGGGCACCCTTGAAACTGTCCGGAGCTATTATGATCTTCATCTTTACCTGCCAAAGAAAATTTTGCATCCAGGTTATTTCCAGTCTATAATAATTTTTTTTTACATTGACGAACCGAGCTGTCATTTTTGGCTTTTCCCGGGATTAATATAATGAAAAGAATTCTGGTCCTGGGATGCAGCGGCAGTGGCAAGACCTGTCTTGCTCTCACCATGTCAGAAATACTGCATCTCCCGGTCGTTCATCTTGATTCTTATTACTGGCAACCGGGATGGCAATCTACTCCCCCGGAAATATGGCAGCAGATCGTAACTGAATTATGCGCACAGGAAAACTGGATTATGGACGGAAATTATCATAGTTCCTTATCCTCCCGGAAAGCCAGGGCTGATACTGTTGTTTATCTGGAGGCTTCCCGCTGGAAATGTTTTAGACGGATTCTGGATCGGCGACTGCGGTTTCATGGACGCAGCAGACCGGATCTGGGTCCCGACTGCCCCGAGCAGATTGACAGGGAGTTTATCCGATGGATATGGAATTTCAATAAAAATATCAGACCTCTGGTATTTGATATTTTGCAGGAGAATTCTCATATTGACTTTTATCATTTGCATAATGAAAAGGAGATCAGCAGGTTCCTGCGGGAGTTGAAAGACAATGCCGGTTAGAGATCTTGATGTAGTGGTTCTAGGAGCGGTTGGGATCGACACCAGTGTTTATCTCATGGCTGATGATATTGATTTCCAGGTTGAAGCAAATTTCAGTGAGAATATCGATACCATCGGGCAGGCAGGGGGTTATGCTGCCCGCAGTTTCAACCGCCTGGGGAAAAGGACCGGATTGATAGCTGCCTGGGGGGATGATTATCCGGGAGCTTATATCAGGGAACAGTTACATTCTGAAGGCATAGATATATCGGGTTGTTTCATCGATCCAGCCGGAACCAAGCGCAGTATCAACTTCATGTATAAGGATGGTCGGAGAAAGAACTTTTACGATGGTAAAGGTGCAATGGCTATCAAGCCGGATCTGGCTAAATGCCGCCAGATACTCTCCCGGACCAAACTGGTTCATGTCAATATAGTCAACTGGACAAGATACCTACTACCTCTCATGAAAGAGCTGGAACTTACCATTGCAGTGGACCTTCAGGATATGATCCGGGTGGATGACCCCTATCGCCAGGACTATCTGGATCATGCAGATATCATCTTCTTTTCAGCAGTTAATTTTCCCGATGACCTGCATAAGGTCATTACCAAAATACTGGAAAGGAAAAATATTCAATTCATCATTGCCGGAAATGGAAGCAGGGGAGTTACTCTCGGTTGCTGGAGCGGTGTATACGATTTTCCAGCGGTTGATCTGCCCTTTGCTGTCATCGATACCAATGGAGCCGGCGATTCCCTGGCTGCCGGTTTTCTGAGCAGCTTCGTGCTGGATGGTTACAACCGCAATGATTCACTGTTCCGGGGCCAGATCTGCGCCAGATACTGCTGTAGCCAGAAGGGAAACAGCAATGAACTGATAACCCGGAAACAACTGGATGAATTTTACAAAAGTAAAAAAAAGATTACCTGAAATTACTTGACGTATAGGATAAAAGAAAATTTGTAGAACGCACTGGGGCATTAGCTCAGCTGGGAGAGCGCTACACTGGCAGTGTAGAGGTCAGCGGTTCGAGCCCGCTATGCTCCACCATTTTTCTTATTGTAATATAAACCTCCTTTCAATCACCTGAAAGTTTAGAGGATTATCAGGATTTATCCATCTCAAAGTTTACAGGTTGATAAGTATTTTCAGACAATCCTATGGATTCACAAACACATTTATCAAAACTTAATATGAGTAGTGCCATTTCCACACACTGATCCCCGAAAATCGAGACTGATGATAACCTGTTCTTCAACTTTTTCATAGTAACCTTAATGGAACTGCAGTTCAAGTTATAGGTACAATTAGCGTAGATCTCTTTTTTCCCGGAAGAAGTTATAAATCTTGACTTTTTTAATCCACTCAAAAGTGCTACCTGAAAGAATGGATGATAGAACTAGGTTAGAAATTTTCCTATTTTTTTCATAATCTGTCACGTGCAATGTAGAATGATTTTTTTGGAATAAAAAATGCGACGAAGCATAAACCAAAAATGTTAGATTGGGAATGATAAAATGGGGAAAGCACGGATGAGTATAAAAACAATAGCAGTGATGATTTTCATTCTGTTGAGCGTGGGTTGTGCCAAATTGAACGAACCCAAGATAATTGAAAAAGTTCTTCAGATAGATCATTTCTACGATACGATCGGTTTTGCCAGGGATATTTTTCTTTCCGAACAGTATCTCTATATAGCCGAAGATCAGGGAGGTTTCACCATTTATGATCTGGAGACTGATAATCTGGTAGCGCATTATCTTGGTGACATAGAGAATGCCCGTCTGATCAGCGCGGTGGAAGAGAGGAATCTGCTTTTCGTGTATGACCGCTATGGCAGTCCAGCTCAGATCAGGACCTACGATATTTCCGATCCTGCGGATCCTCAGGTCAGTCCTCCCATCATTACCAGCACAGCAGGTATTGAAGACATGCTCTGCTGGGCTGGCGCAGGAGAAACCGTGGAAGTAGCGATAACACGCAACGACAGCCAGTATGAATTCCGCCATGGTTCCTGGGACGGTTTTTATTACAATCCTATCACTGTTTATTCAAATTTTACTGTTACCCTGAACGGTTTTACCCTGGATGATGAAAATATTTATTTAGCCTATGAACAGCTTGGTCTTAATATTGTGGATTACGCCACCGGTAATACGCTCTGCATGGTGGATACTCCCGGAGAAGCAATAGATGTAAAAGTAGTTGACAATCTTGTCTTCATAGCTGATAAACATGCCGGTTTTGCCATTATAGACATCAGCAATCTGCAGGCGCCAGTTCTATTAAGCAGTATAGATACCTCCGGCTGGGCGCAGCATCTTGATGTGAACGGCAGTCTTTTGGCTGTAGCTTCCGGTGGTGGAGGAATTTACCTTTATGATATTTCAGATCCCGTTGATCCTGAATTTCTGGATAGAGTAGATGATCAGGATATTGGCTACACATACAGGGTATTGTTCAAAAACGATTTTCTGTATGCCGCCACCAAACATGGTGTATATAAAATTGAGATCGACCTGTAAAATAATATTTGTAAATAGGAATGTAAAATGAAAATGGAAAGAATCCTGGTTTTTTCTTTATTGTTGATTGTTGTTACCCTGCCGGCGGAATGGATAGCCATCTCTCCCGACCGAAGTCAGGAACTTTTCACCTGTGAGCCGGCAGATCTCGCAACTGCCACGGTGACTTTCACCCTTGATGGCTATGAACTGGAAAACATAGAACAGGAAGGTCTTCGTTACAGCAGGATCTCCTACGGGAATGAGGGTCGTATTCTGGAGGTTGGCAAACCCGACCTGCCCTGTTTCACCCGGCTGATCGC
>JAFGRJ010000124.1 GCA_016935235.1 Candidatus Cloacimonadota bacterium
CACCGGTGTGGATCCCTATGATGATCAGCCGATGATCCCCTACGACCTGGATGAGGACGGCGTTGTGGACAGCTGGGATGAGAATGGCTTGGTGGAATTCGTTACGGTATGGCCTTCTCATTTCTTCGTGGGCGACTATCAGGACGGCTCTTTTCATGAACATTGTTTCAAAATAACCAAGAATGAAGAAATGGGCTGGGTAGTCGCTTTCTTCATGGATGGTCGTTACCTGATGGAGTCTTATTATGAAACACCGGGCTATGAGGACTGGGCAGAAATTGCTCAGATAGCTGTATGCATGTCTACTGATCATGGCGCCACCTGGTCCGAACCTGCCTACCTTAATGCCAAGGTTGATGATGTAAACTTTTATCCCGAACTTGAGGGGATGCTGCCCTGTTATATTTATCCCGCCGATGAGATAGAAATCGTCGAAAATAATCACGGCAGGATACCCATTATTTTCTTCAATGATAACAGCTATGGCTCCTATTCTTCACCAGTGGTTCATGGTCAAAATAATGGTGGAACTATTACCTATGCTGTTCTGGACATCGAAATTGTAACAGACACCGATGATAACACCGTTGCACCTGTTTACAATCTGGCTCAGAATTATCCCAATCCCTTCAACCCGATAACAACAATTGCCTACAGCCTGAAGGAAGCAGCTAATGTAACACTGGAAGTATTTAACATCAAAGGACAGAAAGTAAAAACGCTCATCAATGAATTCAAGCAACCTAGCGATTACAGCGTGATCTGGGATGGCAGGGATGACCAGGGTCGCCTTCAGGACAGCGGCATCTATTTCTACAAGCTTAATGTCGGAAAATACTCCTCAGCTAAAAAGATGTTATTGCTTAAATAAATAGAAAGGGAGTTCTACCATTAGACCGGGAGCACGGATTTCCGTGCTCCCTTTTTTTTACTTCAGACCGGCATCCCAGTTGAACTGAGAATACCGGGCTATTGGACGAGATTTCTGATAGGCTTCTATCAAGCTGTGGATAAGGTATTGCGAGGGAAGCTGATAGGACAGGTCAAGGAGAAATCTGCGGAAACCGGCTTTATAAAGCTCATTTTTATGATGCAGCCAGGACACTGGTAGTTCGGGCACCAGACTGGTCAGTCCCTGTATCCTGAAACACCGCAGTTTTAACTCCTTACTGTTTATTATGCTATCCCGGCAACTCCTGATGGGAACCCGTGAATAGAATAATTCAGGATAATAGAATAAAGGTACAATCCCTCTGCGATCCTTACCAGCAAGGAGATTCTTCCTGTCATTTTCCAGAGGATAGACATACAATTCAACATCATGCTCCTTGAGAAATTGAATAGCGGCATCATTGAGTACATAAATGTTTTCAGCGGTGGAAATATGGATTTTAGCAGTTCTGGGCAGAAGGTCCTTCTGGGAAATATGGCTGAGCATGAATTGATGGAAACCGGAACGGTAAAAGGCCAGACATAATTGCCGATAGTATTCCAGATCGCTTTCCATGATGAATCTGGGAAGTTGCAGGATAATTCTGTGCCTGTTCTTCTTCAGAGTATAATTAGAGGGATTTAGATTCTCCCAGTCCTTTTTCTGCAGGTTCAGGATAAGGTAATGAAATTTATCCCAGTTCAATTTCTGGATCCAGCGGAGTGTAGAAATACGAATAAAGAGTTCGGATGAGGTGCAGATTTTCCCGGAACCTGTTTTCTGGAGAATATTGCTGATTTTTTTTTGTGACAGACGGTAATTTATTTTCTGTCTGTGTTCCGGGAAGCGGTGAGGAAATTTTTTCTGAGAACGACCGGTCAGGATTACCTGGTCGTTGATCCTGGCTTTAACCTCCTGGGTGAATATAGTGACCTCATTTCCTGCCTGAGCTCTGGTGACTGGCTGTCCCTGTTCCTGCATCTGGACTATTTTAAAACTCCGGGCATCTTCATCTCCCTGCGAAAGTAAGCGAAGACGGTCCTGAATATTGAGCAGGGTGCTGGTAGTGAAGGTAAAAGAATCTTTATTCCTTTTGCCAACCCGACCGATGACCTGGCCTGTATAAGGGATTTCAGTAAAGGGTTTCTGTAAATTCTTCCCCAGGAAATACTGGATTTTTTCCCGGCTCAGATCATTCTTAAGAATATCTCTGGCTTCCGGGAGCCGCGCAGGATCGTCGATCACCATGCGATAAGCTCTGGCTGTGATATAAACATATTCTGCGGATTTCATCCTGCCCTCAATCTTCAGTGATTTTATTCCCAGCTTGCAAAGATAGGGAACTAGGTCGATCAGTTGCAGGTCCCTGAGACTGAACAGATACCCATCTTTGTCCAGCTGCCGGTAAGCACGACGGCAGGGCTGGCAGCATAGTCCGCGATTAGCGCTCATACCACCCATGTAACTGCTGAACAGGCAGAGGCCAGATACGGAATAACAGAGGGCACCGTGAATAAATAATTCCAGTTCAACGCCGCTGCTTCTGGAAACGTGTTCCAGTTCTTTCAAGGTTAATTCACGTGCCAGGATTATTCTCTGCATGCCCAGATTATGGAAAAATTTACAGCCTGCTGAATTATGGACGGTCATCTGGGTACTGGCAAAAAGGGGAATTGAATCATGATATTTATGAAGCAGATGAAGAACTCCCAGGTCCTGGATGATGATAGCGGAGATTTTAATCTGTGAGATTTGATAGAGAATATTCAATAATTCAGGCAGCTCATTATTTTTTATTAGGGTATTGAGGGTGAGGTAGACTTTTATTTTCTCATTGGTTGCTTTTTTTACCAGAACCTGCAACTGATCGATTGTGAAGTTCAGGGCTTTACCTCTGGCATTAAAGGATTTCAAGCCCAGGTAAACTGAGTCGGCACCTCCCTCCAGAGCAGCGTAGAAAGCTTCCGGGTTGCCGACCGGAAGCAGTAACTCGGGTTTCATATCAGAGAGTTTTCAGCAGGACCACAGCCGTTGCGGTTACTGCTTTACCGCGTCCTGTTATTCCCAGGCCTTCTTCGGTGGTTGCTTTGAGGGAAACATTCCACAGGTCAGTATGCAGATCGCTGGCAAGATTCTCCTGCATTTTTTTCAGGTAAGTCTGCAGTTTGGGCTTTTCAGCGCAGATGGTTGCATCGAGGTTGCCGATCTCATAACCCGTGTTATCCATGAGGTCGGTTATTTCCCGCAGCAGAATACGGCTGTCAATATCCCGGTAACGTTCGTCAGTATCAGGGAAATGCTGCCCGATATCTCCCTTGGCAAGTGCACCCAGGATGGCGTCTATCACAGCATGGATAAGTACATCGGCATCAGAATGTCCCACCAGACCTTTAGGAAAGGGAATGTCCACTCCTCCCAGGATCAGTTTACCCCCGGTATCGCTCAGTTTATGAACATCATAACCATAGCCTATGCGCATACTGTCCTCCCGATCAGTCAACTGTTATGGATTTGGATACATTTTTGGGCACGTCCGGATGGACTCCGTGTTCCATGATACCGAGTTTATCCAGTTTTTCCTTTTTCTTGATACTCATCCGCAGAGCCAGAAGCTGCAGCACGATTGTAGCAGAAAAGGTGGTCATCAGGGAATCGCCTGTCTTGGGCAGGATAATGTAACTCCAGCCGTAGTATCCCTCATCATTGGGATTCATGCGTGCATTTTCCAGTAACTCGTCATTTTCCTCAGCTATGACAAAAGTATCGCCCCCGCGGATTTTATGAGTGTTGATCTGGGATATGGTCAAATTGATGTCCTGTTCTTCCGGTCCGGTTACATAGATCAATGGGTAATTCCTGTAGACATGGCTGAAAAAATCACGTTCAGAGACGAAATTCTTGAAGAATTCAGCTCCTTCCCGGGAAAGGTCAAAGGGGAAAGTCCTCTTGAATATATAATTTACCAGAGACTGGGTCATGCTTCTGATCTCTAGTTCCGGAATACCTTCCTCCCGGGCGGAAGATTCCAGTTCAATTGTCAACTGATTGTAGTTTTTCAACATTGCCTTCATATTTTTAATACCGAAGACAGTATTTCTTCCCAGGATTGTATTGGGACCATGTTTGAATTCGGAAGCTTCACCGCCCTCAGCATGATTTAGAACCGTCTCCCTTATCTTGAGAGCACCTTCCTTGGCTACACCGGTGAGTTTAGTGGCCAGAATATGCATGGAAGGTTCCATGTATATTTTCCCGGCAGCATATTCGATCTGTTCCGCGGTTGTTTCGATTGTTTCTTTGATGAGTTGGGGTATGTCGTTAATGGATTTCAGGCGGGTTGTCAGTTTATGATTGAGGAGAGCTGTTTTCTCCTGATCTGCAGAACTAATATTCCTGATATTCTGCTCCAGCACCTTGATAGCCAGGTAGTAGAAAAGGGTTATCTGGTTGATGAAACTTTTAGTTGCCGGTACAGCGATTTCCGGGCCACAGAAAATCGGGATTGAAACATCGCATTTTTCCTGTCCCAGCGTGGAATTCATATTATTAACCAGTACAATGGTTTTAATATCCAGTCCGAGATTCTCCACATAATTGAAGATATCGATCAGATCCTTGGTTTCACCGCTCTGGGATACACCCAGGATAACATCATTATTGCAAAGGCTTTTGGAGAACTGTCCCCGGAAATTACCGGGGAGCACGGGTATTATGTCCAGATTGGCGATATCATTGAAGAAAATGGAAGCGATCATGGCAGCATGGAAGGATGTCCCACAGGCAATGGCATAGATATTACGGTTGAACCTGCAGCTGTTTGCAACTATATCAAGGAAATGTTCGATGCTCTGATTGAACTCCTTGACATCATTCATCTCGCTGATCGAATCCAGCGCTTTGGCGAGGAGCAGTTTTTTCTTGTTGAAATATGAGTTCAGGAGTTCAATAAAAGTGTTTTTATTGGCAGAAAAGAAGTATTTCTTCTCAAAATCTTTCTTTACCAGTTCATTGTAAATGGAAACATACTGTTCTCTGACTTTCTGATAGAATGCATCGGCTTTTACGGAAGATTCAAACCTGGAAAACAGGTTCGTCTGTTGGACCGGATCCTCGGTTTTAAGGATGTTTCTGCCCAGATCTTCGATATCATCAAAGAAATTTTCCTTTTTTAGCAGCTCAATCATACGGGTTCCCGTATTTGAGCCACCCTGGAAAAGCTTGATAAGCTTACCGGAGGTTTCAACTTCCGCATAGATTTCCTGCTCCATGAAATACTGAAAAGGGGGAACCAGTTCTGTGTCCTCTGCTCTCAGTTTTGATCTTACCGGCTGTTTGGGGATATGGTCACCCGGATTGATTATGAATTCAGCCTGGTTAGGTCGCTTGATCTTGAGTTTGCGGAGGGCGAAGATCTTATAGTCATCAACTTTGAATTCCACGAACTCACCTTCACGAAGATTAATCAGGGTTTTGGTGAATTTAAGTACAGCAGTAAGATCGGAAGAAGCCAGTCCAAACCTGTTACCCTCTATTTCACCGATGCCAAAATACAGGCTGCTCCCGCCCTTGATAGCGTAAATGAATTCGGTATAGGGGTCCACAATCACAGCGGCATAGGAGCCCACCATCCTGGAACTGGCAATGATTATGGCATTGCGCATGGACTGGCAGCGAATCTGGGGATTGTGCTGGTCCCTGTCGCCGTGTCTTCCCAGTTCATTATCGAAATAATGCTCAATAGTATGAACCAGCATTTCGCCATCATTATTGGAAACAACATTATGACCTTCTGAGATCAGGAAACTTTTCAATTCCCGGGAATTGGTGATATTGCCATTATGAGCACCATAAATGTGCTGCTTGCATTTTACTTCATGGGGTTGAGCGTTCTTGGGTGTGACAGTGCCAAATGTCGCCCAGCGAACCTGACCACAGAAAATTTTTCCCTGCTGCTTATCGATTCCCAGTGTTTTGACCAGAGTACTGGGTGCTCCTACATCCTTAAGCAGAATGATATTTTTCTTACCATCCTGGAATACACCGCCCGTGGAATCATAACCCCTGTATTCAAGGGCTTTTAGCAGTGTGGCAGCGTACTGGCCGAGCTTGACACTCACCCGGGCAAGTCCCAAACCCAGCACACCACAGCCCAGACCGGGGATAGGTATATTAATCGTAAAATCAAATTTTCTTAATATCTTTTCTATCATATTTTTTTTCCCTGATGCTTCCTCTTTATGAGAACTTCCGCCATCACAAGATCATCAAAATAGGTAATCTTAAAATTAGTGCCGGTCGTTTCCCATCCGAATACGTTATGACCGTAATGCTCGAGAATAGCGGCATCATCTGTGAATTCAAGATGGTCTGCAACAGACTTCCGATGCATGTCCAAAATAAGTTCATAAGCGAACACCTGAGGAGTCAATGCGTTGAATAATCCCACTCGATCAATGGTTTTCTGAATTTTATCTCCGGTCATCACCTTTATGGTATCTCTTACTTTTACAACAGGGATAACAGCCTGCTTCAGTTTGACCAGACGAAGTAGATTACTGATATCCTCCGACTTAACAAAGGGCCTTACTCCATCGTGGATAAGAACATATGCAGTTTCAGGAGCACATTTTCTCAGGGCGTTGAATACTGATTCCTGACGTGTGTTTCCACCAGGGACTATCTGAATTTTAGTGGAGGGGTATTCCAATTTTATTTTATCGGAATAAACGGACATTTCCGGTGCCGGTAGGGTTATGATGATTGAATCGATCCCGGGATGAGTGAAAAAAACATCGATGGTCCAGAAAAGCAGTGGTCTGCCGGCAAGGGACAGAAACTGCTTTTTGTGCAGGGTATTCATTCTGTTACCGCTTCCCCCAGCGGTTATGATGGCAGTATTCAATTCTTTTACCTCAAGGGTGTTCAGAAGCTAAACCCTTTTTCCTGAAACAGTTTCAAGCAGGCATCCACAGTATCTGCATCATACAGGATACCTTTATTCCGGTCAATTTCCTCCAAAGCGCTTTTAATATCCATCTGTGGCCGGTATGGTCTGTGATTGATCATCGCTTCGGTCACATCCGCTACACATAGTATCCTGGCTTCAGGCAGTATTTCCCCTTTTTTCAGTCCTCGGGGATATCCTGAACCATTCATCAATTCATGGTGCTGCAGAACAATATCCGCTATGGGTTCTGGGAAGGCAATAGTATTGAGTATTTCATAACCGGTTTGAGGATGCAGTTTTATCAGGTCGAGTTCGGCTTTCAGCAATTTTCTTCCCTTTGCCAGGATATCGGAGGGGACATTCAATTTACCTATATCATGCAGTTGAGAAGCGGTGTATAATTTTTCTATCTGCTGTTCCGGCAGATTCATTTCCAGTGCAATTGCTTCCGCCAGCTTTGCCACGCGCCGCTGGTGTTGAGCGGTATAGGGATCCCTGATCTCTATGGCTGCTATAAGACCTTTAACGGTGTCATGATACAGTTTCCTGGACTTAAGATAACTCATACGCAGCTTTATCTTGTCACTTCTCTTCTCGGTAATGTCATGCAGTATTGCTATAAATCCCCGGAATTGCCCATTCTCGCTCATCGGTATGTGAGTAAGTGTGATATATTTTCTTCTTTCCTTTCCTTTTCCCAGAGTAAATTCGCTACTGGTGGTTGCAGAGGTTTCAGATCTACTGTCGCATATTTCCACAAATCGTTGCAGGTGGCTGAATTCGGAGAGATTTCTGCCCACGGCATCCTGTTCCGGTAATTTAAGCATCGCAATTGCAGCTTGGTTAATGAAACTCAGTATACCGGAGTCATCAACAATCAGAATTCCTTCTTTTATCGAAGAAACTATATTTCGCAGGTCTTCCTCTTTTTTCCTGGTATCGACCAGTGTGTTGTAACATTGGGTGATATCGGTTATAATGCCCTGAAGAGCAACTGGTTGTCCTTTGTCCCCCCAGGTAATGACATTGGTCTGATGGAACCACCTGGGATTACCAGAGCTATCTATGATCTTGTACTCATAATAGGGAGGTGCTTTCCCCGACACTATTTTCTGCCATTCCTCTTCATAGTATTTCTTCATATCAGGATGCAATAATTTGCACAATAGATCAGGAGTATCATAGAAAGCCTTCTGATCGTAACCGGTCAACTTCTTACAGGCGGGATTGATGAATTCGATTTTTCGGTCTGGTATTGAGATCTTGAAAATAATATCACCCAGATCAGCTGTCAGCCGCGAATACATTTCTGTGCTATGATGCCTTATTTTATCCTGTTCATGCTTGTAAAGGGCGATTTCCATAACCGCTTTAAGTTCAGATACCTCGTAAGGCTTCATTATATAGCCATAGGGTTCTGAGGTCACAGCCTTCTGGATCGTCTGCCTGTCGGCATGAGCGGTAAGAAAAATTACCGGGATATTCATTTCTTTATACATTATCTCAGCAGCTTGAGTTCCTTCCATTTTTCCGGACAGCACAATATCCATGATAACCAGGTCGGGTTTTTCCTGCCGGGCTGTGATGAGTGCTTTCTCTGCAGTGTTGACAGCTCCCAGGGCAACATAACCAAATTGCTTCACATTCATCCGGATTTCTTCTGCAATGATGTTCTCATCTTCCACAATTAATATTTTTTTTCTAGATGACATCTCCTGCTACCTTTTTAGCGCATTCTCCTTATTGTTCCCGGATTGGCAAAATGTCAAGAGCAATATTGGAATGAAGATAGGAATGGAAAAGAGATTGGTACTTTCTTAATTTATTTTGAAATACCGATAATGAATTAATGATCGCAGGGATTAGTTCCCGTTTCCAGTTTGTTCTCAAGAAAGAGGTTGATCAAATCCTGCGGCAACTGACCTGTGGCTCCGGTTATAACCTCGATATTCTGCATGTTGAAATGCTGTCTGGCTCTATGTCCCATGCCACCACATATGACAACACTGATTCCCTTATCAGCCAGGAAATGAGGATATGCTCCCGGTTCATGGACGGGTGGTATAAGAGTCTCCTCGCTTTTGATTTCTTTATTATCAACGGTGTAAACAGCAAAATTCTGACAATGACCAAAATGCTGTGCTAAAAGCCCATTATTCACCGGTATAGCTATTTTCTTCATTTTATCTCCTTTTAAACTGAAATCCAATATTATCGGAAGAGCAACAGACGGATTTAAAACTGCTTCAACTTATTATCCTTATACGCACGGTATGCTTCATCGACCGTCATACCACCTGCTCCTACCAATATCCTGACGCCTGACGTGTTAAGAACTCTGGCAGCATTATTGCCGGGACCATTTCCAGTAATAAGGACACCGACTCCTGCTTCAATAATCTTCTGGGCTGTCCTCGGCCCGGCTCCATGAGCAACACTGGTTATGGCACTGTTGTCGATAATCTGTTTACTGTTATCTTTCTCGTCAAGGATGATAAAATACTCCGACCGGCCAAAGCGAGGATCGATCGGTGAATTCATCTCCAAACCCGTTGTACTGAAAGCTATTTTCATGTATCCTCCCCTGATATCTGTTTCAAAATAATATCCCAGGAATTGTTTATCTTCAGGATGATATTTTCGGCATCAGTCTCCATAATGGTTTTTCCCGCTATCATCGCGTCTGAGAATGATCTGGAAAAAGGTATTTCAGCCAGCAGGGCTATTTCCCTGCTGACCAGGAAATCCTTTATTTCTGAGCTTATCTTCTCATTGAGGTCGCATTTATTTATGATACATCCTGCTGGCAGTCCAAACTTGCTTAACAGTATGTGTACCCTTTGCAGATCGTGAAAGGCGGAGCGACTGGGCTCGGTTACCATGACAACATAACCTGCTCCGGCAAGAGATGATATCACTGGACAACCGATACCGGGGGAACCATCTACCAGGATAATATTTATTTTCTCCTTCTCCGCCAGCTTTCTGGCTTCTTTTTTCACTTTTGTGACCAGCTTTCCGGAATTTTCCGCCCCTATATCAAGTTCTGCATGAACAAGGATATTATCAAATCTGGTCTGTGAAATCTGAAAAATTCCGACTTTTCTTTCCGGTAGTGAAATAGCCTGCTCCGGGCATATATGGAAACAATATCCACAACCCTCGCAGGATAGAGGATCTACAGAAAATCCCGTTCCGCCCGCATTGATTGCGTGGAAGCGGCAGATCTGAAAACATCTGGCACATGACGAGCAGAGGGAAGTGTTTATTTTTGCTTCCACACCACTGAAAAAAATCTCGGAAAGAATAGCCTGTGGCCTCGTTACAAGATGCATATCGGCAGCATCAACATCGCAGTCAGCCAGGATACAGTTTCCCCCTAATAGATAAGACATGGCGGCAGTGATCGAGGTTTTCCCGGTTCCACCCTTGCCTGATATAAAAACGATCTCTTTCATGCCAGTTGCAGGTTATTCGCTATTACACTCAAGGCTTCCCGGATCACCGGGATCTCCTGATACAATAATCTGCCTGCGGAATATAGCTCCGCGGCTCTTCTCATGTAGGGTATACAGGCAATTATTCTGTAATTCGCAGAATGGCAGAATTCAATAATGGTACTGTCAAATTCATCTCCTGCCTGATTCAGGACAATGCTGAAGGATTTATCCAATTTCTCCATGGTTTTTATGGCCAGCTTCAGGTCATGAAAACCAAAAGGAGTTGGTTCTGTGACCAGAATTACATGTTCAGCGGATTTTGTGACCTCTAGCATGGGACATGATGTACCCGGGGGAGAATCAAATATGAGAAGATCGTCACTTGCTGCAATTCCTTTCAGATAGGATATGGTAGCGGAGATAAGAGGTACTGCTGAGACCTGTCCTATCTCCAGGTGGCTGTCGACCAGCTGGAGTTTCTTGCTGATTATGGAATGATAGAGAATACCACCTGTTTCACCGTGCATGGGCAGGGATGAAGTGGGACATAATTCCGAACAGGCAAAGCAACTATGGCACAACTCCGGGAAAAGCATTATTCGATCCGGTATTTTCAGAACTGCGTTAAATCTGCATAATTCCTGACACTTACCGCACATTATGCAGGTGCGTTCAATCCACTCCGGGATCATCCTGCATATCTTTTCGGAATGAACCTGCCTTCCTTTTAAAAAAATACCGGAATTCGGTTCTTCCACATCAAGATCAGCCAATATAACCTTCCGCTTCTCCGCCAGAAATGCCGAGAGATTCACCGCCAGGGTAGTTTTTCCTGTTCCACCTTTACCGCTGGCTATGGCAATGATCAATCCACTACCTCAATTTCCTTGATCTGCCTGGCAGTGCTTTCAGGTATTTTCCCTTGTTCAGGTTGGCTTATTCTTTGTCTGATGCTATTATAAAGCCGCTTTAATCTGCTTTCAGGTTTCGTCAGATCCTCGATAATATACCCGGCTAACCCGGAAACTATCGTGAAAAGAAGAGCTCCCGAACTTCGACCTGACTTCCTGCTGTCCCCGCTATACCGATTAACCCTTTCTCTCTTTCGCAATCTTAACATCTGTGTTCTCACGCAGGGGATTTTTTTACTTTTCTTTCTTCTTGTTTTCCAGAGCTTCCAGCCTTGACCGCATTGCGTCCAGTTGACCATTCATTCTCTCGATTTCTTTCTCGAGAAATTCCTTTTCATCGTACTCTACCGGTTCTGGGTAAGGATAATACTCAGGCATATATCTGCGAAATCCCCCGAAAAAACGGCGAAATCCCATCCTCAGATGACGGCGTGGCTGATAAGGATTGGCATATCCGGGTCGATCATAACCTGCACAATAACCTGCCCCTCTTCCAGTCATGGGACCAAATCCATCCGGTCCAGTTCTATCTCCTCTTGGCATAATTACCTCCCTCGTCTTTTTCTTTTTGCACAACAATTACCATGACCGAAACCACCAGCAAGATCTAGCAGATTTGCCGAATCGCAGGCAGGACAGGAGACAATAGGCTGGGTGAAATCATTTTTGAACAAATGCCCACAATCCAGACAACGGATCAGATTTCCCCGGAAATGAATATTTCCTCCCGCGATAACGAGCTCTCTACCTTCTATCAGAAATTCAGCTATTTTGCTGCGGGCTTTTTCGATCAACCTGGTGAAAGTTGACCGTGAGATTTCCATCTCATCAGCTGCTGACAGATGATCGTGCCCCAGAAAATCAGCAAGCCGGATTGCCTCGAATTCATCAAGACTGAGCTGAATCGGGGTTAACTGGCTGCGCTGGATCCTTATGGGCTTGAATTCAGTATAGAGCGGTGGCTGTCTCACTGTTCTCTCTTTCTGTGGTCGAGTCATGCATTCTCCTTTATCATGGGAGGCATTATTTTGCACATATGTTCATTAGTCAAGCAAAAATTTACTGCAGTCAGTTAAAAGATATCAGAATTCAACGGGAATAGAATTCCTCCAGGATATTTATTATTTCCTGCTGTCTCTGGCTGGCTTCTTCCTCTGTGGGAAAGGACAGGACAAATTTAGAGAATTCTTTACTATCGTAACCGAGTTCCAGATAAAATTCTTTCAACTTGTTATTGTAATTGATCATGGAGATATAGGATATCCTGGAAAGAAGGATTTTATATCCGGCATAGGTAGAATTTGCGAGTTCCAGAAAGACCGACATAGTTACCTCGTATTCTTATATTGGAGCTGATTCCGCCAGGTCAGCTTTGTTTGTTGATTTCTTCCTCCGCCCAGTTCAGGGCAGCTGCCACGTTGGGAAAGCCGATGGTGCTGGTGAGGGCGATAAGAGCGTGGAATATTTCGTCCTTGGATGCACCGGCTTCTAGGGCACGTCTTACGTGACTGTGCACGGAACCTTCCGATCTGATGGCAGCGGCTCCTCCCAGCTGAATTAGCTGCAGGAATTTTTCTTTCAGGGGACCTTCCTGTCGTGCTGTTTTGCCCATTTTTTCAACAGATTTGATAAATTCTGGATATTTTTCTTTAAGATAATTATACCATGCGGGTGTGTTATGGTCTGACATTTTTACCTCCTGCATGTAAATTACAGAGAAGATTAGGATAACACAAGGAAAATATTAGGTCTTGTTAATCAGATAGAAATTATTGTTTTTCTGACGCTCCGTTCTGATGATATTTCTCTCCAGAAGATCAGCCAGATATTTGCCGAGTTCATTGGGATGGAGGTTTAAAGCCTTTGCCAGATCTTCGCTGGTGGCAGGTCTCCTTTTCAGAAAATCAATGATTGTTCCCTCAAAATCGGAGTCTAATCTTGTGATGTCATCGGTGAAAGTTTTCCTGGTTATATATTCTGCAGGTAAGGGGGCAAAGAACCTGACAATTTTCTTTAATTTCTCTTCCGTAGGGTCAGTTACCCATTTTTCTGTTCCGGGTCGATCAAGAGTATTGATCTGAATTTTATCGGGTTTGATTTTGTTAACTGCCAGACGGAGATGATGCAATTCCTGTTCGGTATCGTTCAAACCGGGAATTATAAAGATTTCCAGCCAGATTTGCCCCTGAAATTCATTTCTCAGCTGGATTAATCCCGTAATTATATCGGCAGCGCTTATCCCTGGGGCAGGGCGGTTAATTTTCCGGAAGATTTTTTCGCTGGCAGCATCGAGAGAAGGGAGGATGAGATCGATTTTTTTAAGATCCTGCCTTACTTCCGGTTGCGGGAGCAGAGAGGAATTTGTCAGCAGTGCCAGAGCATATTGAGGAAACTCGGTTTTCAGAAAGGCGGTTATTTCTCTGATGCCACTATGCAGGGTAGGTTCCCCGGAGCCGGAGAAAGTTATGAAATCCAGAAGTGGCTTGGACTTCAGATAATCTGTCAATTCCTTGATTAAACCTGCTACCGGGATATATTCCTTTCTGGTGCTGGTAAGATGTGTGGTTGCTCCCAATTCACAATAAACGCAATTAAAACTGCAGTATTTAAAGGGAACCAGATCCACACCCAGTGATATTCCCAGGCGTCGGGATGGTACGGGTCCGAAGAGGTGCTTATACATAATTTTTCTGAGAACTTATGGTTGATTTATCCTATATCTTTTCTTTGATCTGATTTTCCACGTTCAGAGCGGTATTGTTGATATGGTCCAGCATTTCCTCCACCCTGGTCATGATCTCGAACTTGAATTTTTCATCCTTAATACCGGACATATTTATTTTAATGTTAAGGTAAGCGCTCTTGGCGGCGGCGTTAGCGTTTATTGCAGCCACTCCCGCATCGGATAGAGCATTGCTGTTCCCTATCATACTGATCCTGGCTGCCAGATCCACTGCTTCTCCAGCTGACTGCAGCGTCGCCAGAGGCACCATGACAGCGGCCTTGGTTGCACTCTCCATTATTTGCTCTCTTTCTTCTTGCTGCTCCGGGGTTTGTTTCGGTAAGCGGCTAGCCTCCATCATTTTGTTGAACGCTTCAGTATCTTTATCAATCAACTCCAGTGCTTTTTTCTGGATTTCCTGACCCTGTTCAGCAATTTGATTAGCTTCCTGCCAGACTTTCTCGTAATTTTTTTTCCCGAAAGTGAGATTTGCCACCATGGCAGAAAGAGCACCGGACAGAACTGCACAAAGAGCCGCCACACTACCGCCACCGGGAGCCGGGGAATCGGAAGAAAGTTCGGCGGCGAAATCTTCCACCGGGAGGTTTACCAGATTGTTTTTATTCCTGATAGCGTATTCGATAATCTTCTCATTGGTGGCGAAAGGTACTAGATCATCCAGTCCCATGGACTGGATGGCAGTTTCGATAATCATCTTTTCAGGGATACCGCTGCATTCCCCCAGGCGATTCAGGTAATATTTCCCGGCAGCGATGATGGCAGCTTTGGGGATGAGCCCCACCAACTCGCTTCCGGTGACCTGGATACCCTTCTGCATTGCCAGTTCACGGATTTTTTCCAGAACCAGATGAGGAGGAGTTATCTTATAGTTGGTAAGATTAATACTTATCTGAGCTCTTCTGTATTCATCAATGTACCAGCCCACTGCTTTACAGTGCTTGAAAAAACCCGGTTCCCTGATTCGGGAACCTTCCTCGTCCGTTACTACGTTGCTTTTCCTGTCTCTTTTCAGGCGACCTTTCTCCCTGATCATAAGGGCCAGGTCGTGGGCTTTTTTCTTATCACGGGTATTGAGATTGATGTTATAGGCGATAAGAAATTCCCGGGCGCTGATGGCAGTTGCCCCGGAGCGGACGTTGAATTTCTGGGGACCGTAATCAGGTTTCCAGACGGGATCCTTCATTTTCTCGGGGAGAGCCTCATATTCTCCCTTTCTTACTTCGGCCAGATTCCGCCATTCCGGTTTTGTGGCGGCATACTCGTAAAGGTAAACTGGTATTCCCAGTTCTTCGCCTACTCTTTTTCCCAGTTTATGGGCCAGTTGCACGCATTCTTCCATCGTAATATCGGATACAGGTACAAAAGGACAAACATCAGTTGCCCCCATCCTGGGATGAGCTCCCGAATGTTTGCTCATGTCTATCAATTCGGCAGCTTTCTTTATGGCCTGAAAAGCACCTTCCACAACACTTTCCGGATCTCCCACAAAAGTAACTACCGTGCGATTGGTATCGGCACCGGGGTCAACATCAAGAAGAGTTACACCTTTCACCGAACGTATCGCATCAGCTATAGCATCAAGGATCTTATGGTCTCTGCCTTCACTGAAATTTGGAACGCATTCAACTATTTTCATGAAACCTCCGATCAATCAGTTAATATTCATTTTCC
Organism: Candidatus Cloacimonadota bacterium; assembly: GCA_016935235.1. GTDB lineage: Bacteria > Cloacimonadota > Cloacimonadia > Cloacimonadales > TCS61 > JAFGRJ01. Next base: position 15,644 of record JAFGRJ010000124.1, read on the forward strand.
ACAGGCAGTAGCACGTTTTACCGATCTTCTCTATGAAATCAACCTGGCTTTATAACCTGATATATTAAGGATATTCTGCATTTTCAACACCTGTTTGCTAACTTCAATTATCTGACTAAAATCAAGGTCATATCAGTCAAATAATTTATCAATTAATTTGCCTGATAGACTGATTTACCGGCTATCCAGACGGATTTTACCCTAAATTTATCTCCCAGAAAGAGAAGATCGGAAAGGAGGTCTTCCTTGCTTTTCTGTGCCAGGTCGGGTATCTCGATAAAAGTAAGGTCAGCTTCCTTGCCAGCAATGATAGAACCCAGATGATCATCTTTTCCCAATGATGCTGCTCCGGCCAGAGTAGCTCTATAGAAAGCCTCGCTGGGAGTGACTGTCTGTTCTGGTTGGCGATAATTGTACATTTTCATGGTATTCAGCATTGAAAGGGAGGTGCCAGCGCCGACATCGGTTCCCAGGGCGAAAGCGATTCCGGCTTTTTTTATCTTGTCCAGGGGGAAAGTACCGCTCTTCAGGAAGAAATTTGAGTCAGGGCAGTGGATAATCTTGCTGTTATGATTCCTGATAATTTTCAACTCTGCTTCTTCCATGTGAATAGCATGTGCCAGAAGTGTCCGGGAATGCAGCAGATTGTGTGCTTCATAGACTTCGGCGTAATTACGGAAATTCGGAAAAAGCTCTCTGACCATTTTGATTTCCTGCAGGTTCTCGGAAATATGGGTTTGGATGAAGATATTGTTTTTCGTGGTAAAATCGCCGACCATGTGCAGCAAACGGCTGGAACAGACCGGTGCGAAGCGTGGTGAGAAGGCGTATTCCAGCAGGGGTGTTGCTTTATGCCAGCGCTCGCAAAGAGTAACACTTTCCTGAAAGGACTGGTCAGTATTTTCCTGCAGGTGGTATGAGTTACTGTTGTCCATCATGGTTTTGCCCATGATGATCCGTACACCCATTTCAGACGCAGTCTGGAAAGCTATATTACAGGCAGCGAAGAAAGGGGCTGTATAGATAACGGCAGTGGTGGTTCCATTTCTTATTAATTCATGGAAGAAATCAATACTGATCTGATGGGCAAAATCCAGGTTTTGTGATTTATTCTCTTCGGAAAAAATATGGTCTCTCAACCAGGGCATAAGGCTGGCACTGAATCTGCCCCGGGAATGCAACTGGGAAAGATGCACATGAGCATCAATAAATCCTGGCAAACAGAGGTAACCGGAGAGATCGATGTAATCAGGTTCCGGGCAGTGGGTAATGATCTGTTCTATGCGGGAGCCGGTTATTTTAATGTAAGTGTGCGGGAGATATTCGGTCTGTTCTGGGTCAAGAGGATTCAGAATATTGGTTTTAAGCAGTGGCATCAGGTTCTTTTTCCTGGCGGGTCATTTCTACTTTCATGATTTTGGTGCTGGTTGCCTGAACTATTTTGATTTCCCATTCGTTGATTTTAATGTTAGTATTGCGCGCCGGAATTTTGGCCAGTCTGTCAATAATCAAACCAGCAATGGTTTCGTAGTCTCCTTCTGGAAGGTTCATTTCGTATTCATCGTTGAGAAAATCAATCTCGACAAAACCCTGCACCAGAAAAGTATTATCATCAAGTTTCTCGATCTCGCTGGTGGTGGTGTCGTATTCATCCTGGATTTCCCCGACAATTTCCTCCAGGATGTCTTCCACTGTGACCAGTCCCGCCGTGCCCCCGAAGGAATCGACAATTATCGCTATACTGATCTTGTGGTTCTGCATCTGGCTCAGCAGTTTGTTAACATCCATTGCTTCTGGAGCGAAATAAGCTTTGCGCATGAAATCCTTGGCGGTGAGATTATTGGTGGTGGTGGTACTTTTAAGTAGGTCATAGATGATCAGAATGCCTGTTATGGAATCCAGGTCCTGGTCATAAACAGGGAACCTTGTATATCCTTCTTTCTTGGCTACTTCGATCACCTTTTCCAGAGGCATATCCTGGGGGAGGGCAACGATTTCCGTGCGATGAATCATCACATTTTCAGCCTTCAGTTCGCTGAATTCCAGGGCTTCTTCCAGCATCTCCCGCTGATGAGCATGCAGAATACCGTCATCTTCCGTCTGGGTAAGCATGTAGGATATATCTTCCCTGCTGATGAGGTGATATCCGGGTTGATTGGGGAGTTTAAAGAGTTTCAGGAGGAAACTGTTCAGCAAGGCTACGATTTTCACAAAAGGTCGCAGCAGCAGGTGCAGCAGATTCAGAAGCGGGAAGAAGCGCGGCACAATTGTATTTGGTTTTTCCCGGCATACAGCTTTAGGGATTATTTCTGCGAAAATAAGCAGGATCCCGGCCAGGATCAGACTACCCATTTCCTCGGAAATACCTTTCAAACCGTGTTGTCGGAGGTAATTGAGCAGGTAGATGCTCAGTGATGAGACAATGACTACGGATATATTTGTTCCGAATAAAGTGGTACCGAATAACCGGTCAGGATTCTCCAGGAAGTTCAGAATCTGTTTCTTTTTACCACTGTCCTTGGCATCCTGTTCCAGTTTTAACCTGTCGACGGAAATCAGTCCCGTTTCCATTCCGGAGAAAAAACCAGCCAGAAGGAAAAAAATAACAATAATAAAAATCGAAACGATAATCATTCAGTTATTGACTTTCTCGTTCTTATAAGCTAATTTCACTGCCTCGATGAATTCATCGATTTCACCGGCAAGAATGGAATTAAGTTTATACGATGTCAAATTTATTCTGTGATCGGTAACGCGGGATTGCGGGAAATTGTAGGTCCTGATCTTGGCGCTGCGGTCACCTGTACCAACCTGTGCCCGGCGGGAACGGGCAATCTCGGCTTCTTTCCTGGAAATCTCGATATCCAGAAGTCTGGAGCGCAAAACCTTGAGGGCTTTGTTTTTATTCTTTAACTGTGATTTCTCATCCTGGCATGTTACTACCAGCCCGGAAGGAAGGTGGGTTATCCGTACCGCGGAATCAGTTGTATTAACACTCTGGCCACCATGTCCGGTAGAACGGTAGACATCTATTTTCAGGTCCTTCTCATCGATCTCCACCTCAACTTCGTCTGCTTCCGGCAGAACTGCAACGCTGACGGCGGAAGTGTGAATACGTCCCTGGGATTCGGTTTCCGGAACTCTTTGTACGCGATGCACTCCACTTTCAAAGCGCATGGTGCCATATACGTTTTCTCCTGTGAGTGAAAAAATAATTTCCTTGAATCCTCCCACTCCTGTGGGATTGGATGATATAACCGTAAGACGCCAGCCCTTCTTTTCAGCGAAGTAGGAATACATCCGGTAAAGGTCGGAAACGAACAGTGCTGCTTCCTCTCCTCCTGTACCAGCACGGATCTCCATGATTACGTCCTTTTCGTCATTGGGGTCTCTGGGAAGAAGCAACCCCTTCAGTTTCTCCGTCGCTTCGTTCAGAGTATCCCGAAGTTCACGAATCTCTTCCTCCGCCAGGTCGATCAATTCCTGATCCTCTTCGGTCTTGATCAGCTTCAGATTATCTTCTATTCTGGAATTTATTTCAGAAATTCCTTCATAGCATTTGAGAATTTCTTCCAGTTCCCTGAAACGGCGACTTATTCTGCGATAATAACGCTGATCGGCTATATTGGCCGGATTGCAGATCTTTTCACGCAATTGATCGTATTCCAATTGCATGTCATTTATTTTCTTGATGTTAATCATAGGAATTAAAGATACTTGATCTTCTCCTGTGCTGCGGGTTCTATCTCAAGGGCGCATTGCATAGCTATTACAGCCACTTCGACCTGCTTGTCATCAGGAGGTTGAGTGGTTATTTTCTGCAGGATAAGACCTGGTGCAGTGATAACCTTGACCAGAGGATGGTTGATATTACGGGAAGAAAGTTTTAACAATTCATAAGATAAGCCCGAGATCAGCGGTATCAGTAGAAGGTGATATCCCAGCCTGACGAATACCTGCGGATATCCCCAGAAAGCAGTTACCAGGGTGTCAACTATGGAGAATACAGCAATCGAGATAAGCAATACCAGAAAAATGAAACTGGTTCCGCAACGGGGATGCCTGGTCGTGAATCTCTGGATCTCTCCGGGAACAAGCCTGCAACCATTCTCATAAGCGTACACTGATTTATGTTCTGCTCCATGGTACTGGAAGATTCTATTGATATCCTTAAGCTTGCTGATCAGCCAGATATATACAATGAAGAAGATGATACGGATTGATCCAGCCAGCAGATTGAAATAAAGGTTCCCTTTGCTCAACCGTAACCACTCGGTTAACTGGTAGGGAAGATAGGCAAAAAGGAGAAAAGCCAGTCCGAAAGCCAGCACGAAACTGAGGATTTCCTGGAATTTTTCCCTGCTGTCAGATTTTTTTATCTGCCTGTTTTTATCCTCGTTATCCATTTCATAGCGGGATACTGAAAAACTGAGGCTTTTGAAACCGATAATAAGCATTTCCACAAGGGAAACAAATCCTCTGATCACCGGTAGAGCCAATATTCGCTTTTTCCTGGTAATGCTCTGGAATTTCTCCCGATGAACTTCTATCGTATCATCCTTCCGCCTTACAGCAGTGGCTATGTAGTCAGGACCACGCATCATCACTCCCTCGATTACTGCCTGTCCCCCGATCTGAATTTCTTTCTTACTCATAATGTCTTCTTAAAAAAAACGCACCACAAACCATATTGATGATTTTGTGGTGCAAAAAGGTTTAAGATACTAGTTATCGTTTTCTACACTGTATTTTTTATGGAATTTCTCTACCCGCCCAGCTTTGGCAACAGCTCTCTGTTTTCCTGTATAGAAAGGGTGGCACTCGGAACAAATCTCAACTTTCAGTTCGGAACTGGTGGATCTGGTTTCGAAAGTATTCCCGCAGGCACAGGTTACCTTAACTTTCTCATATTTGGGATGAATACCCTTTTTCATTTCATTTCTCCTGATTTTTACAATTCATTAACAGCTTGATGCAGTTTTTTTTCTGCCATGCATACTGTCAATTATTTTGTAGATTCCGGGATTATCTTATTAACATGGGATTACTTACTTTTTCTGCCATCTGTTTCCCGAAAAGAAGCTCGATCAGGGTAACAGCAAATTCCAGAACAGTGCCTGGACCGCGACTGGTTATGCAATTTCCGTCTACCACGACCCTGTCGGCAATCAGGTCAGCATCGATCAATTTATCTGTCAGAGCAGGATGGACCGTAGCCTTCTTCCCCCTGAGTAAACCATGATGCTGCAGGACAACAACCGGAGAAGCGCATATAGCAGCGTACAGCCGGTTGGACTTAGCCTGTTCCCGCAACAGCCTGGTCAAAGGTTCCGAATCCCGTAAATATTCTGCACCAGGCATTCCTCCGGGTAGAGCGATAAGGTCATATTTTTCCCCGAGACAGTCTGTCAGTTTCCTGTCTGCGGTTATCTTCAGGCCCCGGGAGGCAGTTATCTGCAGGCCCTGGACTGAAGCAATTGTCACTTCCGCCCCGGCCCGGCGTAATGTGTCTACTATGCCGACGATTTCAATATCCTCGGAACCATTGGCAACCGGGACAAGCACTTTTTTTCTCATCAGTACCCTCCTCACTGAAACTGCCTGAAAATACGGGCAGGCAGTCTGATAAAATAACATTTTTCGAAAGGAATACCAGGATTAAAGAAAGAAACAATCTATTTCATCGAGTTTTTATTATGCTCATGTCTGAGGTGATTAATGTAACTGACAGACTGTCCCTGCATGGCTGGGGATGTTGCTACTCCAGAGGTTATCATTCATCCAGGTCAATCAGCCGGTAGGATTTGTTTCCCAGGTTGATCTTGCTGGCATATTCGATCTGATTTTTCCCACTGACGGAATTCACCTGCAGAAAGGTGTCATCACTCTTGTAATGTTTATCAACAAGGTCATGGCTGGCTTTTTCAATGGCAACGATGTCGGTTGATGCCAGAATGCATATATCTTCCATGAAGGGGGGGCGGGAGCGGCTGCTGCAGTCACAGTGAGTTGTGATATTTGCCAGTACGTTTATATAGACAGTATTGTAGTTATCAGACACTCCTTTGGCATATTCCACCAGCCTCTCCAGGAATACACTGCGGGAAGTGCTGTTCCAGGGGACACCGAAAGCTCGCACCGGGCATATACCTATACAGGTTCCGCAGCCGATGCACTTATCAGGATCTATGACCAGGGGGTTAAGAGAGATGGCATTTCCGGGGCACTGGTCGACACAGATACCACACAGGATACAAGCATCGGGATTATAGACGGGGATAGTGGAAGCGTGCAAAGCCATTTTCCCGGCGATTGAAGCCAGCCCCATGGAGGTATTCTTGATGGCACCCCCGAATCCGCTCAACCCGTGACCCTTGAAATGAGAAAAAATTATGAAACTGTCATAATCATCCATGTGACTGCCTACTTTGATCTCGTGGTAGTGGTTCAGGTTGACCGGAATAACCTTTTCTCCTTCAGAATCGAGGATGTCAATAGGAGCAAAATCAAAACCATGATCAATGGCCAGCTTGATATGACTATCAGTATACCTTCTTTTTCCTACATAGAGGACATTAGTCTCCACCAGAGTAGCATCCAGTTTCAGCACCAGGTCCTTCACCAGTTCCGGTTTCAGATAGGTCTCATTCCCTTCCTCTCCGAAATGCACCTTTATGGCAACCTTGCCCGTAACTTCTGCAGATATTTTCTCAAATACCTTCAGTACGCCCTCAGGAGAAATATCACTGGTAAAAAATACTTCCGCGGGTTCAGGTTTTTCCACTCCGATAAGCAGCAGAAAAAACAGCACACAAATGATCATAACAACAATAGTAAGATTCTTCATATTGTCTCTCTTACCTTTTTAACAAAGATATAAGGTATTACCTCGGGAATTTTCTGTTCTCCATCAAGGCTGGGAAAATTCCTCCTCAAGCCGGGTGAGTTTAAAAATCACGGGGCGGAAACCGTCAGTGCAACAGGTAAGGGCAGTACCCTTCTCCTTCATCCATTCCAGATCCCCTCCGCTCATCACTGCAACCAGTTCCCGGTGAATATCCACCCATGCCCAGGCACAGAATCCGGGAGGCATGGTGTTGGCATTTTCCACCAGGAATTGCTGTCCCTCGTTGAATAGCTCGCAGGGTCCAAAACCCCTGTTCCGGTAATTGTCATTGAGGTAAAGTTCGATGAGATCAGGAGAAATTGTGCGTTTGACCACTGTGATCAGGCATTTATGCATGCAATTTCCTCTTCCAGTTGATTATGCTGCGGATATTGGTGTTAATGCGGCGAACAATCTGCAGGCGCATCCTGCTTTCTTCCTGCAGTGCTGTAGATATGTTTTTCTGGAGAGCAGCCCAGAGCAGGGCTATCAGGAGCAGTAATCCAGCAGAGGAATATATTTCCACGAAGCAGAGGAAATTGAACAGGGCATGAGAAATAATGGCGAGGATGAGTCCAGTCAGGATTATGCCTTTCTTTTTATCAGAGGGAAGAAATTTTACTTTACCCAGGGCGTGACCCCAGAAGCCAGAGAACAGGGCGTGACCGGGTACAGAAAGCAGGGAGCGGATCAGTACCACGTTGGAAAGGAGTTGCCTGGACACTTCGCTTACCCGGTACAGGTAGATGACATTTTCCAGTGAGGCAAAGCCCAGGGCAACAGCTGCTGCATAGATAATGCCATCCACTGGTTCATCGAAAGCCGGGTTGCTGAATAATCCTATCCTCACTGCCAGATATTTGGCGCTTTCTTCCAGAACGGGAGCGATAATCACTGCTCCCAGCAGATAGTTGAGTTTTAAAGGTAACTGGATAATGATAACGAGCAGAGCGGTCAGAATGCCCAGGAAATAGGCTTTTATCAGCAATTTCTGCGGTTCTGGACGTAATTTGTCTTTTCGGATAAAATAAAGCAGCCAGTATATTCCGGGAGCAAAACCAAGGATCAGGTAGAACATTCTTTACTCTCTGCTGAGATAGTAATTCTTACCAATGGCGCGTTTTATATCCAGTATCGTTTCATTGTCACGGAACATGTATTCTTCCAGCAGCAGATATTCCTCGTTATCGATTCTGCCATGATATCTGAACTGAAGCTCCTTCCAGTGGTGCTGATTCTGGATGTGTTCTGTATCGAGAACAAAATACTCCTTACAGATATCGCCCTCGATATTATCCAGTCGACAGGGGAATCTTTTTTTACTGGCGAGAATTTTTCTTATTACTTCCTGATCTGTCATTCTCGTATTGATGGATTAATTCCTCAGCAGTCTGCCAGCCGTGAGCTGTGGCATAGATGATGGAACGGGTGTGGCCGGAGCAGTCCCCGCTGAAGTAAAGATGCGGGATTTTCTGGTTACAGAGGCGGTTGGAGTAGAATTTAACTTCCGGAGCATAAACCAGATTATCATCATTGGCGATTCCGGGTATAACTGATTTCAGGTTTTCAATGAAATCGATGATACTCTCGATAATCCTTCTGGGGAAAGCCAGATTTATATCGCCGAGAATATACTGGTTTTCCGGCAAGGTCGGCTGTACACGGTAAAGGTTCTTTGTTCGTTTGGAACTTTTGAAATTGGCATAGGTCTGTAGAATAACTTTGTCCTTGCCAGCCAGGATATTGCTCAGCTTGGCAATATAGGAGCCGTATCCGATCGGATCATTGAAAGGTTGGGTCAGCTGGATAGTGGTAAGAACAGCGAAATTCGTATTATTGCTTTTTTCTTTGATTTTGGAATGACCATTCACTGTAACGAAATCCTCGTAATGTTCTGTCACTACATAACCGGAAGGGTTATTGCAGAAGGTTCTCACCATATATCCGGTCCTGCTTTTATAGCGCACCTTGAATTCATACATTTCCTGGTTCAGGTCTGCTACGATATGGTCGGGGAGCTCATATCTTATCCCAAGGTCAACTTTGGTGTTGTCGGTTATCACTTCGGGGAAACGGGTGATAATTTTTTTAACCAGGTTATGTCCGCTGCGCCCTACAGACACGATCACCTGATCGAAGGCAAATTCCTGGTCAATGATGACCTTGTTTGCTTTGATAGCTATTTCTTGAACCGGGTGGTTGAAATGGAAATGAATGGCGGGATTACTGCTGTATTCCTTGTAAATGTTGAGCAACACTTCTTTGAGTTGGTCGGTGCCGATGTGATAGAAATCACTGACAACCGGTTGGAATCCTTTTTCATAGAATTTGTTATAGTATTCTTTTTTTTGGAAGGAGCTGCCTGTTTCGTATTTTTTTTCTTCTGTCTTGCTTATATAGAAATCCACAAGTTTTTTCTGCAGTTCAAGATCGAGATCCAGATCACCGCCCATATCACGTGAAACGAACAGCTTGCCATCTGCCCTGATTCCCGAGATGCTGGAAGAAAAAATATCCTTGCTTTTCTCGAATATGTGTATTTCGGGTGCAATCTCCTTGATTCTCTCAACGAAACCGATGGAAGAAGCTCCAAAGCCAATAATTCCTATTTTCATTTTATTGAATCTTTATTGGGCCCTGATGTTTAAAGAGATTTCAGTATTCTGGCGACTTCTTCCACTTTGATGTTCATTTCTTTGGCGATTGCTTCGTTCTCCCAGCCGTTTTCAGCAAGCTTGGCCACCATTTTTTTCCGGAAATCCTCATCGCCAAAACCATCTGTAGAACGATAGGTTGTTTTTCTGACAGGAGTCTTGGTGGCAGGTTTTCTGTTCAGGAGAAAAATCATCAGAAAAATTATCAGGACGAGAATCACCAGTATGATAATCCCCGTATATACATTCAGATGGGTTAATTTATCTACCAGCCGGTTGAAAATATTCCTGCTTGTCCTGGGGACATTACTCTCTGTTTTCTGTATTTGCTTTTCTGTTTCTTCGGGAGTTATAGGCTGTTCTTGCTGCTCCTTGTCATCAGTGACCTTATCTACGGCTGGCGGGGTTTTAACATCGGAAGTGCGTAATTTTTCGATAGCCTGTAAATGTTCCTTTGCTTTCTGGGTAAAACCGACCGTATTATAAAAATTTGCAAAACTCTGATGTTCGGCTATGGTTCTCGGATTACGGGTACTAAAGATGTCCAGAACCAGCTTGAACTCTTCCCGTTCCAGTTCCAGGCTTTCCAGATAGTATTTGGTTTGTTTCTTGGACAGGAAGGATTCATTCAGGGCTATAGTTATAATTAGATTATTATCATAGGGGTAGAAGGTGAAACTTTGCAGCAAGTTGCTGTCCGTCAGCTTCTGGTTCTGCACGGATTCATTTTTGGCACAGTTTAATACCTCTATCTGTATATTGTACTGGTTCTCGATAATACTGTAGATGGGTTTCTGATCAAAGACAAGAACAGTCCGGTCAATTTCTCCGTAATCTCTATGATAGATTTTGTTGAAATTTGCAGCAGTTAAGAGGTAGAAAGAAATCAGGAACAGTAAAATAATGGTGCCACTTTTTCTCATAATATACTCCAGTTCAAGATTTGAACGTATGCTTATTCTCTACAAGAAATTGAGATAATATATCTTTTGTCAATAATCCTTTTTACAGTCCGTTTAACCGTTTAAGCCTGGAGCGCACGAGATTGAGATTTCTCTGAAAAGTTTTGTTATCAGGGACCAGGCTTAGTGCCTGTTCCAGGTATTTATGGGCTTGCTGATAGTTTTTCAGTTTCATATGGACGTAGCCGGTATTATGAACTATATTGGGATCGAGGGGCTCATATTCCAGCGCCTTCTGCAGCTGTTCCAGTGCCTGTTGGTATTTCCTTGCTTCAAGCTCTCTCTGGGCACTGTCGGAAAGTTCCTGCGCGCGCACGTATTTTTCCCGGGCTACCACATCTTCCGCCCGTTCCAGGTATTTCGATATCATTTTGTTCTGGGGATTTTTATTGAGCAATTGCCGGTACACGGTCGCAACTTCTTTCCATTTGCGCTGTCGCAGCAGAACCTGCGCCAGGGTAAGGGACGATAGTTCATTATCTGGATATTCCTGGAATAATTTCCTCAGATATTCCTCCGCCTCCGGAAATTTCTTCAGGGCAGTAAGGGCTAGAGCCAGATTGAAGGTGTTCTCGGGGGTGGGAGCAATAAGCAGGGCTTTCCGAAATAAATGGAGAGCCCGTTCGAATTGGCCCCGGGAAAGATAGCGCTGCCCCCTGAGCTGCAGTTTCTTCCTTGCAGGGAAAAGGACGATCATTTCCTATCTCATCTCAATAGCAGCCTTGGGACATACCTGATAACAGATTTCGCAACCGACGCATTTGTCCAGATCGATCTTATGGATCTTCTTGGCTTCTCCGCTGATCGCTTGCACAGGGCATTTCTTAGCGCATACGGTGCAACCGATGCATTTGTCTTCCAGAATGACTGCTTTTTTGCGTTTTCCCGCCAGGGGATCGATTATTGCCAGGGTGGGACATACGGTTGCGCAGAGTCCGCAACTTACACACTTCTGATAATCAATCACTGCCAGGTCCTCCACCATGCTGATCGCCTCAACAGGGCATTTCTTGACGCAAAGCCCGCAGCCTATGCAGGCGGTATTATTACCACACCTTTTCCTGGCTTCAGCTCCCTTGTCGTGAGATGTGCAGAGTATGTGTACCTTTTTAGCATATGGCACCAGCTCGATCAGATGACGGGGGCAGGCTTTCACACAGGCACCGCAGGCTGTGCATTTCTGGGGATCAATGATTCTCATGCCATTTTTATCCAGATGGATTGCATCGAATTTACAGGCATCGATACAGTCATTCTGAAACAGACAACCCCAGCTGCAGAGATTGGGACCTTCGGAAACCAGAACAGCTGCCTTGCAGGTTGGGATTCCCTGATAATGGTAGCGAAAGTATGTATTGTTGTATCCACCACTCTGGCAGTGAATAACAGCCACCTTCTTCTCCATGCTGGCAGCCTTTATGCCCATGATGGCAGCTATCTGCTTCACTGCTTTTTCCCCGCCGGGAGCACATTTATTGATCTCTTCGCCCTTACCGGCAATCGCTTCCGCGTAAGCAAAGCAACCGGGGTGACCACAGGCACCACAATTAGCTCCTGGTAGGATTTCATTGATAAGTTCTATCTTGGGATCGACCTCAACATGGAACTTCCGGGAAGCAAAAGCTAATCCCAGTCCGTAAAATAAACCCAGCACACCAAGAGTGGCGATCGCATAAAGTATGATTGTCATGGTAACTCCCTAAAACTTTAAACCAGCAAATCCCTGAAAGGCGAGAGCCATGCAGCCGGCAATGATCATGGCTATGGGTAGCCCCTTCATGGCTTTGGGCATTTCGGCTTTGTCGAGTTTTTCTCTTATACCAGCCATCAGAATTAATACCAGGGTGAACCCGAGTCCGGCAAAGAAACCATTCAGGATTGCTTCGATGAAGTTGAGCTTTTCATTTATATTCAGAAGGGCGACCCCCAGGACGGCGCAGTTGGTAGTGATCAGGGGCAGATAAACACCCAGTGCCTTGTACAAAGCCGGTGCGGTTTTCTGGATGATCATTTCTACCAGTTGTACCAGGGAGGCTATGGTCAGGATGAAGGCGATTGTCTGCAGGAATTCGATCTGCAGGGGAATCAGGAGATAAGACTGAATAAGCCAGGTAAAAGTTGATGCCATCGTCATGACAAATATGACAGCCATGCCCATGCCGAGTGCAGAATCGAGTTTTTTGGAAACTCCGATGTAAGGACACAAGCCAAGAAAACGCATGAGAACGAAATTCTTGACCAGTATGGCTGCAATAGCCAGGGAAAAAATCTTGCTCATGAATTCCATCTATCTTCTCCGCTTTATTTCTTCAATAATTTCATCAGACCCATCAACAGACCCATTACCAGAAAAGCACCGGGTGATAAGATCGCCGCCAATACTGGTTTATAGCTGAGAGGGAGGACATTGTAACCGAGAAACTGCCCTGCTCCTATAATTTCTCTGATGCCGCCGATTACAATTAGTGCCAGGGTAAAACCGAAACCCATACCAACACCGTCCGCAAGCGATTTGATCACATTATTCTTGCCGGCAAAGGCTTCCGCTCTTCCCAGTATGATGCAGTTGACCACAATGAGGGGAATGAAAAGACCCAGATTCTTATGTAACATGGGAAAATAGGCATGCATGACCAGATCCACTATGGTAACGAAGGAGGCTATGACCACGATATAGGAAGGGATGCGGATCTTGGTGGGGATGAAATTCTTGATCAATGATATTATGACATTGGAACAGACCAGAACAAAGGTGGCGGCTATTCCCATACCTATCGCATTCTGCACGGAAGTAGTTACAGCAAGGGTCGGGCATAGACCAAGAGCCATTATGAAAACCGGATTCTCTTTGATTAAACCTTTACTGAATTCTTTAATCATGCTCATCGCTCATTCTCCTCACCTGTTTGCAGATCGGTTTCAGCTATTTTTTTCTCCATGATTTCCATACCACTCCTTATTGAACTGGCAATGGTTCTGGTTGTAATGGTCGCTCCAGTTATACTGGCAATGCTACCGCCATCCTTGTCCACCTGCATCTCTGTTTTATCCTTTCCGGAGAACTGCTCCTGGAATTCACTTTTGCTGCAATTAGCTCCCAGGCCTGGTGTTTCTTGCTGTTCGATTATTTTTATTCGGGTAATATGAAAAAGAGTGTCCAGACCCACCATGGTTTTCACTTCACTGCTGTAACCGTAAAGGGAAGCCACAAAAGTATAACCCACTATTTTGTCTCTATCCAGGGCTATGTAGGCTGTCTCGCCGTTGAGGAAAGTAAGACTGTCAAATGAGGTTGCCTGAGGAAGAACCTCTTTCCGGGCTTCTTCTTTTTCCCGACGTTTATTTTCATCAATGATGGGTTTGGTAATGCTGTTTACATAGGCCAGAATACCACTGGAAATAACTGCTATGACCAGCAGAACAAATCCCAGTCTTATATAGTATTTCATTTTGCTGCCTCCCCGAAAGGTCTGGGTATGGTGTAACGATCAATCAATGGAACCGCAATGTTCATCAGCAGTATTGAATAAGATACTCCTTCCGGATAACCGCCCACGAACCTTATGATAACCGTCAATATTCCGCAGCCGATACCAAAGATCAACCTCCCCTTTTTGGTGACAGGGGAAGTGACCATATCGGTGGCCATGAAGAAAGCTCCCAGGATCAAACCACCGGCAAAAATGTGAAAGATCGGCAGGAACAGGGAAGCGGAAAACAGCCCGTTAATACCGCCAAAAATATAGGTCAGGACGAATACGGTGGTAATGTAGCTGACAGGGATTCTCCATTCGATTATATGTTTATAGGCCAGATAAGCAGCTCCTATCAGCAGGGCGGCTGCCGATATCTCTCCCAGACAGCCTCCGATATTTCCCCAGAAAACGTTCACTATCGTATCCATATTGGCCAGCTTGTTCATTACCACTTCAGCGATGTCGGGACTTATCTGGGTTGTATCACGCAGGGCTTTTGCTACTCCCAGGGGAGTTGCCGTAGTTATAACAGCAGGTATATTGGCGGGAAGATTGGAGAGACCGTTTATTGAACCCAGACTGGTCTTCTCCCAACCTGCGGTCATCAGTGTGGGCCAGGAGGCTACCAGAAAGGCTCTGCCCAGCAGGGCGGGATTGAAAATATTGTAACCCAATCCACCAAAAATCTGTTTGCCTATGGCGATGGCAAAAAAGGCTCCCACGACAGGAATCCACCAGGGAGCGCCAGCATTGATGTTAAAAGCCACCAGCATACCGGTTACAACAGCACTGCCATCGGTTATTGTTATTGGCACTCTCCGTAATTTCTGGATCAGAGCTTCCGTTATAACAGCAGCAGCAGCACCATACAGGGTCAACAGTAAGGCTCTCATACCAAAGAAATACAGAGCTGCCAGCAGTGCAGGTAACAAGGCCAGTACTACCTGCCACATCACTGTCCTTACTGAAATATGCTGCTTGATATGAGGAGCTGCCGAAACAGAATATACATTATTCATTGAACCTCCGGGAATTTAAAATAAGATCTGGTTCTTCAACTTTTAGCCTTGATCTCGGCAATCTTGAGCTTGCCAATGTCTATCCATTGTATAAGCTTGATCTGAGAAGGGCAGACATAAGAACAGCTGCCGCATTTCATACAATCCAGAACACCGTATCGCTCCGCTTGCGCCCAGTCGTTATAGCGCACACTGTTTGCAATGAGACTGGGAACCAGGTTCATCGGGCAGATATCCACACAACGCCCGCAACGCAAACATGTGTGTTCTTTATCTTTTTGGGATTCTCTGTGACTTAAAATAAGAAGACCGGAGCTGCCTTTGGCCAGAGGTGTATCCAGCGTGGGAACAGCAAAGCCCATCATAGGTCCCCCCGCCACAATTTTGCCTATTTCTTCGCTGGTGCCACCGCAGTAGGCAACAAGTTCAGAAAACAGCGTTCCCACTCGTGCCAGCAGGTTTTTGGGATTTCTCACGATCTTACCTGTTACAGTGATTATTCTTTCAATGAGTGGTTTACCAAAACGGAGTGCCTCATATATGGCATAAGCCGTGCCCACATTATGCACTACCACGCCCACATCCATCGGTAGTCCGCCCCGGTTGGGGACCTTTCTTCTGGTAACTGCATATATAAGCTGTTTCTCGGCTCCCTGGGGATATTTCAATCTTAATCCGGTGACGCTGATGCTTTCCTCCGCAGCCAAGAGCTGCTGGAAAAGCTTGATGACATCGGGCTTATTAGCCTCAACGCCAATAATACCTCTTTTTGCTCCGAGAATTTTCAGGATTATCTTCAACCCGGTGATTATTTCCTCAGGTTTCTCCAGCATGAGCCTGTAATCAGCTGTTAAATAAGGCTCACATTCTACTCCGTTCAACAGGACAGTATCAATGTTTTTTCCGGCAGGAGGGGATAGCTTTACGTGGGTGGGAAATCCGGCCCCTCCCATGCCACAGATTCCGGCATGAGCTATTATCTTCTTCATATCATCAGAAGAAAGCTCAAAAAAGACGGGATTTTCTTTTAACTCTACCCATCTGTCCAGACCGTCACCGGTGATTTCGATCGCCTCCGACATGATACCGCTGGGATGAGGGAACTTGGCTATCTTTGTCACTTTACCGGAGATTGAGGCATGCATCGGAATGGAAACAAATCCGCCCGGCTCCGCTATTTTCTGCCCCGTCAGCACATTATCACCGACTTGGACCAATGCTTTGGCAGGGGCACCAATGTGTTGGGAAAGGGGAATGATAACCCTGGAGGGAAGAGGCATTTTTTCCAGGACAGATTTCCTGGAATAAGCCTTGGCATCAGGAGGGTGGATACCACCGGGAAATGTCTTTAATCCCATATTTTCTCCCAGACTATTGAATTTTTGCTTACGTATTTTTTTTATTGGATTACTACATTTAAAAGTCATAATTTTAAAGCAAGGATTTTTTCTGTTCATAAGAAAGCGGGGATATGAATTCAGATAAATATAGACAAAAATCGTGTTATCCAACCTTATGCTCCGCAAATGGTAAGAATCTGGAATATCTGATGAAATTGAATCGCCTGGAAAAGCAAACATTTCTACTGCTACTGGGGGCAGCGATTTTTAATGGTTTTGTTACGGGTTCTTTCCAGGTGCAGGATATCATAGCCAAGAAAGCCCTCCATGCTCTTGACTGGCAGATAACCATTCTGGTCATGCTCTGGCCGGTATCCAATCTTATCTCGATCTGGTGGGGTAAATTGCTGGAACATTCTCAGAGCATATCCCGCTTTTTCATCCTCACTGCTGTGATGGGAAGGTTACCCCTGCTCCTGATGCTGTTTGTTTCCGGTTTTAATCAGTATCTGTTGATCATGGCATTACTCTTTTCCTTCAATGCCCTGATAAGTCCGGCTCAGAATACCATCTATCAATCGAATTTTCAGAAGAAGAACAGAGGCCTCGCCTTTGGTTATATTGCCAGTGTAACCACCCTGATCATCCTTGTTTTCAGTTTTGTCTCGGGTCGTCTTCTGGATATGAATGAGAACTGGTTCCGCCAGATATTTGGCATAGTGGGCATTATGGGGGTAATTGGGGCTGTATTTTTCGCTGTCATCAGGATTCGCAAAACAAGGTTTCACGATAAGGCTTTTCTGTCCATCAGAGAGCTGTTTATCAGCCCGGTGCGGAGATCTTTCGAGGTATTGCATAAAAACCGCTATTTCGCTTATTTTGAGAGGAACTTCTTCATTTACGGCATAGCTTACATGATTCTGTTGCCGGCTATACCCAAATATCTGGTTGAATACCTGAAGATGGATTATTCAGAGACTTTTCTGGCTAAAGGTATCATTTCACAGGTGGGCATCCTGTTGCTTGCTCCGCTGGCCGGGAAAATCTTCGATCGGAAAAATCCCGCTTACTTCAGTTTCCTCACTTATGCCAGTTTAACCCTTTACCCAGTCTTACTGCTGCTCTCCAGTTTTTTCATCGGTTATGCAAAGGTAAACTATATTGTCTATTTTGCTTTTCTGCTCTTTGGTATTTCCATGTCAGCCATATTCATTTCCTGGAATATCAGCTCGATTTTTTTTGCCAACGAGGAAGATGTCTCCATGTACCAGGGACTGCATGTGACCCTCACAGGTTTAAGGGCTTTATTCGCGCCCTTCTTGGGATATCTGATCATGAGACTGCTGAGTGTGCAGGCGGTATTTGTCTTCGCGGCGATTCTTTTTTTGCTTGCCTCAGCTTTGAGTTATAAATTATATTTGCATATGATGTATGAAGAGATGAAATTGAACAGCAGGGAAGTAAAACATTTCATCTATCTGAGGAAGATATTTCCTTTTAACTAGGAGGAAAATTGCGCAGAGCAGTCTTTTTTTTCCTTTTCCTTGTTTATGTACTGAGTACAGATGCTTCTTTACGGGTCGAATATAATACCAGCCTGGCTCCTGAAATTATCAATACGGAAAAGATCGAGGGAGAGGAATATTTCAATGTTTTTGAACTTAATAAGGCCTTCAAGGCTCATATCAAAGAGGATATCCTCGATCAGCGTCTGAAAATAAACATTTATGATAACCAGCTGGTAGTATTGATAAATGCTTCCTACCTTTTCCATGGTAACAAGCTGTACAATTGCGGTCAACCGGTTTTGGCCAGACAGGGCAAGTATTACCTGCCTGTGAGTTTTCTAACCGATATCCTGCCCCTGCTTTATCCAGAGCAAATCAGTTATGACAGTAATGTTATCAGGGCAGCGACGCCTGTGGACAGCTCGATCCGTAAGATTGTCATCGATCCCGGGCATGGAGGCAAGGACCCGGGGGCGGTAGGGTTCTCCAAGGAAAATTATGAGAAGGATATCGTCCTGAGAATAGCTCTTTATCTGAAAAAACTGCTGCGGGAGAAGACTGATCTGGATGTTGTCCTTACCAGGGAAAGTGATGATTTTGTCTCGCTGCAGGAACGGACTCAACTGGCTAACAGAGCTAATGCGGACCTTTTTGTCTCTTTACATTGCAACGCCAATCTTTCCAACAAGGTGAACGGTATCGAAGTCTACTACCTCTCTACGGCGATCACCGATGAAGACAGGGCGGCTGAAGCACTGGAAAACTCTGTTGTATACGACTTTGAGGGTGGCGAGGAAGCAGTCAAGAGATACGATGACCTGGCTTTTATCCTGGCGGATATGGCCCAGAACGAACAACTTGTAGAAAGTTATGAACTAAGCAGTATCCTGCAGAATAACCTGGTGTCCAGTGTTGATTGCAGAAACAATGGTGTCCGCCAGGCAAACTTCTATGTTCTGCGTGGGGCTTATATGCCGGCTGTCCTGGTCGAACTGGGTTACCTCACCAATAAAGAGGAAGAGAAGAAACTGATCAATGAATCCTATCAGGATAAACTGGCACAAGCTATTTACCACGGTATAAAGAACTTTAAATATAAATTCGATCAGATTCAGTAAAATAATTAAATTTTTATTTGACATATAATAGCCTTAACTTTTTCTGTCGCAAAAAATTATAAAAACGGAGGTAATAATGCCTACTCATAAATCCTGTGAAAAGAGATTGCGACAGGAAAAGAAAAGGGCTGCCCGTAATCACTACGTCAAGAAGACAATCAAAACACTTGCTAAAAAAATGCAGAGTAACCTGGCAATGCCAGAAAAGGAAAAGCTTCTGTCAGAGGTTTATTCACAGCTTGATAAAGCCGCCAAGAAAAAGGTCATTCACAAGCGTACGGCATCCCGGCGCAAAGCCAGGCTGGCTGCCTATTTCAATAAGATAAAAAACAGCGTTTCTGCTTCGGAATAGATGTAATGGGCAGACGTTGATGCGTCTGCCTTTTTTTATTTCATGAGATTTTCATGTCAAAAGAACTTTCTTTTCTCCTTTTAACAGCTCTGCTTGTTCTTGTTGTCCTTATCATCATTTTTTCCCGGCAGCGTCGGCAGAAGACCACTAAAACAGGTGTTACAGGAAGCCTTTTCTTGGGTATTACCGGGACCAGGCAGAATTTTCTGAGCAGGATTTCTGAATTACTGAATATGTTTCCCCGGATTGATGATGATGTTCTGGAGCAGCTCGAGAACACATTGATAGCAGCTGATATCGGGGTTAAAACTTCTGCCTGGATAATTGAAGTACTCAGGGAAAGAATTGCCACCAGAAAGATGGACTCGTCCCGGGAAATTCAGGCGGAACTGGAAGATATCATTCGTAATCTGCTGAAACAGGAATACTCGGATCAGGATCATTTCACTGTAAGTGATTCCCGCCCATATGTGATTTTGTTCGCTGGTGTGAACGGTGTTGGTAAAACAACCTGTATCGGAAAACTGGCATATAACCTTAAGAATAAAGGATACAGTATCTTGTTGATTGCAGCTGATACCTTCCGGGCGGCAGCAGCCGAGCAACTGAAGATATGGGGTGAACGGGCAGGAGTACCGGTTCATACCCAGCTGCCCGGTGCAGATCCAGCTGCCGTGGTTTATGATGGTTTGAGTTTCGCCATTGCCAGGAATGTTGATGTGGTGATGATAGACACTGCTGGCAGGCAACATACCAGGGCTAATCTTATGAATGAGTTGAACAAGATCTGCCGCACAGTGAAAAAACTGGCTCCGCAGGGTCCACAGGAAAGGCTACTGGTTATTGATGCCACCACCGGCCAGAATGCCCTCAACCAGGCTGATTTGTTCCACAAGGCAGTTAATTTAACAGGTATTGTACTGACCAAGCTTGATGGTACGGCAAAGGGCGGTATAGTAATCGGCATCAAGCACCAGTTCAATATCCCGGTGAAATTCATCGGAGTAGGGGAGAAACAGGAAGATCTGCTTGTCTTTAACCCAGATGCCTTTGTGGATGCCATATTTAGAGAAGGATGATAATAAAAAAAGGTCGGTTTTTTATTACCGACCTTTTCCTGTTACTTCCTGATCCAGTATTTTAAATATCGAAGAACATGCTCCGATTGTCTTCTATATTTGCTTCTTTTCTGAGTTCTTGATACCATTCTGAAAAATGCTTATTCTCAGCCTCAGCCTGGGCATCTTCCTTGAGCTTCTCCTTGTCACGTTCAAAAACCTCCATATCGGGTTCATACCTTTTCAGCACATAAGCTATGTACGATCCGCGTTCGCCTTCGATGAGGTCAGTGAATTCCCCGGCATTTTTACTGAGAATGGCTTCATTGAGAGCGGTCTCGTTTCGGATCTTGCCAATGAGAGCATCTTTGGTGATGTTTTCACCTTCTACAGTCTCCCAACCTTCTTTGATAGCCTGCATTAAATACATGTTGGGATCGTAAGAGGCATGAAATTCACGAGCTTTTTCCTGAACAGCAGCCAGCTGCCGTTCGCTTTCAATTTTGCGCTTTATGTTTGTCTTGGCTTCTTCGATATCCTGATAATGTACTCCCAGTTTCTCGGAGATCTCAGCAACCAGATAGTCTCCCTGCTCCAGTTTCACCGGTTCATGCAGCGTACCTACTTTCTTCTTGAAGGCAAAATCAACCATCTCTTCCTGTTTTCCTATACCGCTGATGAATTTCGATTCCTGGGTAAACTCTCTTGATTCTGCAACCTCGTAATTATATTCAACTGCTGCAGAGTCCAGTCCCACCTCCTGAGCCCGTGTGTAAAAATCTTCCTGGATAATTTCCAGATTGGCTTCTGTCTCGGCGGAAATTACAGGTTTGATCAGGATATGGCTTGCTTTGACTTCCTCCTCACCCTTATCATTTTTTCTGCGGTCAAATAACTTGATTATATGCCAGCCAAACTGGGTAAGAACTGGTTCGGATATCTCTCCGGTGCGCAAGGCGAACACGGCTTCTTCAAATTCAGGTACCATCCTACCCCTGGTGAAATAACCCAGATCACCTCCCTGCGGAGCACTGGGACCCTCCGAATACTCCATGGCTGCCTCGGCAAAATCCATGCCGCCTGTAACAATATTGTATACCGAATCAGCCCTCACCTTCGCCAGGTTTTTATCAGCTTCACTGGGTGCCAGCGGTATTCTTACGTATTTGTACTTGCACATGGGATCCCTCTTGAACTCTTCCTTATTCTCCTCGTAATACTGCTGCATGTCTTCATCGGTGATTTCGATGTCGGTGATCTTTTTGGGATCGAAAAAGATAACCTTGACATCGGCTTTATTGTTCTTATCTATATATTGCTGTTTTACATCTTCATCGGTCAGAGCGACCTCAGCTTTGATGGTCTCGAAAAGAATCTCGTAAGGCAGATTGCCCCGGAGACGGTTCTCCATATAAGCAGCAAAATTAGGATTCTCGATCAGCATATCCTGATATTTATCATAATCGAACTTGCCATTGGTCTGAAATTCTTCGATACTTTTTATATCTTCGGGAGGATCTTTCAACTTTTCCAGAACCTTCTGATCGGTCACCCTGATATGCAGTCTCTTTATTTCCTGATTATATATGATGCTGGCAACCAGATTGTTCCAGGTTTCGTTGTTTATCTGCTTGAGAATGGTCTCATCGATCTCTGTTTCAGGATTCTCCTGAGCATAACGGGCATAGGCATTTTTCAGATAATTAGAGTATTCCTCGTACTCTATCTTCTTGCCGGCAATTCGCCCCACATATGGCTTGTTGATGAATATGCTGGTTATTCCTCCAATAGCCATTGATAAAATAAAAACAGCAGCTACAATGAATATGACCAGCTTGGCTTTTTTCCTCATTCCTTCCAGCATATCTTTTCCTCCATTATTATGCATGTTCCTGTGAATGGTGCAATAACTGTAATAACTGTTTTTTCTTCAAGTTTTTTTTTACAGGATACCTGCAGAGTGAATGGAATCATTGAGAAATCTTTAGAAAATAATTATTTAGTATATTTTCCAGCTTGACAATAAAATATGGTTGTAAACTTTGACCTGATATAGAAAAAAAGGGGGTGAGACTTAGTGCCCAAGGTCGTATCGAGAGATAATGAACCTTTTCAGGTTCTGCTGCGAAGGTTTAAGAAATCCTGTGAAAAATCGGGTCTCCTTTCTGACATCAAGAAGAATAACTATTATGAGAAACCCAGCGTGGTCCGCCGCAAAAAGCTTAAGGATGCCCGCAGAAAAGCCCTTAAGCTGCAGCGGAAAATCAATCGCATGAACAAGAGTATCTGAGATGATAGACAAGATTTCTCAGAATATTACCACAGCCCTGCGTCAGGGTGAAAAAGAACGGCTTCTGGTTCTGCGTTCGCTGAAAACTGCGCTCAGAAACAAGGAAATTGAACTGATGCGTAAACTCAGCAATGAAGAAAGTATTATTGTTCTGCAGAGCCAGGTCAAAAGCCGGCAGCAAGCACAGGAATTATATATTCAGGGACAGAGGAAAGACCTGGCAGACAGGGAACAGGCAGAAATCGAAATCATCATGACCTATCTCCCCCAACCACTTTCAGAAACTGAGATGGAACAGGAAGTGGAGGCAGCCATGACCGCACTGGCTGCACACTCAATGAAGGATATGGGTTCACTTATGAGACATCTCAAGGAAAAACTTGGCAGCAGGGCGAACGGAACTGTTTTGAGCTCAATCGTGAAAAAAAAACTCACATCCTGAGAAGTATCTGTTTTTTAATATTCTGGGGAGATGTCATGTCTCCCCTTTTTTCTCTTAAAAATAAGGAGAGGCTGAATTATGAATGTTCTTGATATTATCTTTGGAGTAATTTTATTGCTGTTTCTTCTGAACGGGATCAGAAAAGGCCTTGTTTCCAGCCTGATTCATCTGCTGGGGCTTGTCCTGGCTGTAGTCCTCATCAGTAAGACAGGTCACCTGGTCAAAGCTGGCCTGATGGACAAATTCAACATGAGTGAGATTCTGGCGGTAATCATTGCCTATGTGCTGATATTCCTTGTTATAATGATCATCACCCGTATTGCGATCAAGCTGGTTAACCGCATGGTCCAGTTCCTTAACCTGATGTGGCTCAATCGCCTTCTGGGAGGTATTTTCAGTCTGTTCTGCGGTGTCCTTATTATTGCCATCCTGATAATACTGGCTAATATCTCCCCCTTTGAAAAGGAGATCAGGGAATTTACCTCGGCATCATACATTATCAGCACTATTCGCACAACAACGGAAAAACTGGAAAGCCGCTATCAGAAAATCGAAGAGATCAAGAAACCGATTAAAGACACCATTACCGACACCATAGAAAAAGAACAGGAAAAGTTAGAAAACCTGATTGATTGAGTCTTCCCTTATGTCCTCTTTAGAGCAACTGGAATTTGATAAGGTCAGAATGCTCATTGCCCGGCAATGTCATTCCGATCTGGGGCAGAAACTGTGTTATGAGTTATACCCTCTGCAGAACAGAAACATAATTGAAGAAAGGCTGTTGCTGATATCCCAGGCTCAGGCAATGCTGAAGCGGGGAGTAAGTTTCGATCTCAGTTCCCTGACCGACCTGAGGATACTGTTCGAGGAGACCAGACATGCAACTTTTAATTATCCCGAGTTCAAGAAAATCTACAGTAATGTCAGACTTCTCAATATAATACACGACAGCAGGGAGAGCTTCACCGATTTTCCGGAACTGCAGGCGCTCCTTCAGGAAACGATTCCTGATCCTGCTTTGCAGAAGAGATTCGAAGAAATTTTCGATCCCGATGGCAACGTCCGTGACACGGCTTCCCCCGAGCTGCGCATTATCCGCGATCGCAGGAACGGTTTGCGCATACAGGTCACTACCATCATGAACCGCAAATTGGAGGAATTTACCGCTTCAAATTTTCTACATGACCAGATTATTACCGAGAGAAACGGCAGGTATGTCATTCCCTTGAAAGAGGGTGCTTCCACTTTTGCTGCTGGTATCGTTCACGGTCGTTCCTCCAGCCGCTCCTCTGTTTATATCGAACCGGCTGAGACAGTGCCCCTGAACAATGACATCGAATTGCTGGATGGTGAGGAGAAGGAAGAGATCTACCGCATCTGCAAAGAATATACCACCAGATTACGTCTTAACAGAGATCAGATCCTGAAGAATTCTTCGGTCCTGCAACACCTGGATTTTCTTTTCGCTTCCGCCAGGTTTGCACTGCACAGTGTGGCTGTGAAACCACAGATCGTGGAAGAAATGATAGTAGAATTGCAGGAAGCGCGTCACCCACTGCTGATAGATCATTTTCAGAATATGGACAGGGTGATTCCCTTTTCCCTTTCCCTGGGTAAAGACCATCGTATTCTGCTGATATCTGGACCCAATACTGGCGGGAAAACCGTTACCCTGAAAAGTGTGGGACTGCTGGTTATAATGGCTCTGTCTGGCCTGCCTATCCCGGCAGGGGAGAATTCCAGAATCGGGATGATCAATAATATCTATGCCGATATTGGTGATAATCAGTCGCTGGAGAGTTCCCTCAGCACTTTTTCATCTCATATGGGGAATATCAGGGAAATGCTGGAGCGTGGTGATGAGAATACTCTGGTACTCATCGACGAAATCGGAGCGGCCACCGATCCCGAACAGGGCTCTGCCCTGGCACAGGCTATTCTGGAGAAACTCACCGTACTGGGGGTGCTGGGAATTATAACCACCCATTATACAGCTCTCAAGATCTTTGCCGAAAATCATCCAGCCCTCGTAAATGCTGCCATGCAGTTCGACCCGCAGAAACTTACTCCAACCTACCAGTTTAAAATGGGTTTACCCGGTGACAGCTTTGCCATCGAGGTTGCAGCCGAGCTTGGCCTGGAAGCAGAATTGATCGCCAGGGCAAAAATCCTGGCTGGCAGGCAGAATGTCGAGTTGACCGAAATTCTGCGGAAGATGGCACAGGAAAAGAACGAACTTGCCAGGCAGAATTACCAGTATAAATTAAAAGTCAGTTTGCTTGATATGAAAATATCCGAACATGACCGCAAACTTGCTGATCTTGATTCGGAAAGCAAAAATATCAGAAAGAAATCGGTGCAGGAAGCACGGGATTTTCTCACCAATCTGCAGAAAGAATTCAATGAAGAGCTCAGAAATCTGCGCAAGATAGACCGCGCCAGTAAAAAAGAGCTGCTGGAAAAAAGCCTGCATAAAGCTGTGAACAAGAACCTTGAATTGCAGGACTTTCAGAAAGAGCTCAGTGATTCCGGCAGAAAAAAGCTGGTCGCATGTATGCCGGGAATGAAAGTGTGGATAGCGGATTTTGAAGCTGAGGGAGAAGTGGTCGAAGTGAAGGGTGACCAGATCAAAATTGCCATTAACGGTCTTTATTATACAACAGAACTTGATAATCTCTATGAAGCTGCCCCCGGCGCTGAGAATAAGGATCTCCGAGCCCAGAGGCTGCCCCGTCCTGCTCCCCTGGCGAAATTCGAGATCAAACTTCTGGGATATCGCTTCGAGGAAGCACTACCGGAACTTGACACTTTCATCGACCAGGCGTATCTGGGTGGACTGGACATGATCAGGATCGTACACGGGAAAGGCACAGGAGCTCTCAGGAATAAGATCAGAAAGTACCTGCGTACTCACAATCTGGTCAGAGAATTCTATTCCCCTGCTCCCACTGCCGGGGGTGAAGGCGTGACGATCGCTGTCTTCAAGGAATGATCATTCTCATGGAACAGGATAAGATAGACCGTATTCTTGAACTCACTAACATAGTGGATGTAATCAGCAGTTATTTCCCGCTGAAAAAAGCTGGCACCAATTTCAAGGCGCTTTGTCCTTTCCATCAGGAAAAAACGCCATCCTTTCTGGTCAGTGAAAAAAAGCAGATATACAAGTGTTTCGGTTGTGGCAAAGCCGGTAATGCCGTATCCTTCATCATGGACTACGAGAAAATATCCTTCCTGGAAGCCATGAAAAAACTGGCTTCCCGGGTAGGTATCAACATTGAGACAACGGAAGCTGCAGCGAAAAAACATAGCCGGCGCGATCTTATTTATAAGATCTATGAGCTGGCCTGCGCTTACTACAGACAGAATCTAGAGGAACACGGAGCAGGTGCCTGGAGATATCTGGAAGCGAGAAATATCAGCCGGGAAACCGTGGACAGCCTCCAGATAGGCCTGGCTCTGAACTCCTTTTCGGGTCTGAAAAACTATCTTCTGCAAAATCACATTAACGAGCAAATCCTGCCCCGTACCGGTCTTTTCTCCAGCGGTGAGAAGGGTCTGTTCGATACTTTCCGGGATCGGATAATTTTTCCCATTCATTCCGTTACCGGTAAGGTGGTCGCTTTTGGAGGACGAGTCCTGCGGGATGACCAGCCCGGAGGTAAATATATAAATTCTCCTACAACGGAGATCTATACCAAGGGTAACGAGCTCTACGGATTGTTCCGTACCCGCTTCGAAATATCCCGGCAGGACAGTGCCATTATCTGTGAGGGATACACCGACTTCCTGAGATTGTACGAGAAGGGCTTTGCCAATACCGTTGCCTCGTTGGGCACCTCATTGACCACTACCCAGATCCACCTCCTGGCCCGTTATACCAGCAATGTGTTCCTGCTTTATGACGGAGATCCTGCCGGTATCAACGCAGCTGTGAAAGCTGCTGGAAATCTGATCAAAGCAGGTATCGCAGCCCGGATCATTTCTCTACCCCCGGAAGACGATCCCGATAGTTTCCTGCTGAAACAGGATCCGGAAAAATTGAGAAATTTGTTGCAGCAGGCGAAACCTCTGACTGAGTTCCTGGATAAGGATAACCGTACCGGTCTTGATGTAAAAGGTAAGTTGGATCTTCTGGTAGAGATCATCAATGAGATCGGGGATGAAATTGGTCGTGAACTTTTTGTCAAGGAAGTGGCGGAGGTCTTCCGGATCTCGGAAAGAGCGCTTTTTTCAAGGATAAAAATTCCCTATGTAACCGGCAGGAACAAACCTGCCGAGAGTAAATTGCATAAGTTCCGGGAAGAAAGAGAATTATTGAAACATGTTCTCAATAACAGAGAATACTTTAAAAAAGTTGCCAAAGAGCTCAATCCGGATTATTTTTTATTCAAAATTTATAAGGATATCTACGAAATATTGATAAAATATCCTGAGAAGATCAACCAGGCTGGTGCTATGCTTGAATATGCCACAGAAGAGACAACCCGTAATCTGCTTGCTGAACTGCTCATTGAAGATGTTCATGAATACGATTTCATGCAAGCTCTCCAGGCTGTCAAATTAAGAAAATATCAGAAAGATCTCCAGGTAGTAACTGAACAACTGCGCAGTGATCCCTCCAATAAGGAATTACTCGATAATAAAAATGAATTGAAACGTCTTATCCTCACCCTGGATAAGAAAGTCGTCCGTAAGACCCTATATTAAGGAGTATGGATGCAGAGTTATAATGAGTGTATAAAAAAACTGATCGACCTGGGAAGAAAAAATAACAATCTTCTAACTTTCAAACAGATCAATAATGTGCTGCCCAATAATCCTATCTTTCTTGATAAGATCGACGACATCATTACCGAACTTGTCGATTCTGGCATAGAACTTATCGATGAAACCCAGAAGAAAGTGACCAAAAAGAAGATATCAGTCAAAAAAACCAAAGCGACCAAGAAATTTCAGAATAAGCGTTATTACGACGATCCTGTGCGCATGTACCTGGGGGAAATGGGGCGTGTACCTCTACTGGACAGAGACGGGGAGATCAGGATCGCCAAGAAGATCGAGAGTGGACAGAAATACATCAATAAATATGAATTCATGTCTGGAAGCACCCTGCGGGAAATGGAGAACTTCCTGCATCGTTACAAGGAGAAAAGGGTCAAGGTCGATCAGATCTTCAAGATAGAATATGGCACCTGGATGGATAAAGCCCAGGAAGCGCGTCTGATCAATGAATTCGAACAGATAATCAAGGAAGCCAAGGAGATCTTTGACGAGATAGGTGATATTCTCGATAGCAGCGAATACGACGATCATGGCGATAACATTAACCAGCCAGTAATTGATAAGAAAAGACAGCAGATCGTGGAGATTTTTTCCCGCCTGAGCTACAATGAAAAACTGCTGAAACGAATGGTCTACAGGATCAGAAGCCTGGTGGACCGTATCAAGGACAGCCATAAAGCCATCAAATTGCTTTCCCGCATCCGTAAATATTCCATCGATGAGATCTGCACCTACGGGCGCAAGGCGAATAAATCACAGGAAGATTATGAGCAGGTTCTGGAAGAGACTGATATAGAACCCAATGTATTTGTGGAAACCCTGCGCAAGATCAAGAATTCTCGTCGTAAGATCCGCCGGGTGGAACTGGAGACCAGGATGACAGCCCAGGAACTGGTTGACCTGTTGGCAGAGATCGAACGGGGCGAAAAGATGAAAGAACGCTCCAAGAACGAGATGATCGAAGCCAATGTCCGCCTGGTGGTAAGTATCGCCAAACGGTATAACAACCGGGGACTGGATTTTCTGGACCTTATCCAGGAAGGTAACACTGGTTTGATGCGGGCGGTAGAAAAATATGATTATCGCAAGGGATTCAAGTTCAGCACCTATGCCACCTGGTGGATTCGGCAGGCCATCACCCGGGCTATTGCCGACCAGGCACGCACCATCCGCATCCCCGTACACATGATCGAATCGATCAACAAGGTCAAGCGAGCCAGCCGTAAATTACTGCAGGAACTCGGCAGAGAGCCCTATCCCGAAGAAATTGCCGTTAAACTGGACCTGCCCGCGGAAAAAATAAAGAGCATCCTGGCTATCACCAAGGAACCGGTATCTCTGGATAAACCTATCGGCCATGAAGATGAAGACAGCCTGCTGGGTGATTTCATCGAGGATAAGGGCACGATCTCACCCGAACGCATGGCAGAACGTACCCTGCTGCGTAAGCAGGTCGACGAGATTCTTAAAACCCTTACTCCCAGAGAGGAAAGGGTCATCCGGCTGCGTTTCGGCATCGACGACGGTTATCACCGTACCCTGGAAGAAGTGGGCAATATCTTCAACGTCACCCGGGAAAGAATACGCCAGATAGAAGATAAAGCCCTGCGAAAGTTGCGTCACCCCACCCGCAGCGGTGTCCTGATGAAATTCATCGAGAATTTCAACGTCAAGTAGTGTAATGACCGATGACAAATTATGCTTGACATTAAGTCACTGTAGTTAGTTTTTTACCACTGCTTTAAGTAAAAAAATACATAAATTTCCGGGCCTATAGCTCAGTTGGTAGAGCTTCCGGCTCATAACCGGACGGTCAGAGGTTCGATCCCTCTTGGGCCCACCAA
>JAFGRJ010000125.1 GCA_016935235.1 Candidatus Cloacimonadota bacterium
CATCACCTGGCCGGAATGGCAACCACCTGAGGAAGTAACCCTGGAATGGGCACTTGATCCCGATATGAACAATATGCTGCAGACGATCGTTGCTTTCACTTTTGATGAAGAATATAACCTGATTGATGATAAGGTTACCCTTGTTCCGCCGGAAGCTCGTGAATTTACCCTCCCGGACGGCTGGCTGACAGTGGATCTCACTCTCTATCAGCTTATTCTGGCTGAAACGAACTACTACTTCCAGGAAGGGCTGATGGCAGTGATAGTGAACCAGGAGATGAATGCATATTTTACCGGGACACCTCCCAGGGATAATACTGTTGAAGTACTTAAGAGGATTTGCAGAAGTATCAAGTAGAAAAGGAAAGGGGATTTATATCCCCTTCTTTTTTATTTTTTCCGATAAACAGTGACCTGATTTTTACCGTTCCGCTTGCCCAGATACATGGCTTCGTCAGCTTCCCTGATAGTGGCGGTGATGTCTTTTTTTGCATCAGATTCACTAACCCCGAAGGTAACAGTGAGATAGATGTTTCGTCCTTTGTAGAAGAAATCCCGGTCAGCAATAGCCTTTCTCAGTTTTTCAGCCATCACCACCCCACCGGAGAGGTTGGTTTCAGGCAACATCAACAGGAATTCTTCACCGCCCCAGCGTCCAATGACATCCTGGCGGCGGGAATTGTTGACCATAAGAAGCGAGATTTCCTGGAGAACGTAGTCACCGCAATCGTGACCATACTGGTCATTTATGAATTTGAAATCATCAATATCAGCCATAACCAGGACAAAGGTTTTATCGCTGCGTTCAGATCTTAATTTTTCATAGGCTATTTTTTCCAGCATAGCCCGTCGATTGGAAAGGTCGGTAAGGGGATCAGTACGAACCAGTTCCTGCAGTTGCCGGTTGACCTGCTCCATGTGGCTGATATAATTCAACTTGATCCGATAGCGGCTGTAAATTATCAGAACCAGAGCGACTAAGAGCAGCAGGAGCAGGATAAAGAAAATATAACATATGAACTGCCGGGATGATTTCAGGCGTGAAATTTCCAGATCTTTACGGTTCTTTTCTGATTGGGTATACACACCGGAGACACTGCCCGTCAGGATCATATCGTAAATTTTCTTCTGTTCCCGCACATATGATTGATGATATTCATAAGCTTTCTGGTAATCGTTTACCGCAGCATAATATCTTGCCATAAAGAGATTTGCAGTCATCAGCAGGTCACTTGCTCCAATTTCCCTAGACAGGTTCAATCCCCTGTCCAGATAATCATAAGCCTCCTGATATTGTTCGAGAGAAAGATATAGATTGCCAATGTTCAGGGTTGTGTTAGCAATACCATATTTAGCACCCATGTTTTCACTTATTGCTAATGAAAGTAGCAAATATTCCAGGGCTTTATCGGGTATGTTCAGATTACTGTATACCAAGCCAATATTATTTGAGGTTTCAGCGATTCCCGTGCTGTCTCCCCGTTCTCGATCAATCTGCAGGGATTGCAGGTAATAATCCAGGGCTGCATCGTACCTTTTATTCTCATCATGGATAATTCCCAGATTATTAAGTGCCAGGGATAAACCTTCTTTATCATTGAGGTTTTCAAAGATGGCGATAGCCTGCAGGAAATACTCTTCCGCCTGCTGGTATTTCTTCTGGTCGTAATAAAGGTTCCCGATGTTGTTGATAGATAAGGCGATACCTTTTTCATCTTTCCTGATCCTTTCCAGTTCCAGAGATTTCAGAAAATGGACAAGGGCTTCTTCACTTTTATTCTGTTTCTGCAGAATCAGGCCGATGTTGTTCAGGACTGACGCAATGCCTGCGATATCATCAGCTTTCTGATAGAATTCAAGCGCTCTGGTGTAATGGTCGTGGGCTTCGGGAAAATCACCCAGATAGAAATTTATATTTCCCAGTATTTTTTCGGTTTTAGCTGACAAGGAATCAATCTTAACTTCAAGAGCATAACCGAGGGCATCATTGGCATACTGGAGACTTCGGGAGGGATTGATCTTCATATCATTTTCTGCAAGTTGATTGAGCAGGATAATCCTTTCCATTTCCGGCAGCAGGTTCAACCTGTCAGAAAGAGAATCAGGATCAACATTCTCTGTTGCCTGCAACCAGAAGAAAAGCAAAAACAACATGCAGGATAAGATTTTCATAACATCCTCTGCCATTAAACCGATAATCACTTCAGGATCAAAGACATTGCGCTTAATTTTTTAAATAATAATTTCATTTTGTCGTCATTGATTGCATAATTCATTCTGATCCAGTTAGAGCCGTTTTTCCCAAAAGCGGAACCGGGTATCACGATGATGCCATTCTTGGCCAGAAGGTCGGAAATAAGATGATCATCTCTATTCCAGCTGAGGAAGAGGTAAGGAGCAGCCTGGGGATCGATATACTGCAGTGCCGGAAAAAGTTCTTTGAGAAAGGTGACCAGTTTTTTCTTCTGTTTTTTTAAAATTTTCCGCAGTATAGTAACTGATTTCATGCCATCAGGTGAGAGAGCCCGGATAGCAGCTTTTTGAGAAATAAGGGAAGCGCAGGTGCTGATGTATTGATGCGCGTTAGTAATGGCATGCATCAGTTC
>JAFGRJ010000126.1 GCA_016935235.1 Candidatus Cloacimonadota bacterium
ATTCAATTCGATGTCCTGTGATATTTCCTGTAATTTCTCCAGAGCATGATCAGGATCCCTGTCCATGCCTTCCGGTATCTGGCTGTAGTCTAGGGCATAAAGGGTTTGCATAACGATTTCTCTGGCCTTTCTTCTTATGCCCATATTTTATCTCCGCGCAAGATATACCACCCGGGTCAGGAAAATCCACCTCTTTTTACAGGCAAGATTTTTTTGCTTGCTGTCTATATTGTCGAGGGATTTTATATTTGACAATATAATGGTCTTTAAAAAGTTTTAAGCGGTTTATTGATGAAGCGGGAGTTTGTATGAAGAAAATATTTGTCCTTGATACTAACGTATTGATTCATAATCCGCAGTCAATGTTCTCCTTCGGCGATAATCATGTGATCATTCCTATTGTGGTTATAGAGGAAATCGATAATTTCAAGAAGGGATTGGATGAGAAGGGAAGAAATGCCCGACAGATAGGTCGTTATCTGGATGACCTGCGCGATAACGGAAGTCTGCAACAAGGTGTGAAAACAGATAATGGTGGTATCATTCAGGTGGTCATCAGCAGGCAGGTCTCGGAAACCGCCAGTCATGTCCTGATTACGGATACCAACGATAATCTTATTATTGGCACCGCCCTTTATATGAAGAAAGAGAATCCAGATACTCATGTAATACTGGTATCCAAAGATGCCAATGTTAGAATCAAAGCGGATGCTGTGGGCCTGGAGGCTCAAAATTTTGATACTGACAGGATTAACTTCAGCGAACTTTATAATGGATTTTCCGTCGTAAAAAACAACAAGAGGATCAGGGACAAATTGAGTAGTGATAAATTCCTGAGCAGTCGTCTCGTTAAATCCGATAACTGCTGTTTCTACCCCAACCAGTTCATCAGAATCTGTAAAAGTCTGGAAGACGAAGAAGCGGAATCGCTGGTACGTTATTCCCCAGAAAATGATTGCTTTTATCCCCTGACTTATTACAAGGATCAGGAGATTTTTGGTATCAAGGCGCGTAATGATGAACAGAGGATGGCTTTTGAACTGCTTCTTGATCCTGCTGTACGGCTGGTGAGTCTGGTGGGAAAGGCCGGGACAGGTAAAACTCTGCTGGCATTGGCGGCAGGCTTGAACCAGGTCGTGGAAAAAGATAATTTCACCAGGCTGGTGGTTTCCAGACCCATTTTTCCCCTGGGTAAGGACCTGGGTTTTCTACCGGGTACAAAAGCGGAAAAGTTTAATCCCTGGATGCAGCCTATTTATGACAATATGGAGATATTACTTTTCAACCGGAATGAAAAAGAAAATAATGATAATGGCAAGATTTTTGGCAAGAAACATCCCCAGCTCGAAGATTATCTTGATTTTGGATTCATAGAACTGGAACCGCTCACCTACATCAGGGGCAGGAGTCTGCCAGACCAGTTCATAATTGTCGATGAAGCTCAGAATCTTACTCCTCATGAAATGAAAACTATCATTACCAGGGCAGGTGAGGGCACCAAGATCGTCCTCACGGGTGATCCCTACCAGATCGATATTCCCTATCTGGATTCGGAAAGCAATGGTCTGAGCGTGGCAGCGGAAAAACTCAAGAATGAACGCATCGTCGGCCATGTTACTCTCACTAAAGGTGAACGCTCAGCTCTGGCTAACATTGCGGCAAAATTCTTTTAGGAATATCTTTTAATAATAGAAGGCTATATTTTGGAACGAAGCTGGACTGAGATCAACCTTTCGAACTTTGAACACAATTTCAATGAATTGAAAAGATTCTTGCGCCCAGGCATTAACACGATGCAGATAGTAAAAGCTGATGCTTATGGACATGGAGCTTATCAAATTTCCCGCAAAGCTATTGCCTGTGGTGCTGTCAGTCTGGGAGTGGCAAATTCCGATGAAGGCGCTCTACTCAGATATCAGGGCATCAGTGTACAAATCCTTGTTTTATCGCCTTCTCTGGATCATGAAATCGAAAGTATTATCGAATATGATCTTACTCCCTCTATATCCTATCTCGATTTTGCTAAAAGTCTGAATGATTATTGCCGGAAAAGAAAAATAATCTGCAAAGTTCACGTGAATGTGGATACGGGAATGGGCAGGAGTGGTTTTAATCTTGATAAGGCATTGGTCGCTTATAATCAGATAAAAAAAATGCCAAACCTCAAAATTGAAGGAATTTTCTCGCATTATTCCGCAAGTGAGGAAAATATAGAATATACCGCACATCAGAAAAAGGTATTTAATGAATTTCTCGATAAACTGAAGGAACTGCCACCATCTGTGCATATAGCAAACAGTAGCGCTGTAATCAATGCTGCTGATGATTTTTCCACCCTCGTGCGCATCGGGCTGCTCAGTTACGGGATCTATTCCGATAAATCGATCCATCAGCTGGTCGATTTAAGACCCGTCATGAGCTTCAAAACCAGGATAAGCCTGATCAAGAGTGCAGAATATGGTGAATCAATTGGTTATAACAGGACTTATATCGCTACCGAAAAGGTTTTATATGCCATATTGCCAATAGGTTATGCCGATGGCTACGATTATCTGCTTTCCAACAAGGGCTATGTATTGATATCAGGCAATCTCTGCCCGGTGATTGGCAGGATAAGCATGGATATGATAGCAGTTAATATCTCAGGATTGGACGATGTACATGTTAATGATGAAGTGATTCTTCTGGGGGAAGGTCATGAAAGACTGAGAGCTGAAAATATTACTGCTCTATATGGCGGGTCCTGTTATGAAATCCTCTGCCAGATTGGACGGAGGGCGAAAAGGTATTATCGTGAAAATGGCAGTACGATAGCTTCCTCTCCCCTCCTGCGCCGTGACTTTGTTTCTTTCGATTACTCTGACGGTAAGCTTAATACCATCATCGAAGCCGCGATTGAACAGAGATTGCAGAGTAAACAAATTGCCAGTCTTATATATAAAGATGTACTTGAGAGGCTTTTTACCGAGAAAGACCAGAAAATAGGATACCGCAGGAATTTTAATCATACAATCCGGTTCAGCGAAACGAAGATCAGGGATTTCCAGGATTATTTTCAGGTAAATACCAGTCTTACCTTCACCAAAAAACTGCAGAATGATTATTTTTATGTGGTCTGTGCGAAGAATGAACTGGTACTGGAAAAATATTTCCTCCGCAAAGATGTGGAATACCGCTGGCTTTTAAATGAAAATTTTGATCTGGGAAAAGATTTTTTCGATATTACTGACATCAGAATAAACAAGATTGAACTCAACACTGAGCTTAAAATTGTGGAAGGTTGCCTGGAAATACGCTGTTATCATTCTCAACTTGCAGATCTGGTAGATCAGGAAGTTAAATTTTCCATTTCTACCCGTACATATTATCCCAAGAACTCACATCAGGTAGCAGTTTACCTGATCGAAATGACCCAGGGTGCAGAAATCCAATTTATTTATGATGATCTCATCAATAATATCGAAGTGGTCTCCATCTTTTCGGGGAAGAACAGGTATCCGTTGATCAGCAAAGAATCAGACAGGATAAAGGTAACCATTCCCAAGGACAGATGGATTTTGCCAAACAGCGGAGTGGTGTTCGTGTATTGAATATTTACCTTGAGATCAACCCTTTAAATTTTTTTCCAGAAGAGACAATCATTTATACGATGAAAAAAGACAGCATAAAGGATTTGGAACATCAATGCGGATAGCTTCTCACATTTCTAGAAACAGTGTCATATTAAAGAAATGGTGCTGAAGAGGGGAGTCGAACCCCTACAGGCATACGCCCACTAGACCCTGAACCTAGCGTGTCTACCAATTCCACCACTTCAGCACTGAAGTGAGAAATTTGTAAACATCCCAGGAAGTCAAGAAAAAATAATGATGACCACCACGTTTCCAGGAACCGGTAAGATTAGATTGACAAGAATAGCGCGGCTGATTTTTTCATAAACTATGATTAAGAGTAATGTTGACAGCATGATAGAGCTGCAGTAGGGTAATAATCTTATCAAATTATAACTGGCAGAGGTGAAGATGTCCTATCTGGTACTTGCCCGGAAATATCGACCTCAGACGTTCGATGAAGTATATGCCCAGGACCATATAACCCAGATCCTGAAAAATACCATTGAAATGAAGAGAATTGCCCACGCTTACCTGTTCACCGGTCCTCGTGGTGTTGGCAAAACTTCACTGGCGCGCATTTATGCTAAGAGTCTGAACTGCTTGCAGGAAGGTCCCAGGATAGATCCGTGTAATCAGTGTCAAAACTGTCAGGAGATAACCAGAGGTGTATCTGCCGATGTCATTGAAATTGATGGTGCTTCCAACACGGGTGTGGATGATATCAGGGATCTGCAGAAAGAACTGATGTACTCTGCCACCAATTCACAATATAAAATATACATCATCGATGAAGTTCACATGCTTTCCAAATATGCGTTTAATGCCTTATTGAAGACACTTGAAGAACCGCCAGAAAATGTTATTTTCATCTTTGCCACAACAGAACCGCATAAGGTATTACCAACCATTATTTCCCGCTGTCAAAGATATGATTTCCGCAGGATTCCCATTACTTCTATCATGGATAGACTGAATTATATTTGCAAAGCGGAACACATTACTGCTGCTGATGAGGCACTTTTCCTGATCGCCAAAAAAGCGGAAGGCAGCATGAGGGATGCCCTGTCGCTGATGGACCAGCTCCTCGCTTTTGGCAGGGATAGCATCAGTCAGAAAGATGTCCTTGCGATCTTTGGAATTGTGGGCAACGACATGTATGCAGAAATAATGAATACCATCATCAGGAAAGATGCTGCGGCAATTCTCAATCTGCTTCATGAGACCATAGACAAGGGTAATGACCTGCAGGAATTTATCAATGGTCTTCTTGATTATATCAGGTATCTTCTGCTGCTAAAACTGAAAATAGAAAAGCCCGATATTTCTCAGGTCGATAAAGAGATCATGAAAGCAATCAACCAGGATTTTTCCGAGAATGATCTACTTTATCTGATGTCTCTGCTGGTGAAGACCAAAGCCGATATCCGTAGCAGCAGCAACCCGCTTATGATAGCTGAACTGGCTTTTGTCAAGTTGACCCGCCTGTCCGAAATTTATTCAATTGATGACTTGATAACCAGGTTAACCGACAATAAGATATTCAATTCTGCAACGACTGAACCAGGCGCTGAAGCAAGATCTTCACAGCAGCTGGAAATAAATCCGGTCAGGATATCCGAAGAGGTCAAATATGATATGCTGCAACAGGCTTATGAGGAAAAACCTCAGATAGAAGAACTTACCCTGGAAATTGTTAGAACATTTCAACCTGTGCTGCTGGAAAAAGTAAAGAAACAGAAACCTCTGCTGGCGAGTTATTTCAGGAACAGCGAAGTCCAGACAGTTGTGAACAATCTTATCCGGTATCAGGTACGTTCTAATCTGGCTCTGGAAATGCTCACGGAAAACAGGATGACGATCTCAGATATCATCTCCAATCATTTCAGCCTGAGAGTGAAAGTGGACTTCAGCCTTAAGGAAAAACCCGGTGAAAATAAAATCTCCAATCCAACTCTGGATGACATAAGGGAACAATCACCGAACCTGGCTGATTTCATAGAAGCTACTGATTCCACCATATCCTGATGTTCACTTTTTTTTTAATTCCAGCTCTCCTGTATATGTTTCTGATCTTTTTTTTTCTTGCTGGTATATTACGTCTGAAGCGAGTTCACGACCCTAGAATCAAGAAATTATCGATAATTGTGGCAGCGCGTAATGAGGAAAAATATCTGCCGGAACTACTCGACCGTCTTTTAAACCAGAACTATCCTGAGGATGCTTATGAAATGATCATCATAGACGATCGTTCCACGGATGAAACGGCAGGTATTATCAGAAAATATCAGCAGAGAACTTCCCAGATCAGGTTTATATCTATCGAGGATTATGACCCGGTCCTTTCCGGGAAAAAAAAGGCTCTGGCTGTTGGCATCGATTATGCCAGTAATGAGATTCTTGTCTTTACCGATGCTGACTGCCTGCCGGGACGCAACTGGCTGCAGGAAATCAACAGGCATTTCAGCGATCAGATAGATTTTCTGGCAGGTTATTCCCCGCTGCAGATAAAAAACGGATTACTCTCTGTCCTCAAGAATCTGGAAAGGGTTTCCTTGTTTGCAGTTACCGCCGGCAGTTTCGGATGGAAGTGGGGTATCACCTGTACTGCCCGAAATATGGCTTATCGCAAGAGTATTTTTAATAAAATCAATGGATTTGAGGGGATCGGGCAAATACCCTCCGGAGATGATGATCTCTTACTCCAGAAAATGGCCGGATTCCTGCGGAAATTGACTTTCATGTTCACTACCACATCCTTCGTTCCTGCCCGGGACAGAACAGAATGGAAGATTCAGATCAACCAGGAAAGCCGTAGAGCCTCTAAATGGAGATATTATCCCCTCCCTGTAAAGGCCATGACTTTGTTCATCTTTAGCTATTATCTATCAATTTTCCTGGCGGTTACCCTCACCTTCTTTTCCCTTTTAAGCTGGCAAGAAGTGATAACCCTGATCATCCTGAAAACAGTACCAGAATTCCTGCTCCTGGCCTGTTTTCTGATAAAGGTTAAGAAATGTAAACTGCTCTGGGGATTCCTTATTGCTGAGGTCATCTATATACCCTATTTTATTTTTTTCGCTGTGAAAGGTACCTGGGGAAGATATAGCTGGAAGGATTAACAGGACAAAA
Organism: Candidatus Cloacimonadota bacterium; assembly: GCA_016935235.1. Classification (GTDB taxonomy): domain Bacteria; phylum Cloacimonadota; class Cloacimonadia; order Cloacimonadales; family TCS61; genus JAFGRJ01. The sequence goes on from JAFGRJ010000126.1 coordinate 6,744, forward strand.
TCCCGTGAAACTGGTCACTATTAGAAGAAAATTTGCTGAAGAATTTCAAGTCTTCAGGCAGCAGAAAATATCATGCCGTCGTCTCTGGAATGTCGATGAAGCAACAGGATTTTACCTTTATCAGATTGTGTTGAGCTCCCATCCCGGGCGAATATTGGAGATAGGCACTTCCAATGGATATTCCACCTTCTGGCTGTCACTGGCATCTGAAGAGGTGGATGCATTAATTGATACTGTTGAGGTTGATGCTGCCAGGCAGGCTTCAGCCCTCGCTAACCTGAAAGGAAGAAAGAATATCATTTTTTACCTGGGGCTGGCGGAGAGGATCATACCTTCATTGCAGTTCAGTTACGATTTGGTATTTCTCGATGCCAATAAAGCAGATTATATCTCTTATCTGAAACTGCTTCTGCCCCTCCTGAACAATAATGCCCTGATCATTGCTGATAATGTTATTTCCCACCGGGAAAGCGTTCATGAATATCTTGACTTTATCGTAAACAATCCCAGCTTCGTATCTGAAACACTCAACATTGGAGATGGCTTGGAGATTACCCGATTTCAAGAAAGCAAGGAAGTTCAATATGCCTAAACCTGTTCTTATCGGTATTGGTGGCGGCACAGGCTCCGGTAAGACCACTGTCGCTGAAGCAATCGAAGCTGCGATCAAATCCAATATTACTGTCATTCCTCAGGATGCCTATTATAAATCCTTTAAAAACTTGAGTCTCGCAGAACGCCATCTTGTTAATTTTGATCATCCCAGTTCTTTCGATAATGAACTGCTCATTGAGCATATTAAACTCCTCAAAAATAATGTTCCCGTGTACATGCCCTGTTTTGATTATGTTACCCATCTGCGGACCAAGAAAACAATACTCAAGAAACCTGCCAAGATCATTATTCTGGAAGGCATTCTTATTTTTGAGAATGAGGAATTGCGTGATCTGATGGACATTAAAATATTCGTGGATACCGATGCTGATGTCAGAATACTGCGTCGTATTCGGCGAGACATCAATGAAAGAGGCAGAACATTGGAATCAGTTATTGAGCAGTATCAAACCTATGTGAGACCCATGCATATCGAATTTGTCGAACCTTCCAAGCGTTTTGCTGATGTGATCATTCCCGAAGGTGGTTATAACCGCATCGGTATTGATATGATAGTTGCCAAGCTTAATCAGATATTGAAATAAAAAACCGGGGGGAAAAAATGAAAAAAATTCTGCCAATTCCGCTATTACTGCTCATGGCAGCACTCCTAGCTGATCAGGTTACCATCTATAATAACGATTTCGCACTGGTCAGGACAAACCTCAGCCTGCAGTTGGCTAAAGGCTTGCAGGATTATTATTTTGAGGATATACCTATAATGATCGATCCTAATTCTGTTATCATAACATCCGAGAAGGAAGGTCTGGATATTTTTTCCCAGAATTATGAATATGATCTGGCTAATACCAGGAAAATAATGCAGAAATACATCGGACGTTCTATTTCATTGCTTACAAAATCTGAATATAAATTCAAAGGTATATTACAGTTCAATGATTTTGACACGATAGGTCTTATCGACGAGACTGACGGTCAGTTGAACCTGATTCAGCAGGATGAGATCAGGAACATTGTTCTCGACACCCTGCCGGAAAATTTCTTTCTAAAACCTACCCTGCACTGGCAGTTATTAATCCCTAAGAATGGTGAATATCCCCTGGAAGTTTCTTATCTATGCCGGGGAATGATGTGGGAAGTAACCTACAATACCGTATGGAATGAGGATAAGCGGATTCTGGATATTAATTCCTGGGTTACCCTGACTAATGAAACCGGTAAAGGTTTTCGCGATACGAAATTAAAGTTGATCGCCGGTGATGTCCGAAAATTGGATAAAGATCTTTATCCCGAAAGGATGACGCCAGACGAAGCAATGTATGAGGAATATGCCAAGGGAGTACCAACCTTCGAGGAGAAAGCATTCCATGATTTCCATCTCTATACACTGAGTGCTAACGTTACCATCAATAACAATCAGACCAAGCAGTTACAGCTCTTCCCCCTGGCTAAAGTGAAAGCTGAACCTAAATATGAGTATCGTACCCATACTGATAAGATCATGGGGAAAATTGTTTTCGTAAACAGCAAGAGCAACAGCCTGGGAATCCCTCTTCCTCGTGGTACTGTTATGATCTATAAACTGGATGAAGCGGATGATAATCTCGAGTTCATTGGCGAAGATAGAATCGACCATACTCCCACGGATGAGGAGATTGAACTCGTAACCGGTTATGCTTTCGATCTGGTCGGAGAGACTGTTGTCCTGGAACAGAGAAAAGAAGGAAAAAACGTTCTGGAACGCGATATCTCCGTGACCCTCAAGAACAGGGGAACCTCTGCCAGGAAGATAACCATTGTTCACGATCTGAGTGCTTTCTGGAGTATCCGTTCGGAAAGTCTTCCCTATGCTAAAAAAGATGCTGATACTATCGAATTTGAGAAAAAATTGTCCGGAGGAGAAGTATTTACACTATCCTGGACGGAGAGGATTGAGTATAAATGATAGCAGAAGGGATGGAGTTAGAATGATATTTGATCAAAATAAATTCTGTAATATGCTGGAGGACCTTCTCAAATATAAACATCTGGAAGAAAATCTCAGTAAGATAGTAAGAGATATTGAAAGTGAATTCGAATTCCACAGCCTGGGAATTTTTCTCAAGAATCTTAAAACACTGACTTATCGCCTCAAGATATCCCGCAATATTAGCCATGCCTACGAGAAAAACACCTGGTTCACTGAAGATGATTCACTGATCAGAGAACTTTACGCTTTCAAACCTCTTAATCTGAATCCTGATTCCAGTTACCGCTTCGAGCACGACTACAGCAATCTACTCGTCATGCCCCTGTACAATAACTATGAACTACTGGGTTTCTTATTTCTGGATCGACAATATGATAACTATTCAAAAGCTGATATCGTCAAATTGAAGATTTTCACTTCCGTAATCAGCATGGTCGTCAGCCTGGTTAACCAGCGTTACAACATTGAACAGATGACAGATCTCGATGAACTCACCGGCATCTATAACTGCCATGCTTTTTATGACCGGGCGGAAAAGATGCTCTCCCATGCCCGTCGTTATCAAAGGGACCTTACTATTGCCGCCATGAAAATCGATAATTTTGAGAATATTGTCAGAACTATTGGAAAGGACAACACGGATGATCTTCTGAAAAATCTGGCAGTCATTCTGAAAAATAACCTGCGGGAAACGGATCTGGTGGGAAGGCTTTACCGCGACACCTTTGCCATAGCTATGCCGGAAACGCATGAGAATATTTCTTTGATTGCTGTTTACAGGATTAACGACAAGATAATCCAGCTTCCTCTCATGAATCATTATCGTATCGGCTGGGGAATCCTGGAAAAATCAAGCGAAATCAGCGATATCGAGGATTATATCAATAAGACTATTGAAGCAGCTTTTGAATCTACACGTAAAGGTGATGATAATATAACGGTTTATAGAGTTTAAAGAACAAGTTCTTTCATGGTCAGTACTGCTTCGGGCAAACCGGTAAATACTGCCCGAGAGACAATGCTGTGACCAATATTATATTCCTCAATTATACCAAGTTCTACCAGAGCTGTAATATTATGATAATTTAAACCATGACCTGCCACAACTCTCATTCCCAGGGATTTGATGAGTTGAGCTGCCTTTTTTATTCGTTCAATTTCCCGGGTTTTTTCCAATTTCCTGCCGGCATTGGCATACCTGCCGGTATGTATTTCCACTGCATCGGCATGCAGATCCTTTGCTTTTTTGATTATTCCCGGTTCAGGCTCGATAAAGACACTCACCTCTATCCCTGCCGCCTGCAGTTCCTTGATTATCCCCCTGTGTTCAGTTCGGAGATCCAGCCCCCCTTCTGTGGTCAGCTCTTCTCTTCTCTCGGGAACAAGGGTCACTGTGTCCGGTTTAATTCTTCTGGCGATCTTCACCATTTCTGGTAAAGCAGCCATTTCCAGATTCAATCTTGTCTGAACTGTTTTCCGCAGGATTTTCAGATCACGCAGCTGAATGTGCCTGCGGTCTTCCCGTAGATGGATAGTGATCTGATCGGCACCATATTGCTCCGCTATGGCAGCAGCATATACCGGATCAGGTTCCCTTCCCTGTCTCGCCTGTCTTAAAGTTGCAATATGATCTATGTTAACACCCAATTCTGCCATGAAGGTAACTCCCCGAAAAATTTCTAAAATAAATCACTAAAAATTTCGATTTGAGCTTTACTTCTTAATTCCCGCAGATGCCGGAGCAGTTTCAACTCACAGTCTATCTGTTCCAATCTCTGTTTCAGGGCATCCTTGACTTCGTCAAAAGGTGCCAGCCTGCTTTCTTTCCTCCCAGTTACCATGATGATATGATAACCGAACTGTGTTTTCACCGGCTCACTGATCTCGTTTATTTTCAAGGCAAAAGCAGCATCTTCAAATTCTTTTACCATCTTGCCGCGCGGAAAATAACCAAGATTACCTGAGCGACAGCAACTGGGGCAATCGGAGCAGTTACGGGCTTTCTTGAGAAAATCTATCGGTGATTTGATCGCATTTCTTATTACCAGTGCCTTCCTGTAACCGTTATCACCATCTTCACTGATCAGGATATGTGAAGCTTTAACCATTTCCTGGGTTACAAAGGATTCCCTGTTTTCCAGGTAAATCTCCTCCAGTTTCTGAACAGGAATCATATTGGTGGGATGAAATTTTGTACTTACATATTTCTTGATGATCAATTCATCGCGTATTTTATCCCTGAGCATGCTTTCGTCAAAACACATGGAGGTGAGAGCTTCTTTGAATTCCGTTTCGGAATTGTACTGCAGGCTGATATCTATAAAGCGACTTTCGATTTCTTCCTGAGAGATCAATAATTGCGATTTTCTAGCCTGGCACAGGAGTAGATAACCATCAATTAATTGTTGAATAGCCATTTCTTTAGCTTCCTCGGTAGGTTGTTCTATCCTCATTTTTTCCAGAACACGTGTTAATTCAGCCTGGAACTCCTCTGCGCTTATTTCATAATCATTTATTCTAGCTATAATCATACTATTGCTCCGGAGCCATGAAAGCACTTATTTTTTTTTTAATATGAGAAAAACTAATACCTGAAGCCACTAATGTCAAATCAAAATAGATTTTTTTATACCAGGTGAACTGTCTTTTGGCATAATTCCTTGTATTCTTCTGAGCCTCAGCTGTACAATCCTCCAGAGTTTTGACCTGTTTGAAATATGGATAGAATTCACGATAACCAACTGTAATCATCCCCGGATCAGTTTCTTTATAACCAGCTGCCAGCAAGGAATCGATTTCTGTGAGCAATCCATCCTGCAGCATTTTTAAGATCCGGCTGTTTATCCTTTTATACAGGACATCCCTATTCTCAGTTATCATGATGTTAAATGTTCTGTACTTCGACTCGTATTGCTGGATTTCCCAGAAATGGGAGATCGGTTTCCCGGTATACAGGTATACTTCCAGAGCCCTTGATAACTTCTGCAAATCATTCTGATTTATACGGGAAGCAGCAGCAGGATCAACTGATCGCAGCTTGCGGTACAGCCCCTTACTCCCCAGCCTGTTTATTTCTCTGCGCAATTCTTCTTTAATCGCTGCAGGTATGTCGGGTATCCAAGCTAGACCCTCCAGTAATGATCTTATATAAAAACCTGTACCCCCAACTACTAAAGGGATATTGCCGTTTTTGATAACCTGCTCAATTGCAGAAGCAGCATCATGGCAGAAATCACCCGCGTTATATTCCTGATCAGGATATACCATATCTATCAGATGATGTGGTATAGATTCCCGGATGCTCCTACTTGGTTTTGATGTGCCAATATCAAGCAGGCGGTAAACCTGACGGGAGTCTGCTGAAATTATCTCTAAAGGCAGTTCTTCCACGAGGCGTAAAGCCAGATCACTTTTTCCAGTTGCAGTGGGACCCTGGATAATAATCAGAGGAATTGTTGGGGTTGTCACAGCTAACCGATTCTTTTAAACCTTTTCTCAAAATCACTCATGGTCATTTTTATGATCACTGGTCTGCCATGAGGACAGTAATATGGTACTTCGCAGGCAAATAGATCGTTGATCAGTGACAGCATTTCCTTCTTGCTCATTTTCATGCCTGCTTTTATGGCTGCTTTGCAGGAAATGGACTTAGCAAGGCTGTCCCGGAAATCTTCTGTTTCCTGATATTCCTCTTCCAGCTTTTTCAGTATATCCAGGAACATTTCCTCTCCATGCCAGTCCTTCAACTCAGCTGGAATCTCATCGATAACCACGGCATCATTACTGAAAGTCTTGATATTAAATCCTGCTTTATTGATCTCTGCAATATTATCATTTATTAAAGCTGCCACAATACTGCTGAAATATGGAGGCAGATTAACCACCAGAGGAAAAATAAGTTTTTGCTGAAGTGGTGGTGCCCCATGCAGACGATGCAATACTTTTTCATAAATTATCCGTTCATGAGCTGCATGCTGGTCGATAATTATCAAACCATCTTCCACCTGTACAAATATATAGCTTTGATGTAGTTGCCAGGGATTGATGATCTCCTCTTCCGGAAGATGGAAGATCTCCTTTGCAGCTGGTGCTAATTTAGCCAGCAGGTCAAGATCATGCTGATCATTTTTTCGGAACAGGTCGGGCTGATACAGTTCAGTAAACTCCTTTTTATAATCGTTGAAGCGAATTTTTTCCGACCTTGAGCTGAAAATCTTCTTATCAATAGCTGGTGTTGGGGTTTCTTGCAATTGTGTCTTTATCTTTTCCTTGATTTTATTGTATTTGAGATCCTCGTATTTCAACAATGCTTTTGTAAGTGTTGACTTGATGAAATTATGCACCCAGCCTGGATCGGTGAAGCGAATCTCCAGTTTTGCTGGGTGGACATTAAAATCAACTCTACCCGGTTCAATATGAAGAAAAAGTATATAAAGTGGTAATTTGCCTGCCTGGAACACCCGGAATTTTTTAAGAAATGGCTCATAGGCAGCCCTGATACTATGCAGAATTATCCTGTCTTTGATGAAACGCCCATTAATGAAAAGGTAATGAAGGTCTGTCAGGTCTATTTCCTGTTCATCTTCCAAACCACCAATATAGCCACTTACACTGGCAAAATCATTTTTTGCATCTATCTCAATAAGGTCCCTGTGGAAAAAGTCACGTCCGAAAACTGCTGTCATACGCTCCCGGAATGAGTTTACCGCTGGATAGTTCAGCTTTCTTACTCCATCGGCGTTAAATGTGAAATGAATTTCCGGATAGGTAATGGACTGATAGTGGAGGTAATTTAGAATATGACGATACTCCACCATCTCAGATTTCAGGAATTTCTTGCGAGCTGGAACGTTGCCGAAAAGATTTTTTACAGTGATGGTAGTTCCAATATTCGCTGATGTTCTCGTGACATTGATCAACTGACCTCCCCTGAAATCAATCTGGGTTGCAATATCGGAATCAGCATTTCTCGTGATCATGGTCAAAGTACTCACGGAAGCAATGCTTGGTAGTGCTTCCCCCCGAAAACCCAGGGAAGAAATATTGAAAATATCATCCACAGTTCGTATTTTGCTGGTTGCATGCCTTTCGAAAGAAAGCAGAGCATCATCATGAGACATACCGTGCCCGTTATCGGTTACCTGGATCAATTTTTTGCCACCTTTTTCCACGGTAACACTGATTTTCTTGGCTCCGGAGTCTATGGCATTCTCCACCAGTTCTTTGACAACCGAGACCGGTCTTTCAACAACCTCACCCGCTGCAATGCGATTGGCAACCTCTTCAGCCAGTATCTTTATTCTGTTCATTGAATCATTAACCATCCTGGTCTGTGAATCTGTTATCCGAAAATCTTGCAGCAAAATCAGCACCTTTTTCTTCCAGCCAACCACTTCGAATACTGGTCAAATCTGGGCAGTCAGCTGCTTGTATCCAGGGTTTAATATCCAAGAGCGGAGTCCCGTCCACTATGTCAATATTTGAAATGAATAGCCTGTTTTTTTCTATTCTGTCCAGACTAACAGTTGATAATCCGATTTGATTAGGTCGTCGGGGAGCCCTTGTGGCAAAAAGACCTCTGGGTACTTTATCGAGAAAGGGCACCACCTGTGAAGTAAAACCTTGAGAAAGATGAAAATGGTATATCAGGATAATATGTGAAAAACCAGCCAGATCCTGAAGACACTCGTGGTATTCCGGTAAAATATCTATATATCCCTGGAAATTCCTTCCTGCAACTGGTTGAATGGGAATGCTGTTCAGCGAACGAAATGGTGTGTGAATAAAACCTACAGGTTCATAAGTTATCATTATATCCAATCCCCACTAATATTATTGTATCTAATTATTTGCTCTGTTCCATTCTGACATCTGCCCCATCTCATGCCAGTTTAAAATAAATTCCGCTAGGAGCCTCATGTATTAAAACAATGAATCTTATTCTCTTGGCTTCTACAGGATTACCCTTGATCCCCTCGTAGAATTATGTCATCTTCTGGCACTAAATTGGTCCCAGTAAATTTTCTGGGCAACTGTTAAATTTAAGAAACATTGCAGTTTGAGTGATTAATTTCATGGAAGGAGAAAGAAAAACCCCTTCCAGGGAAGGGGTTTTCGATTATATCTCCATTATTCATGATTTTTTGCTTAGTATGTCTTCTCAGCAAGTGCCTTGTAATATTCGTATCTTTCTTTCACATACTTGGTGAATTCGCTCCGGTAATAATCAACTTTCTCCGGGAAAATTCTTTCCAGGGAAGTATACCTCTTTTCGCCTTTCAGAAAATCTATCACATCTACTGTAGGTTCCTTGGAATCGAGAATCAGAGGATTTTTACCTTCTTTCTTCAGATCAGGATTGAAACGATAGAGAATCCAGTAACCTGAGTCTACAGCCTTTTTCTCTTCCTTCTGAGTATAAGCCATATCTATACCATGATTGATGCAAGGTGCGTAAGCGATTATTATGGAAGGACCATTATAGGCTTCTGCTTCTTTAATTGCTTTCAAAGCTTGAGCTTTATTGGCACCCATTGATATTGAACCCACATAGACATAACCATAACTCATCATCATCATTCCCAGATCTTTCTTGATGGTCTTCTTCCCGGATTCAGCAAATCTCGCTACGGAACCCAGTGGGGTTGCTTTTGAAGCTTGTCCCCCAGTATTTGAATAAACTTCTGTATCCAGAACCAGAGCATTGAAGTTACGACCGGTTGACATGACGTGGTCCAGACCGCCATAGCCGATATCGTAAGCCCAACCATCCCCGCCAAATGACCAAACCGATTTGTCAACGAAATAATTCTGCAGTTCGATTACCTTTTTTAATGAATCTTTGTACGGGGATTTCACGGTTTTGAGAGCTGTCGGCAGTAATTCTTTTATCAAAGCGACATTTTTTTTACTTCCTTCATCTTTCATGTCCCAGTTTTCCAGAGCTTTCCGCAGTGCTGTTGCTAAAGCAGCAGGAATGTCGGCTTTCAGTAGCTCTGTAGTGTTCCTTTTCAACTGGTTACGGTTAGCATCTATGGCAAGCCTCATGCCGAATCCATATTCAGCATTATCCTCAAACAGTGAGTTAGCCCAGGCAGGTCCATGTCCATTTTTATTCTTACAGTAAGGAATGGTGGGAAATGTCCCGCCCCAGATGGAACTGCAACCTGTGGCATTAGCTACTAACAGGCGATCACCGAATAACTGGGTGATCAATTTAACATAAGGTGTTTCTCCGCAACCAGCGCAAGCCCCTGAAAATTCCAGCAATGGTTGTTTGAACTGGCTCCCCTTTACAGTGTTTTCATTATTACTGCCCATGATGTCATAAGGAAGGGCATCAAAAAATTCAGCATTTACAGTTTCTCCAGCTTCCCGTTCCTCAGCAATGGGTTTCATTATCAATGCTTCTTTCGGGCATTCTACAACGCAATTCTGGCATCCCTGGCAATCTTCTGGATAGATCTGAACCTTATACATAAAACTATCTTTATCTTTACCCATGGCAGGAATAGTCTTAAAAGAGGAAGGAGCATCTTTAAGATCAACGGGATTGATCAATTTAGCTCTGATGGCAGCATGAGGACATATAAAGGAGCATTGATTGCACTGTATGCAGTTTTCCGGTATCCAGTGTGGGATATAGGGAGATACTCCCCTTTTCTCCAGTCTGGTTGTACCTGATGGTACGAAGCCATCGAAGGGCATTTCAGAAACTGGGATTTCGTCTCCTTTTTCACGCATGATCGGTTCGATGACATTCCTGATGAAACGTGAAGAGTCATCCGGAACGAGCTTTGTTTGGGGAGCGAATGTGTCAGGCAAAACAGATGGAACAGAAATTTCCACCAGAGCTTCATCGGTTTTATCCACAGCTTTCCAGTTCATTTCCACTATTTCCTGACCTCTTTTACTATAGCTTTTTTCAATGGCTTTCTTAATCATCTTGATGGCTTCCTTTCTGTCCAGTACACCGGATATAAGAAAGAAAGCGGTCTGCATCACTGTATTTATCCTGTTTCCCAGGCCCACGGCATTGGCAATCTTCAATGCGTTGATATTGTAGAGTTTAACTTTTTTCCTGATAATAATTTCCTGCATTTCGCGGGTCAGATTCTCAAAAACTACCTCACTGTCCCAGATGGAATTAAGCAGGAATACTCCTCCCTCCTTGATTCCTTCCAGGATATCGTAACGTCCAATAAAAGCTTGATTATGACAACCAATGAAATCAGCATGTTCCACCAGATATTCAGACTGGATTTTCTCCTTGCCGAAACGCAAATGACTTCGTGTAATACCTCCGGATTTTTTAGAATCGTATTGAAAATATCCCTGGGCAAACATATCAGTATTGTCACCGATGATTTTGATAGAGTTTTTATTAGCTCCCACTGTACCATCGGAACCAAGTCCCCAGAATTTGCAACTGATCGTGCCTGCGGGAGCAGTATTGATGATATCTTTTACCGGGATGGATAAATTAGTTACATCGTCGGTTATCCCGACAGTAAATCCGTGATAACAGTGTCCGTCCAGATGCTCATACACAGCTTTTACCATGGAAGGGGTAAATTCTTTAGAAGATAAACCATAACGACCACCAATAATGGTCAGGTCCTGCCTGTCCTTAAGGGCTGCAATAACATCCAGATAGAGAGGTTCTCCAATTGCACCACATTCTTTTGTTCTATCCAAGACAGCGATTTTCTTTACAGAAGCAGGGATAACTGTGCGGAAGGCTTCAACAGCAAAAGGACGGTAACATCTGATCTTTATCATTCCCAATCGTGTGCCTTTCTTGTTATTGAGGTAATTAATGGTTTCTTCGATAGTTTCAATAGCACTACCCATGGCAATTATTATCTTGTCTGCCTGGGGATGACCAGTATAGTCGAATAAATGATATTGACGACCTGTAAATTCCGCAAACCTGTCCATATATTCCTGGACTATCCCAGGTGTTTGATTGTAAAATTCATTAACTGTTTCTCTACCTTGGAAATAAACATCCGGATTCTGAGCACCGACTTTTACCCTGGGAATTTCAGGATTAAGCGCCCTTTTGCGGAAATCTTCCACAAATTCCCTATCCAGCATTTCTCTCATGGTATCGTAATCAATTACCTCGATTTTCTGGATTTCATGTGAATTCCTGAATCCATCGAAGAAATTGAGAAAAGGTACTTTACTCTTCAAAGTTGCCAGATGAGATATTACGCTTAAATCCATTATTTCCTGGATGCCAGCTTCTGCTATAAGACCGAAACCTGTGTTCCGGGCTGCCATAACATCCGAGTGATCCCCGAAGATGGAGAGGGACTGTACAGCCAGAGACCTGGCTGATACGTGAAATACTGTGGGAAGCATTTCCCCAGCAATCTTGTGCATGTTTGGCAGCATCAGCATCAATCCCTGCGAGGCAGTAAAAGTTGTGGTAAACGCTCCAGCGGAAAGAGATCCATGCACGGCTCCAGCCGCCCCAGCCTCAGATTGCATCTCCATAACATCCACGATTTGACCAAAAATGTTTCTCCGTCCATTGGCAGCCCATGCATCGGCAAGCTCACCCATCGGAGAGGAAGGTGTTATCGGGTATATAGCTGCTACTTCACTGAAAGCATAGGCAACATGAGAAGCGGCAGTATTACCATCCATACTCTCTTTGTTAAATTTCTTCATAGACAGATCTCCATTTCACGGTATTATTCTGTTAATTAATTCAAAAAAATTATGAGACTTAAATATAGTCAACATTTTAAAAATATCCTTAAAAAGACTTCTGAAATAAATTGTTGCTGATTTTTTTTTCTGTTTTTAATGCTAATGAAAACTTATACTGAAAAAGAGTGTAAAAATCTTCTTGTTTAAGATTTATCAATGTATTTATTTTTGTTGCAATAAGTTGTGCA